>JBPOHC010001126.1:0-11339 GCA_052035985.1 Myxococcota bacterium | reverse complement strand
CGACACCACGCGCAACCTCGCGGTGACGCCGGGCGCCGCCGCGACGCTCGACCTGGGGTACCTCCCCGCGGGCACCTACAACCTCCGCGCGAACGCCTACAACGTCGCGTGCGGGAGCATCGTCGCGGCCACGGTGCCGACGTGGGTGGGCGAGCCGGCGGTGGCCACCATCATCCCGGGCTTCGCGACGACGGTGCCGATCACGCTGCGGCCCAACGTGACGACGCGCACCACGGTGGATTTCGTCCAGCCCGTGCGGGCGATCTTCGCCGGGCAGGGGAGCGACAGCACCTACGCGATCATGGCCGACGGCACGGTGCGGGCGTGGGGTCGAAACGACGTCGGCCAGCTCGGTGACGGCAGCACGGCGTCGGCGACGCGCCCCCGCGTGATCGCTGGGATCTTGAACCCGGTGCAGATCGTCGGGGCGGGCAACTTCGCGTGCGCGACGACGGAGTCGAGCGGGTTGTACTGCTGGGGTGAAAACTACGGCGGGCAGTTCGCCGACGGCACCACCGTGGGGAGCCTGACCCCCCGCGAGAACCCTGACGTCGAGCCCGACCGCATCGCCGTGCAGTGGAACCAGCTCTGCGGACTCTTCGCGGGTGATGTTCGGTGCTGGGGTTCGGGCACCTTTCCCGGAGCCCTCTATCAGCGCGAAGTCGCCGCGATCGCGTTCGGCCGCGGTCGGCTCGTCATGGCCTCGGAAGGGGGCTACGCGAGCACCATCGACCTCGCCACGGGGATGCCGGACACCCCGCGCGGCGGTGTGATCGGCGTCTCGGGGAACGCGCTCAGCTACTGCTACCTCACCGGCGCGCGTACCGTCGTGTGTCAGGGGAACAACTCCGAGGGCGAGCTGGGCGACGGGACGCAGACGCCGTCGACCACCGAGCGCAGCACGGGCCTCACGGAGGTGACCGCCATCTCGGGCGGTTACTCGCACAACTGCGCCCTTCGAAGCAGCGGGCAGGTGATGTGCTGGGGCGGCAACCGCGCGGGGCAGACGGGGACGGGTCTCGACACCCCCACCGTGACCTCGCCCGCGCCCGTGCTGCTCAACAACGTCACCCAGATCGCGCTCGGCTCGACGCACTCCTGCGCGCTCCTGAGCGACGGCTCGGTGTGGTGCTGGGGCAACAACCAGTACGGTCAGCTCGGCGACGGAACCCACCTCACGCGCTTCGCGCCCGTCCGCGTCCAGTTCTGACTCCACCCGTCAACGCGCGAAGCGCTCGCGCTACGACCCCAAGCCGTGGCGCGAACGGACGCGCATCGGCAACGCCGCCCTTCGGTCGCAGCGTCGCCTTCACGTCGGGCTCCTCCCCGGTCACGCCATCGAGCGAGAGGTCCGCGCGCTGAAGCAGCGCGGTGAGCACGAGGGGCGCTCCCATGAGGGCGAAGTGGTTGTCGATGCACACGCGCGGTCCGCTCGAGAAGGGGACGTGCGCGTGCTTCGGGCGCGCGGCCTCGGCCTCGGGCATGAACCGATCGGGGTCGAAGCGCTCGGGGTCGGGCCTACGGCACGAGCGCCACGCGGCCCGACGGCGCGCAGGTCCAGCGCGTGAGTTCGCCGTCGACGAGGCCCACGAGCGCGCTCCCCGTCCACACGAGCTGCGAGACCGATTCGTCGTCGCGCGCGGCGCCATCCGCACGCGGAGGCAGCGGGAGCGATCCCGGCGCGATCCAGCGCGAAAGGGCGAAGCGATGCTCGGCCATCGTCGGGTCGAGCGTGAGCGAACCGCCTCCGCCCGCGCGCCACTGCACGGTCGCCACGGGATGCCCGCCCACGCACCGCAGCGGCGCGAGCGTGTAGGGCGTCCACGCGGCCTGGTCGTCGGCTGCGGGCAATCCGTAGGGGTTGGGCGTGACGGGTGTACGAATCGCGCCGAGCGAGTCGAAGCGCGCGAAGCCTGGCCACTCGCGCTCGTCACCCCAGGTGTTCGCGATGCGTCCGCGCGCCGCGAAGCCCGCACCCGTCCACGCGAGCGCGAGATCGCGCTGATCGTGAAGGTCGGGGAGCGGCACCTCTGGAGTTTCGGGCCCCACGTTCGAAAGCCGCGCGCGCATGAAGCCGCTCCCGGTCACCGAGAGCCCGCCCGTCATGAGGTAGTAGACGCTCCCTGCGAGCTCGAAAAACTCGTCGCGGTCCAACACGGCGGCACAGGCCGAGTGGGCCACGCTGGTGTGCGCGCCCTCGGGCTCGATGCGAAACTCCTTCCACACCGGGACATACACGCGCTCTCCGCCCCAGATCACCGCCCTGTCGAGGCCACCCGTCGCGACGACGAGCGCGCCGCCGTCCGCGCGCGCGAAGACGCGCGTCACCTGCTCGGGCCACCATTCGCCGCCGAGCTGCTCACTCGAGCGCGAGAACACCGCCACGTCGTCGAGCGTGATCGGAGGCTCCACCGTCGCGAGATCGGCGCTCGCCCGCAGCGCCACCGACACGACCTCGCAGGGCCCGCCCGTGTCCCCGTCCTCCGAGCGAAGGGCGATCCAGCTCACCCAGAGGTGCTCACCCGAGACGCTCGCCGAGAGGGCTTCCAGAGGGCCCGTCGTGCGTCGCAGCAGCTTCGACTCGCCGAACGCGCGCCCATCGGGTCCGAGCGTCGTCGCGAGCACGTCGGTGAAGCGATCGGCCTCGTGGTTCACCGCGCGCACCCACAGCGCCCCCGCGCGCGTAGAGATCACCGTCGAGGGCCCGCTGCCGCGCAAGACGGGCGGCGCCCTTCGCGTGGGCCTCGCGCGCGGACGCCCGCCATCGCGGCCCGCTGGCACCGCGGTGTCGAGGCGCTCGAAGTGCCGCGTGACCGTGACGTCCGTCGGCGCATCGACGTGATCCAGCAGAGCATCGCGCGTCGCATCGCGCACGCCCGCGGCTCCCGCCGACGCATCCGGGCGCGCCGCAGGGGCGCGTCGACACGAGAGCGCGAGGGAGGTCACCAGCACGATTCGAAGCGCGTCGCGCATGATGGCGGCGAAGGTATCGCGCCCACCGCAACCCATCGGTGGATTCCGTCGAGCGCCAATGCGCGCCAGCCATGGCGAAGTAGCTCCCATCACGCGGAGTGTCGTTGCGGACCATCGGTTCCGCGCGGTCTCTCGCTCCTCGTGACGCCGTGATCGTGGGCGATCACGCCGACACAAACCCGGTCGAGCAAGGCGTTGCGATCTGAACCACACCTCGCCGCGCCACTGTCCGCAACCGTGTTTCGCGTGACACGAGCAACGATGCGCCTCCCAAGATTCCCTCGACGGTATGCCTCCTCGTCGTACTGCAGGAGTGGACAGATCGCTCAGACTGCGAAGCTCGTCTCGACGACCCCCCGGCGCGGCGCTCGCCAGGACGGGCATGCGCGCGCGCTGAAGCGCCTCTCTGCGAGGGCGAGTGAAGCCCGCGCTCGCGCCGTGGGCCGAATCTTCACGGGCGCTGTCGTCACGCAGCGCCAGTCCCTCGACGAATTCGCCTGCCTTCGCGTGGAATGCCTGCTGCAATGGGGCGCCGTCGAGGTGAGACCCATGATCGACGGTCGGATTCTGGTGGCGTGCGCGCTCGTTCTCTCGGCCTGTGGACCTGCGAACGGTGGTGGTGGCGGCGGCGGCGACGGCGGCGCGACCCCGTCTGACGCGACGCCTGCGAGTGATTCAACGCCTGCGCGCGATGCGATGACCTCGGGCGGCGGGCGGGCGGCCCAGTGCCAGCGCATCCTCACGCGGACGCGCGCGTGCGGGTCGGCCTCGGAGTGCGAGCTCAACGCGTCGATGGGCATCTGCGAGCGCTCGCGGCCCGAGGTCGTCGACGCCCTCGAAGCGTGCAGCGCGCGCGGCTGTGACGCGGGGTCGTGCAGCCCTCCGATGGCCGCACCTTCGCCGGCCTTCACGGCCTTGCTCCGCGCCATCTGCACCGCCTGCCCCGCGGTGAGCGGCTCTCTCAGCGCGACGGTCGACGCATGCATCGCGTCGACGACCGCCGCGCAGATCCTCTCGGGCATCGTCGGGCTCTTCGACGACGCCACGCTCACGGCCATCACGCCCTGCCTCTCGCGCCTGCCGTCGGAGCTCACCGCGTGCGTGTCGGGCTTCCAAACGTGCATCCGCGAAGCCGTGCCGGCCTACGCCGCGCTCGAGATGTGCTCGTCGAGGCCGTGACCTCGGTCCCACCGCGCCCGCGTAAAGACGGGGCAGACGGGCTACGTGCGCGCGGGGCGCCTCCACGACGCGCGCTACCTCGAGGCCCGCCGACTCGTGTACGTGCACGACCGCGCCTACGCCTTCGTCGCCGAAGGGTGAGCGGCGCCGTCAGCGCTGGATGCGTGGGATGGTGACGGTCTCGTCGAGGTACGAGGCCATCCAGCCGTTGCGAAAGAGGTCGAGCATGAGGTGGTAGCAGCCCTCGCGCTCGGTGAAGAGAATCGGCGGCACGAGTTCGAAGGGCAGCGTCGCGACGACGTCGGGCGCGAGGTAACGCTCCGTGTCGACGTGGTGGACGCAGTTGTGACCGCCCGCGAAATGAATCGGCGCGAGCCGCTGTGTCGAGAGGACGTGGATCCGGCCGTCGCGCACGACGAAGCGCGAGGGGTTGAGCACGAGCGCGTCGCCCATCACGAACACCGACGCGCGGAGGAGGTCTTCGCGCGCGTCTTCCTGCGCGGTGGCGCATGTGTTGATGACGTCGCCGCTGCGCGAGGCGTCGAAGTCGAGGTCGTGGTCGCCGCACTTCGAAGGCCACTCGGGCTCGTCGTGGGGCGGAAAGAGCCCCTCGATGTCGAAGGTCTCGGCGGTCTCGAAGGGCGACGCGACGGCGCGCGCGCGGTCGGCGAGAAAGCGCGGGATCCACGCGGAGTCTCGCCGGCCGCGCACCGCGACGTGCTCGCACTGCGCGCGGAAGGCTCGACCGTCGACGCGGCAGTTGAGGTAGTCGAGGAGCGCGAGCGCGGCGCACTCGATGAGGGGTCGCTGACCCGCGCGGAACCAGAAATCGAAGCCGTTCGCGACGTAGTCGACGCCGCGAAAGCGCGTGTGGACGAAGACCTCTTCGGGCGCCTCGCCGCGGGGGAGGCCCTCGTGGTGGGCCCGCGCGACGAGGTCGAAGCGGTCGTCGGTGAAGCGCGCGAGCTCTGGCAGCACGGTGTGGAGGCTCGCCAGGTAACACGCCGACGCGAAGAGGCGCGCGACGTCGGGGCTCTCGTCGCAGTCTTCTTGCTCGAAGACGAGCTCGGTGCGGAGAAAGACCTTCGGTCCGTCGAGGTAGGCGGCGCCCTCGTGCGCGTAGCGCTGGTCGAAGAGCGCGCCGGTGAGGGGCGCGAGCGCGTCGATGCGCGCGTCGTCGATCGAGAGCGCGGGGTCTCCGCGGCCTCCAGTGAGGTAGAGGAGGAGTGTGTGGTGCGAGATGTGGCGCTGCGCGGGGTCGTGGTAGGGCGCGTCGTGGTGCCGTCGAAAGGGCGCGTCGCCGGGCTCGAAGCGGTTGCAGCGGAACACCGGGTTGACGTGAAAAGACTGACCCCAGAGCCAACCGGGCACGATCGTCGAGGCGATCGGGCGGAGGGCCTCGGTGAGCGCGTGCGCGAGGGCCGCGGCGTGAAAGATGAAGCGCCTCCCGCCGCGCGAGACGGCGTTGAGGGGCTCGACGTAGAGCCCGAGCGCGTCGAGGCGCGAGAGCTGCGCGCGCGCTTCGTGGGAGAGCTGGAGCGAGAAGGTCCACGCGTCGACCTCGGGGGCGACGCGGGTGAGGCCCGAGACGGCGACGTCGTCGAACGCGTCGAGGAGTCGGTCGAGGGGGAGGATGTTCTCGAAGGTGCGAAAGTGCAGCTCCACCGGGTCGGCAAAGGTGGCGACGAGCGTGGGGGCGTCGGGCGACGGGTGCGCGAAGCGGTGTCGATGCGCCTCGGGGATGAGCGCCTCTTCGACGAAGCGCAGGGTCTTGAAGCGCGCGCTCGGGTGATGGGAGATCTCGAGCCCTTCGAGGAGGGTCACGGGCGGCGCGTCGCAGGCGTCGATGTCGTCGCGGAGCGCGCGCAGGGCGTCGTCGTCGAGGCGACCTTCGCGCGCGGCGAGGTAGCGGTCGCGGAGGTCGAGGGCGCGGGCGTCGTCGATCATGGCGGGGGCTCCGGGGGCGCGGCTTCGAGGCGGGCCTTCCAGATGGCGCGTTGGTCGCGTCGGAGGTGCTCGGAGCGCACGAGCGCGAGGGCGCCCTCACGCTCGACGTCGGGGAGGTAGAGCCCGAGCCAGGTGATGTGTCGCAGGTGCTCCGAGCGCGCGAGGGCGCGGGCGCCTTCGGGGCCGATGGGGTTGTCGCGCAGGTCGAGGGTCGTGACGTGGCGAAGGAGCTCGGCGTCGGCGAGCGCCTCTGCGCCTCGCGGGCCGATGGCGTTGCGCTGGAGGCGCAGGGTCGTGAGCGACGTGATGTGACGCGTGCCCGCGAGGGCCACGAGGGCTGCGTCGTCGAGGCCGTTGTGGCGAAGGTCGAGGGTGGTGAGCGCCGAGAGCGCGGGCGTGTCCGCGAGGATCGGTCCGAGCTCGGAGCCGAGGTTCAGGTACGCGAGGTCGAGGGTGCTCGGTGGTGGTCGACGCGCGTGCGCGACGAGGTCGAGCACGAAGCGGAGCGCGACGAGCACGCGGAGCCCTTCGTCGACGATGCGCGAGAGCGGACGCCCGACGCCGAGGGTGCCGTGCGTGGGGTCGATGTAGGAACTCCCGGCGATGGCTTCGAGGAGGTCGGGGTCGTCGAGCGAACGCGCGAGCTCGACACCCTGGAGCGCGACGTCGCGGTCATCGTGCAGGATCAGCGAGAGGATCTTCTCGGCGAGAGGGTGCGCGACGGGGCCGGACATCGCGCGATCCTGCCACAGGGCGCGAGGCCGGGGCGCGCCTTGAGGCGTCGCGCGACGCGTCTCGCGGGTGCGTCTCGTACGCTCGCAGCGCGCTCACTCCGAGACCGGCTGCATCCGCGAGGGGGAGACGCCGTCGGCGCCGCCGCGCAGGAGGTAGTGCTCGCGGCGCAGGCATGAGTCGCCCGAGTCTGCGTCGGTCTCGACGCAGTTGGCGCCCACCAGCACGTCGGCGTGGCCGTCTCCGTCGACGTCGCCGCAGACCCGGTGCACGCCGAAGAACGACACCGGCGCGCCGTCTCCGCGCGTGAAGAGCAGCGGCGCGTCGAAGCGGTCGCCGCGGTAGAACGCCTGCGTGGTGTCAGACACCGAGAGCATCGCGTCGTCGCGTCCGTCGCCGTCGAGGTCACCGACCGTCCCCGCGACCCAACCGAACATGTCGGCCATCTGCGACGCGTCGGACGTCGGCCGCGCGAGCGCCTCGGGGCCCCGCATCGCGCGAGGGGATCCGCGCCACAGCAGCACCGCGCCGGGCGCTTCGCCGACGCCTCGCCACGCCGCCGCGACGTCGCCGTAGCCGTCGCCGTCGATGTCGCCGAGCGAGGCGACGCGCACCTCCGCGCCGACGATCGATCCCTCGGCGGTGACGTCGAGGTCTTCGGGGCGAACGAGGCCGTCGGGGCTGCCGTGATACACGCGAACGATCGCTGGATTCGGTCTCCCGTCGGTGGTGCCGGCGCACGCGCCGACGATGTCTGCGAACCCGTCGCCGTCGACGTCGCCCGCGGCCGCGGCCTCTGCTTCACCGCTGCGGCAACGCAGGCCCGCGATGCCTTCGGTGATGGCGCTTCCGCGTTCGAAGAGGCGACGTCGGAGCTGGAGCCCGCCGAGGGCGCGATCGGAGCTCGCGGGCAACGACCGCACGAGCAGGTCGCCGCGGCCGTCGCCGTCGACGTCGCCCGCGGGGACGGCGTCGGCGCCGAAGAGAAACTCTCCCTCTCGCGCGTCGAGTCTGACCGATGGCGCCGCGGAGAGCCCTCGCGGACCTCCGCGAAACACCATCACCGCCCCTGCGTCGCGGCTCGTGGCGCTGAGCGGGTCTCGCGCCATGCGCGCCCGCGAGGGGACGAACGCGTGGCGCCACAGGAGGTCCGCGTAGCCGTCGCCGTCGAGGTCTCCTGCGAGGTCGACGTCTCCCCACATCGAAGCGCCCCGCGCGGGCTGCGGCTCGGCGAGCAGACGGGCGCCGCGCCGCACGAAGCCCGCGCGAGAGCCCCAGTGGAGCGACACCCGATGCGCGACGGTCAGTCCCCGCACGAGCGCGTCGCCGTACCCGTCGCCGTCGACGTCGGTGCATCTCGGAGCGATGACATCGGCGCCGCCCGGCCGCGCGGTCACGGTGAACGACCACACGGGCGAAGTCTGCGCCGCATGACGCACCCGCCAGAACCACACGCCGCGCGTGAAGGGCGTCGTCGGGGTCCACGCGCCGCCCTCGACGTCGGCCTCGTCGAAGACCGCGGAGCACGCGCGATCACGGCACACCGAGACGTGCTCCAGCCCGCCCGCGCCGCGCCATCGAAGCGTCGGCGTGGCCGTGAGGCTGCACCATCCAGAACGCGGCGACAGCAGGTTCGGAGCCTGCGACGTCTGGCCTGTCGCCAGCGAGGGGAGCGCGAGCAGCGCGAGCGACGTGGCGAGACGAGTGAGCATCGGGGGGATCGTGAACTCCGATCGGGAGGAGCGCGCGAGAAAGCGACGGAGCGCGAGGGAGTTGGTGCGAAAACTTGCGCTGCGCGAGGGCGGAGGCGCGGCGCGGAGACGCGCGCGCGACGTGACGCGAGGGGCGGGTGAAGCGCTCTGCTGCGCCGTGTAAGCGGCGCTCCGCCGCTGCGTTGGAGGCGGTGAAGCCCTCGTCGTGAGGGCACCACCCAGGAGCGCTCCGATGACAGCTCGCTTCGCCTTTCCGGTCGTGTTCTTCGTGGCCTCGCTGGTGTTCGGATGTTCGAGCGCCGCAGCGCCGATCGCATCGTCGACGCCTCCACCGAGCGCGAGCGCTGGAGGCGCGAGGTCCGCGGACTGCGCTTCGTGCGGCTGGTTCACGCGCGAAGGACCCGCCAGCGCAGAGGTGACGGGCGCCGTCTGCGCGCGGCCCATTCGCGTGAGCTCGCCCGACCCGAACATGTCCGTCGACACCCACGGCGTGACCGACCCCTGCGCGCCCTCCTGTTGCGCGCGATAAGCTCGTCGCGCGAGGTGGGCACCAACCCTTCGCGCGACCGAGTGAACGCCTTCACCGGATGAGGTTGTACACGATCACGCCCGACGCAGTCGGGAGGCTCTGCGTGACGCTGGCGAAACTCCCGAGGCGATTCGTGAAGACCTGATTGTCGCGGAGCCACGCGATGTCCGTGGCGCCGTCTCCGTCGAAGTCTCCCGAGCCGCGTGGGCCGCTCGCGATGATCGCCCCCGCAGGCGCGTACCAGACGCGCCACGTGCTCGCCTCGACGCCGCTCGGGCCGCCGCGGTGGAGCGACACCGGATACGAGTAGTAGATCTCGAAGCCCGTGGTGGCGATGTCGGCGTCGCCGTCGCGATCGACGTCGCCGAGCGCGATCACAGAGAGCGCGCCGGGGTAGCGAAGCGCCTCAGAGGGGCCCGTTCCCGAGGGGCCGCCGTAGTACACCGAGACGCCCGCGGCGGAGGTCACCGCGATGTCGGCGTACCCGTCTGCGTTCACGTCGCCAATCGGCGTCGCCACACCCGCCGTCGCGAGCGTCGAGAGGGCCGTGGCGCGAAGACCAGAAGCACTTCCCGGGTAGATCACAGCGGTCGCCGTGGGGGTGGGTTGCACGAGGAGATCCGCGTAGCCGTCGTGGTTGACGTCCCCCGCTGCGTCCACTTCCGCCGCAGGAACCGCGATCGACGTGCCCGCGGGGTCTACCGCGCCTGCGCGTCCGTAGATGACGTTGAGCGAGGAGCCCGCGGCGAGCGCCGCGTCGGCGATGCGGTCTCCGTTGAGGTCTCCTGCGATGACCACGGAGCGTCCGACCGTGGCAGGCCTGGGCAGCCACACGGGCGTGAGGTTGAGCCCCGTCGCGGTGCCGTAGGTCAGCACCGCGAAGGGTGCCAACGCGCCCTCGTTCGCTTCGAGCACGAGATCGCCGAAGGTGTCGCCGTTGAGATCGCCGCCGCCGTGAGGAATGAGGTGTTGCGTGGTGCTCCCAGCGCGGCGTAGATAGGTCGCGCGCGCCGCGGCGGTGGCCGAGGGGCCCGTGGCGCTCCCGTGGTGGAGCGAGAGCTGACCGTCCCAGGTCCCGATGGCGAGGTCGTCGCGTCCGTCGTGGTTGACGTCTCCCGCGGGGTACGGCATCGCGCCCGTCGGAAGCCCGAACACGGGCGTGACATCGAAGGTCCACGTCGTCGTTGCTGCGATGCCCGTCGCCGAGCCGCGGAGCACGAGCACCACATTGTCGTCGAGGTCGATGAGGTCTTCGTAGCCGTCGCCGTCGACGTCGCCGCCGCCCTGCGTCGCCCAACCGCCCACCGCGCCGAAGCCGGGGCCGTTGTAGACCACCGCATTCGTCGGACCGCTCGACGACCCGGGCACCACCGCGGCGCCGAAGCGTCCGAGCCACACGACGTCGGAGTATCCATCGCGGTTGAAGTCGCCCGAGAACTGCCCGACGTGACCCGAGGTTCCGAAGGGGAGCGCGACGACGGAACCCGTCAACGTGGTCGATCCGAGCCGCACGGCGCTGCCCCAGACGACGTCACCGAGTCCGTCGCCGTTGACGTCGCCCGCGGGGATTCCGCCTGCACCCGCTCGCACGCGTGAGAGGTCGAGGCCCGTCGCGCCGCCGAGGAAGAGGTCGGCGCCTGACTGCACGTCGGCGTAGCCGTCGCCGTTCACGTCTCCGACGCCAGAGCCACCGCGATACGACGCGCCGACGAGGCGCACCGGCGCGCCGAGGCCCGCGGCGCCGCCCGGCACGAACACCAGGGAACCCGCGGACGAATACCCCACGACGAGGTCGTCGTAGCCGTCGCCGTTGACGTCGCCCGCGGGCGAGACCGCTGCGCCGAAGCCGCTTCCGCGCGCGCCGGTGACGCTCCACGGAGCGGCCCCCGAGAGCCCCGTCGGTCCGCCGCGGAAGACGTAGAAGTTGTCCGAACCGCTCGCGCCGACGGCCACGTCGCCATAGCCGTCGCCGTTCACGTCGCCGACGAAGTCGAACGAGCGCGCGAAGCCCGTGGCGTCGAAGGGGGCCGAGAGTGTGACGGGCGGCACCGAAGGACCGCTCACGCCGCCGACGTAGACGTAGAGCGCGTCGCTCCGGGCCGCGGCGAACACCTCCGCGATGCCGTCGCCGTTGACGTCGGGATCTGCGCCCCAGGGCCGCGCGCCCGCGAGGGTCGCGCTCGCGATCGAGACGCGCCTCACGGGCCCCGGCGTTACGCCTGAGATGCCGCCGCGAAGGCCGCGGAGCGTCCAGAACCACACGCCGG
>JBPOHC010000663.1:0-4055 GCA_052035985.1 Myxococcota bacterium | reverse complement strand
ACGCGTGGGCACGGCGTGGGCCTGGCGCTGGTGGCCCACGTTGCGAGGCTTCACGGCGCGACGGCGCGCTTCGAAGACGCCGCGAAGGGCGCGACGCTGAGGGTCACCCTGCCCGCGTGGAGCGCGTGATTCCGCGTGCACGAAAGTCACGATGTTGAGCGGACGCGAGCCCGGAGTTCGTTCTCGACCCACGCCTCGACCTGATCGTAAAGAGGCACCGACGCATCCGTTTCGATCGTGATGACGATGGCGTACGGCACGGCGAGTTCGGGATCGGCGTTCGGCGCCTGACGCGACGCACGAATCACGACAGAGCAGCGGTCCTGCGCGCCGAGGTCGATCGCTCCCTTGTCTCGATCGAAGACGCGATGGAAGACCGTGCCTCGGCCGCTCCCGGCGACCGCGCCGCGCTTCAACACTCGGAGCGGTGAGTCCTCCAGATTCGTCGAGACGTTCAGCCCCACACAACGATACCTGCGGTGTCGGGGATGGATCGGCGTGAACCAGACCACGGTCACCACGACACGCCGTGGCTCCACGGTGCTCCGCAAGCAATCGGGCAGCGGAACATCGTATTGTTCCGCTTCGCCTGGACGAATCTTGTGGACGTCAAAGAGGGTCGCGCGCCCCTTCGTGCCTTCGATGACCCGATCAACGTCTGTCACGCCGAACCCCAGGAGTTCCGTCAGCGTCGTCGGCGTGACGGCATCCTCGCCTCGCAGATGCTTCAGCACACGCTTGCCATCGTCGACCCACCTGGCTCCATGAATCAGCAGTGCCCGCGTGAGCAACGCCTCCCCTCCGCGGGGTAGCGAGTGCTCCGCCGGAGCGCGCTCGGCCATTCTCGACACCTGAGCGAGCACGCGCTCAGCTGCGCGTGAGGCCAGCGCCGTCGCATTGCTGGTTCCGCAGCCCCAGGACCGCGCGTCCGAGGCTCGCGGCGATGCCACGAGTTGCCCAGGGGGCGAGGCGCGTTTCATGTGCGTGAATCTCCCGTTGCCCAGCAGCCCGCGCCAGTACTTCGCGCGGCCGCCGGGCAGAAACACGTCGGGCTTCACCGAGCGAAGAAACCCCGGGCCGTTCCTGCTGTACGGGGCGGGAAGAACGTCGCCCTCGAGAAGACTGACGCACTCGGGATCGCGCCGGGAGTCATGTCGCTCGGTCGCGTCGATTGGCGCGGCGCCCACGGTCAACACCTGCACGCCCTCGGCGGGGGGAATCACGCGACGCTCCGCTCTACTTCGCCAGATCACGCGCACGACGTCTCGCTCGATGTCCAGCGAGGGCGGTACATCAAAGTCATCCATCCAGTTCCCCGCGCTCACGATGAAAAGCACCCGGTGCTCCCACGCGAGCCAATCGAGCATGCGAGCGAGTGGGCTGATTCCGTCACGAAGCGCGGCATCCCCGTCGCCGAGAGAGAGGTTGAAGACGCGAACAGTCGGAGCCAGCTTGAGCACCTCTACGATCGCGCGGCGAATGACATCGAGCCACAGGCGTCCCTCGGGAGCTCGTTCCTCGCCACCCGCGCTCGCAGAGGGGGCGATGACCGGGACGACGACGAGCTCGTGCGACGACGCAGGCTCCTTCAAGGCGAGGTCACCGCGGGTGATCAGCGACGCCATCGCGGTTCCGTGCTTTCGATGTGACGCCACGTACAGAGGCTCAAGGTCGTGGACATCAAGAACGCGCAATCGCCCGGCGAGCGCGGCGTGGTTCTGCATCGGAAGCCCGTCCAGCAAGGCGACATACGGCGGCAACAACGTGCCCGAAGGAGGCGAAGGCTCGCCGACCGCAACGAGCGCCGGTTCGTCGTCAGCCGGCGCGATCGCGGGGCCAGTCATCGGCCTGAATCGGTGGACGTCGTCGAGCTGAACGAGCGCAACGTCCGCGCTCAACAACCTTTCGACGAGCGAGGCGTTCACTTCTGCGAGCACGACGTGGTAGGCGATGCCCTCGATCAACGTTCGATCGAGAACGCGACCGCCGAGCGCTTCCACGGCCTCGCGCACTCGTCGCTCTGCTGCTTCTCGTGCGGCGAGATCCTTGCGGAACCAGAGCTCAATCTCGAACGGGGCCGTGCGCCCCTCCACAACGAGATCCTTCCAGCGAACCTCCATCTCGTACTCGCGCAGGCGGTCGTCGCGGCCCCAGCGTCGAACATCTCGGAGCACCTCGAACACTTCGGCCCAATGGCCAAGCCCTGTTGGAAGGCGCCCCCGTCCCCAACTCCTCCACGCCAGCAGGAGGTCGTCCACCGCGTCTTGCGAACTGAACAACAGGCAGAGGCGCGCGGTCGCCGCCTCGTCGTCGTCTCCGTCGGCTTCGTCTCCGAAGCGCTCCTCGTCCAGCAACCACTCGAGGCGTCCCGCCCGCGCGACGTCGAACAGCTTCGTGAGGTTGCACCGGTCGAGTTCGAAGACCACGACGTGTTCCGGGCGCGCTTGCGGAGCCTGCTGCCGAAGTACGATGCGACGCGCGTCCATCGCCCCCACCAACGCCTCAAATTTCGGCGCCAGCGCCTTGGAACGAGCGTCACGCTTCTCGCGAGAGAGCGTCCTCCCGTGCGGCTTTGCGCTCGGTGCCAACGTGTCAGGTTTGTGCGGTCGAAACCGCAGCAGCGGTCGCTCGATCTGGTCAGTCATGTCCGGGCCCCCTCGATTTCTTCTCATCCGCGAGTCGCGGCACGTCCCTCCCACTGCGCGAGCCGCGAGGTCACGATCGCCCTCACTTCAGCCTCCGCGCCCGAGAGCACAACGCGGCGTCTCACGTCGTCCCCGAACTCGATGACCTCAGCCCAGCTCAAGCCCTTGAGGCACGTAACGACTCGCCCGCGCAGGACGCCGAACCTGATCCCCGCGCGCGCTTCGAAGGACGTCAGCCATGCTGCGATGGCCGTTTCGTCAGGCATCGGGAGCGTCACGCGGAGTTGAAAACGCCGCCACGCGGCGCGGTCGAGCAGCTCCGCGTGGTTCGTAGCCGCCACGGTGACCACGTACGACGGAAGCGCATCGAGCTGAAGCAGTAGAGCGCTGACGACGCGCTTGATCTCGCCGGTCTCGTGCTCGTCGCCGCGCTCCTTGCCGATCGCGTCGAACTCGTCAAAGAACACGACGCAGGGGCGTGACCTGACCTGCTCGAACATGCGCGCGAGGCGCACGGCGGTCTCGCCCAGGTAGCTGGTGACGACGGCCTCGTAGCGCACCGTCAACAGGGGAACCGAGAGTTCCGTCGCAAGGGCCTCGGCGAGCGAAGTCTTGCCTGTGCCGGGTGCTCCGACAAGCAGCACGCGGTGGCGTGGCTCAATGCCGAAGGAGCGAAGGAGGTCGGCCCGTTGCTGCTCCTCGACGAGTTCACGCACGATTGCGCGTACATCGTCGGGAACGATGAGATCGTCGAGCGAACGCTCGGGTGTCTGCTCGATCAGCGCTCCGGTGGTGTCGCCGAATGCAAGTCGAGTGGGTCCTTTCGGGGCCTTGAGGAACTCCGAAAGCCGGTCTGCCACGGTGTGGTGCTGCCGCTGCCGCTCGTCGGCGATCATCGCCTCGACTGTGCGGCGAAATCCGAGCTGATCGCCTTGGGCGCCAGACTTCACGAGGTTGAGGATGAGGTCCGTACGCGCCATCTCGACAGCCTCGAAGGAGGTTACTCATCGTATCAGAGTGCCCCGCTTTGAGTCGCGCATTGAACGCAGGGTACCCCGAGGCGGCGCGAGACCTTTCGGATCGTCTCCGAGCGCTTTCGATCGAGGTGCCAGATACCTCGGGGCATCTCAAATCGATAATTTTCTCACGACGACATACCCCGGGTATCCCCGACGGCTATCCACAACGTTGCGAGATACCCCCCGGTATCTCCGATCGCTATCCACAGCGTTGCGAGATACCCGCTGGTATCTCCGACCGCTATCCACAGCGTTTCGACGAGATCACCCCTTCGTGGCGACCACGAGCGAGCCCGCGCCGTCGCCTGCGAGCTCGGTCTTGCGCGTGATCGTGAGCCCCGCGTCGGCGATCCATCGATCGGCCGCTTCTGACGGGACCGTCGCCGTGCCC
>JBPOHC010000111.1:0-2018 GCA_052035985.1 Myxococcota bacterium | reverse complement strand
AACCAGGGGTGGATGCAGCCGTGGGTCGACCTCGGCGGGGAGTTCCTTCAGAAGAACCCGCACCTCGTCTCGCAGCTCTCGATCCGTCGAGAGTCCGCCGTCGAGACGCGCTTCGAAGTGCGACCGGGCGCGGGATCGAATCAGCGCGCCGCACGGAAGGCCGCCGACGCCTGCGCGACGCTCGTCACCGACTGGCAGTCGCGCGCGGAGCATGGGTGGACCGACCTCGTAGCGGGCGTCACCGCGGCCGTGTGGTGGCAGCGCTCGGTGCACGAGATCATGTGGGCGCGCGAAGGGAGAGAGCTGCGCGTCGATCACCTCGCGGGCGTCCACCCGCGCCGCCTCTCGCTCGCGGCGCCGCACGGAGACGCCGAATCTTCGACGTTGCGACTCCACGATCCCGACGACCCCGAGAGCCCCTTCTCGGGCCCGTACGGCACGCCGCTGACGCGCTTTCACCCCGACAAGTTTCTCGTGCACACGACGTCGCCGCTCGGGCTTCAGCCCACGTGCGACGGGCTCTTCGCCGCGGCCGTCTGGTACCTCCTGATGTACGAGTGGTCGTGGCGCGACCTCATGGCGCTCGTCGAGCTCCTCGGTCGCCCCGCGCACATCGGCTACTACGCCGCGGGAGGCGCGAAGGCCGCGCACCCGCTCCCCGGCGTCGCGAAGCTCGACGGCGTGCGCTTCGCCACCGACGCGGAGATCGAGAAGCTGCGACGCGTGGTCACCGGCGCCTCGGGCGCACTGCGCGACGTGCTCGCCGACACCACGCGCGTCGAGCCGCTCCGCTACGACCGCGACGTCACGCCGCTCCAACGCGAGACGCTCGAACACCTGGAGCGACTGCTCTCGAAGCTCATCAACGGCGCCGACTCGATCAGCGACCTCCGGCCCGGCGCGCGCGCGGCGCAGCAGGTGCTCTACGCGCAGAGCTTCACGTTCTGGCGCTCCGATGTGCGACGCGTCTGCGCCGCGATCACGTGGCTCTTCGGACGCTACGTCGCCGCCAATCCCGGGATCTTTCCATCGGGCACCCCGACACCGCAGCTCTGGAGCCCCGACCTCCTCCGCGAGCCTTCGCGCGCCGCAGCCCCACAGGACTCGATCGATGCGCTCCCGTCGTGAAGGCACCGCCACGCTGCGCGCGCTCGCGCGCTCCCTCGAAGGTCAGAGGAACCACGACTCCATCGAGCGGTCGGACGCTCCCATGCGCAATGACTCCGACGCTCGCCCGTGGATCGACGCCGTCGACGCACTCGCCCGTCGACAGCGCCGCGTGATGCTCCTCGCCGTCTCGACGTGGGTGATCCTCGCGCTCGCGCAGGTCGTGGGCACCTGGTGGCTCTGGTCGCAAGGGTGGACCGTCATCCTCCCGAGGCCGCAGCTCGTGCTCCCGTGGGAGGACACGTTCGCGGGGTCGGGGTGCATCCGCTGGAAGATCGAGGGGCTGCGCTCGATGCTCCTGGCCTGGGCGGTCGTCGCGGTGCTGCCGCTCGTCGTGGTGCCTCCGAGACGCGCGAAACGTGTCGCCGCGAAGGACCTCGCAGCACCGGGCGCGGGGCCCTATCGCACGCCCGTCGTCCCGGAGGCACGTGTGGCGCGATCGCTGGGGATGATCAGCCTTCCGAGCGCGCGGCGCGTGCTCGTGGCCGCGGCGGGCGGGTCGTACGTGCTCATCACCGCGCACTGGCAGGCCGTCATCCTCCGGTTTCCGTTTCACGCGGAGGTGAACGGCGTGGCCCTGCTCGATGTGCTCTTCGCCGTCGCCGTCGTGCTCACGTACCTCATCGCAGCGCTCGGTTCCACGAAGCCTCGCGACTGACACGATTCGACGGCCTCGTCACACTCACTCCGCTGCGCCGTCGAGGTGGTCGAGAGGCTGCCGGTCTGCCCTCCTCGCTGGAGGCGTGGTCTCGCGGACTGGTGCAGCGGATTCACGCGACACACGGAGATTGATGATGACCGACACACGCACGTCGCCCGTGCGAGCACACACGCTCGCTCGTCCGCTGCCC
>JBPOHC010000846.1:0-2219 GCA_052035985.1 Myxococcota bacterium | reverse complement strand
CGAGGGCCGCGTCGCGCACGAGTTCATCATCGACCTCAGGCCCTTCGAGAAGAGCGCCGGAATCAAGGCCGAAGACGTCGCCAAGCGGCTGATGGACTACGGCTTCCACGCGCCCACGATGTCGTTTCCGGTGCCCGGGACGCTCATGATCGAGCCGACCGAGAGCGAGTCCAAGACCGAGCTCGACCGGCTCTGCGACGCGCTGATCTCGATTCGCGAAGAGATCCGCGCGATCGAAGAGGGACGGATGCACCGCACGGACAACCCCCTGCGCAACGCCCCGCACACGGCCCACGCGCTCGCGGGCGAGTGGACGCACCCCTACACCCGCGAGCAGGCCGCGTGGCCCGCCGCGTGGCTCAAGGACTCGAAGTTCTGGCCCGTCGTCGGCCGCATCGACAACCCCTGGGGCGACCGCAACCTCGTCTGCACCTGCCCCCCGATGAGCGAATACGCCGTCTGAGAGGCTCTCCGCTCGCTCCACCCGGCTCGCAGCGCGCGTGTTCGCGCTCCTTGCGACGCGAGATGAACCCCACGACCCGTGAGATGAACCCCTCGGCCTGCGAGATGGGCTCCTTGCGGCGCGAGTTGAGCCCCAGAAGGCGAAAAAATGCGTCCAGGAGACGGGAAGGTGAGCTCACGGGCGTGAAGGCCGAAGACGTCACCAAGCGGCTCATGGACTACGGCTTCCACGCGCCGACGATGTCGTTCCCGGTGGCGGGGACGCTGATGATCGAGCCGACGGAGAGCGAGTCGAAGGCGGAGCTCGATCGCCTCTGCGACGCGCTCATCTCGATCCGCGAGGAGATCCGCGCGATCGAAGAGAAGCGCAGCGACCGGGCTGACAACCCCCTGAAGCACGCGCCGCACACCGCGGCCTCGCTCGCGGGCGAGTGGAAGCACGCGTACACGCGCGAGCAGGCGGCGTACCCCGCGCCGTGGCTGCGCGACTCGAAGTTCTGGCCCTACGTGGGCCGCATCGACAACCCCTGGGGCGACCGCAACCTCTTCTGCACCTGCGCGCCCATGAGCGAGTACGCCGTCTGAGAGACGACGTCTCGGTCCGTCAGTCCCCTCCGCTTCCCATCATCTTCCCAGTCAGCGCGCGTCACGATCGGCGAGCCACGCGGCGCGCGCGTCGCGGTGCGATCGTAGGCCGGGGCGAAGGCTCACCACGCGGCGTCGTGAAGCGCGTTCAGCGCGCGAGGCGGGCGCGAACCTTCGCCTGCACGTCGGCAGGGAGCGACGCGATGTACGACTCGGGCAGGACTCGAAGGAGCGCGTCGGACATCGCGAGCACCTGCTCCGATTCCGCGAGCCCCGCGAGCCTCTGCTCGGGCGCGATGCCCGCGAGTCTCTGTTCGGGCGCGAGGCCCATCATCTTCTCTTCAGGGGTGAGCCCGTCGAGCATGAAGGCGACGAATTCCTTGTAGCCTTCGAGGTCGGGTGTGGCCTGTGTTCCCATCACTTCGCTCCGTAGCGTCTGATGCTGCCTCATCCATTGCTGCGCCGCCAGCGTGCGGATGCGGTGACCCGCGAAGGCGCGCAGCACGTCGTCGTCTTCGCGCTCGGCCACCGCACCGAGGTCGATCACTACGAGCGGGAGCATCGCGCGCTCCACGAGGTGATAGCCGTCGCGCGATGGAGGAAGCGTCAGGCCGAGATCGTCGAGCTCCTCGCGCAGCGCCACGTTGATCGAGGGAACCGCCAGCAGCAGCGTGACCTCGTGCGCGGAGAGCCGCTCGTCGCGCGCGCCGTCGCTGCTCCGCTCTCGCCGCTGGTGGCTGGTCAGCCAGAGCATTCCGTAGGCGAGGAGGCGGTAGAGGTCACCGCGCTGCAGGGGCCACGCGATGCTCTTGTATTCGAGCAACGCGACCACGACGACGAAGCGCCACATGCCGCGCAGGGTCGATCCCGTGTCGCTCGGGTCGGGAACGCGATCGGCTCACACCTCGATGACGTCGTCGACGCGCAGAGGCTCCGTCGTGAGCTGCACCTCGGGCGTGACCTTCGCCCAGCGCGGCGCGCGCTCCTGCAAGAGCCCGGTGAACGGCGGGTGCCATGCGGTCTTCTTCACGCTCATCGCGCCGCGGTCGTAGCGTCCGATGTGCCACACGCGAATTTCCCGTGCGGAGTGGTAATTCTCGATGGTGGGGGGTGGCGGAAAGGGTGGCGGAGGGGGTGGCGAGGGGCTGGCGGCCCGCCACCAGCGCAGAGGG
>JBPOHC010000100.1:0-3602 GCA_052035985.1 Myxococcota bacterium | reverse complement strand
TGGAGCCACGCCGTCGCCCTGCAACGCAGGCTGAACGCGCTCGGGTCGCACGCGTCGACCGCGATCCCTGCGGCCGTGCTGCGCTTCATGGCGGCGCGGTGCCCGCGAGCGATGTCGCTCGGCGAGGTCTGTGACGCGGTGGCGATGGCCTTCGCCAACGTGGCGCTGCGCGCGGTGTGGGAGCGAGCGAACGCGGCCGCGGCCGCCGCGACGATCGAGCGTATGAGTCCGCGTGGGCCGCGTCGGAGCGGGCGTCCGCGAGCCGCGCGCGATCGAGCCGCGCCGCGGGTGACACGGGCGGCGTTCGGAAGGGAGCTCGTCGCGTTGGCGAGCGACGTGTGGCTGATGCGGACACGCAGCCCCGCATCGAGCGAGTAGCCTCGATGTGCCCCCTTCTTTCTGGGCGCGTCCCTCGCGGAGACGAACATCCGCAAGGGGCTCTCAGTTCGCGGTTTCGCCCACAGATATTGAAATTGCAATTCATGCATTGATTTTTCAATATACGCGGGCGATCATCTCGCTATTCGCAATGGAGTCGCGGGCGTCCATCGCAGCGAGAGTGCGTGAACTCCGAAGTCAGCGACGTTGGACGCAGGCCGAGCTCGCGCGACGCCTCGAGCTCTCGCAGCCCAGGCTCAGTCAGATCGAGCGCGGCGACGGCTCCTTCACGGCGGAGCAGCTCCTCGAGATCCTCGAGCTCTTCAACGTGGGCGTCGAGCACTTCGCGCCCTCGCGCACGAGCGACGCCACGGCCGTACTGCAGAGCGCGTTGGCGCGGCACGGTGCGGCTCACCTCGCGCCCACGGGAGCGATCGTCCCGAGCGAGCTGGAGTCTCCGACGGCGATCGTCGCCGCGGTGCTGCGCAACCCGGAGTCACCGCGCCACGTCACGGCGCTTGCGCCCGTGCTGGTCGCGCGCGCGAACCAGATCGACCTCGCGGAGGTGGCCTCTCAACTCGCGCGGCTGGGCCGTGAACGACGTGTCGCGTGGCTCGCCGAGAGCGTCCGCGCAGCGCTCGAAGCGGACGCCCCCGTGGCGCTGTCAGACCGCCGTCACGCGCAGCGGGCGAAGATGCTCCTCGACCTCTTCCTCGGCTCCGCGGGGATCCCACTGCCGACTGACGCCGCTCCGCTCGATGTGCTCGACGTCGACGTGCGGAGCCTCAAGTCCGCCGAGCCCATCTTCGCCCGAGCGCCTGATCCTGCGCGCCGATGGCGCATCGTCACGCGGCTCGGAAGCGACGCCTTTCTCGAAGCGTTGAGGGCCGCGCGTGAAGCTCGCTGAGCGGTCGCCACCGCTGACGGAGCGGTCGGGAGACCTGAAGCGGGGCTCGGCGAGAGACGTCGAAACGAGACGCGAATGACCTGATCGAGGTACGATGCTCGCCCGCCTGGGGCTGCGCTCAAGTCGAGACGTGACCAGCGGGCGACGCATCTCGGAGCTGTGAATGTCGATCGCTTGGAGTGACGAGCAACGAGGCAAGGTCCGAGCGATCCTCGGGCGTCACCCGCCGCACAGCGGGCGATGTGGGAACGCCGCGAAGTCGATCCTCCCGATCGCGAGGGAGCTCGACGAGCGCGCGCGCCTCTGGAAGATCGTGCCCGCTCTGCCTGGAGCGAGGTTCGTCATCCTCAAGCAACCGCCGCCCGGCCTCGCGTGGTCGCACCACATCACCGTCGAGGTGACGCAGCGCTGCGTCGACATCCTCCCCGGCGTCGACGGTCATCCCCGCGAGACGTACCTCACGACGTTCTTCGCCGCTCCGGAGCACCACCGACTCGTCGACGTCGATCCGCAGGACCTGTCGCGATGACGCCGTTGCGTGACGAGTTGAGGCTCTGGTTGACGGGTGTGCTCGAGGGCATCGAGACCGAGCCGCGGATGTACGGCAGCCCCGAGAGCGCGGAGCTTCAGCACCTGCTCCTGCTGGAACTGTTGCAGTTCGTGATGCAGCCCACCCGCGCGAAGACCAACCCTCGTCAGGTCGCGGAGGCGTACGACGGGTTTCTCCGACGACATTTCCCGGACGACGGGCCGCACTACCTCGCGGGGCTCCTGGGCGAGCACGGAGAGCCTGGCCGCCTCGCTTCGCTTCTCCGTGAGTTCCGAGGTGAAATCGAGGGCGAGCTCGGCCCCGAGAACCCCTTCGAACGCTACGACCTCACCGTCGCCCTGCGCGTGCGCAAGGGGAGGCCCCTCCCCACGGCCTCTCGCATCGGCGTCTACTACGAGCTCTTCGGGCGCGTGCTCCGAGGGGTCGCGCGACGCAGCGGCAAGCCGGGAAGACTCTCGCAAGAGCTCGAGGACGTGATCGCGCTCCGACCAGCCGCGGGCTTCGACCTCGTGCCCGAAAACGGCGTCGGAGCGCAGGTCATCATGCCGCTCGAGTGGCCGTCCGCGAAGCAGCCGCACCTCCCCCTCGTCGCCTCCGCAGAGGAGGAGGTCCGCGCTGACTTCGCGCGCTTCCTCACGGTGGCCGAGTGGGCCGCGACGGAGCGCGAGACCATCGACGAGATCGTCGGCGCGGTGCCCGAGCGGGACGCCCGCACGCGCATGGCGCTTGAGGCGCTGCGGCTCCTCCCGCGCGCCGACGGGAACCTCGAGGCCGTCGAGATCGGCGGACGCGTCGTGCAGCGCCCGCGGCCCGTGCGCCTGCGCCCCGAGACGCACGCGCGGCTGCTGACCGTCGTGCAGGAGGGGAGGCATCCTGCCGACTTCGACCGCGAGGGCGTGATGCGCGCCGCGGACCTCGACCAGGGGCGTTTCCGCCTCAAGTTCGAAGACCGGAGCTCGCGCGTCGTGTTCCTGCAAGACGCCGAACTCACTGAGCGAGCCGCCTCCGTGCTCGGGCGGACGGTGCGAGTCATCGGCCAGGAGTACACACGCCCCGCGAGAGCGCCGTTCGTCGTCGCATCGAGCATCGAGCCCGTCGAGACCGATGACCTCGACGACGACGACCGCGCCTGAGCCGCGACAAAACATCGCGGTTGGCGAAGCCACTCCGCGCGGCATCGGGACTCTGCTGTGACCGCACGCAGAAGTCGACGAGAGCGCCTGCCTGCATCGCGCGGAACCGATCTGTTCCGTCATGCTCGCCACCGCCGCTTGACGCGCGAATAAAGCTCAGAAACCATCCTCGTTGCAGAGGGGATACGTGCGCCCGCCATCGGGCGGAACGCTCCCCTCACCCACACCATGACGGCCCTCGACGTCGCAGCCCGGCTCGTGTGCTCGCTCTCCACCGCGAAGCGCTACTGCGCCGCGTGGGAGTTGCTCCAGCACCGCGATCCGCTCGTCCCTCGTGTCACCCGTCCGTCGACCGGGCGCCGTGGCCGCAAAGGCTTCCGCGTCGATCGCGAGTCGTTCGAGCGCTGGCTCTACTGCGGCTTCGAAACACAGGCTGCGTAACCTCAATGCCCAGAGGCACTCCACTCACCCCCGAAGAGCTCGGGCGGGCGGCCGAGGTGTACGCGCGCACCGGCAGCTACTCCGAGGCCGCGAGGGCGATCGGCGCTCCCGATCCTTCGACGGTGCGCAAGGCGTTCTTGCGAGCCGGGAATCCCAACAGATCCCAACTCCACGCGCGCGAGATCGACGCGGG
>JBPOHC010000789.1:0-15005 GCA_052035985.1 Myxococcota bacterium | reverse complement strand
TCGCCGAGGTCGGCGAAGACGTTCGCGAGGGCGCGGGTCGGCTGCGCGAGGCCGTCGCGCGTGAGCTCGGCGATGCGCCGCGCGAGGGGCACGTCGCCCGCGATGGCCACGCGCCGCGCGACCTCGGAGCCCGTGTAGCCGCTGAAGTAACTGGGGTTCTGAGCGAAGCGCTCCACGATGCGCGCGAGGGCGTCGCCGCGGCCCGCGCCGAGGGCCCCTGCGACGCCATTCAACAGCCCGGTGGCGAGGACGTGGCTGTTGTAGGTGCCGAGGCAGTCGGCGAAGCGAGCGAGCGCCTCGAGGTCGCCCGCGGCGACGGTCTGCGCGACGGCGCGCTCTGCGGCCCGCGCGAGGTCGAAGGAGATGTGCTCGGTCGGCGGGAGCGCCCGAAGCTGCGCGAGCAGCGCGTCGAGGCGCCCGGTGTCGACGCGCGCCATCGCGAGGTGGGGCCAAGGCTGCGTGGGGTTCGACCGCTCGCGGCGCGCGCAGTCCTCGGCGGCGGCGAGCGCGACGTCGCAGGCCGCGGCGTCGCCGAGTGCGTGTCTGGCGCGCGCGGCGGCGCACCAGGCGAGGGTGCCGAGCTCGCCGTCGAGGCGCTCGATGAGGGGCGTCGCCTCGGAGAGGGCGGCGCGCGCGGCCCCGGTCTCGCCACGGCGCGCGAGGCCCGCGGCGAGGTTGGCGAGCGCCTGCGCGTACGCGGGCTCATAGCCCCCAAGCCAGGGGAGGAACGACCGGGCTCGCGCCTCGCCCGCGATGCGCGCGATGGGCCCCACGGCC
The DNA here is from genome assembly GCA_052035985.1 of Myxococcota bacterium. Lineage (GTDB taxonomy): Bacteria > Myxococcota_A > Polyangia > Polyangiales > CAISKJ01. The sequence goes on along the minus strand of JBPOHC010000789.1, from coordinate 14,228 downwards.
TGAATGAGCACGTGCCCGCGCCAGTACGCGTCGCCCATCGTGGGGGCGGCGGACGCGACGCACGCGATCACGGTCTCGACGTCGCTGGGGCCGTTCTGCTTCGGTGCCTTGGGGGCCTTCGCCATCTGCGCGCTCCGGTGAAAATCGGGGCGCGATGTTCGCACGGCGGCGTCGGCAGCGGGGCGGAGTTCTCCCCCGGCGTCGTCGGCGCGCGCCACGCAGCGGCTCGACGCGGCGGCCGAGATCGCCGACGGGCGCCTTCGCGAGCCGCTGTCGTCAGCGGGGAGCGTCGCTGACGGCGAGCAACGGTCACTGCTTCTTGGAGTACCTGCCCGGGGAGTTCTGGTTGACGATCTGCCTCGCGTAGTCCTGTACGAGCTGCGCGCGCGCGGCGGGCGCGGCGGCGGACATCTCCTCGGCCATCTTCGCGGAGCGCTCGACCCCGTAGGTCTTCTCTGCGACCTGCATCAGCCGCTCGGCGGTGACGTCGAGCTTCACCAGCTCGACCCAGTGCCCGCAGGAGAGCAACATCGCGCCGCCGTTGGGAAAGGTGACCCGAACGTGGCCCGCGGCCCCGCGGTGCGACCCGACGACGCACACGCGCCCGCCGCGCAGAGCCTCCGAAAAGCGCTCCAGGGCGGGCGTTCCCTCGAAGGCCGTAGCCACCGTGAGAACCTCGACGCGGTACGGAGCGCCCGCCGCGACCTCGGCGTCGACGGCGTAGGCGATGGTGCCCCCCATGGCCGCGACGGAGGCCTCGCCGTTTTCGCAGAGCTCGCCGACGCGCTCGAGCTGCGCGGAGCCGCAGGTCTGCAGCGCGGTCGCGTCGAAGCGGAGTTCGAAGCGCGACGAGAACTCCCCGAGCTTCACCAGCGGGCACGCGCCGAACGACCCCGCCGCGGCGCCCGAGCGCCACGCGCCGAGGAGCGCCTTGAGGCTGAAGTCCGAGAACATGAGCAGATGCCCCCGGGCGAGCAGCACCTCCACCGTTCGCATCACGAGCGCCGTGTCGACGAAGCCCGCGTCGCTGCACCCGCTGCAGCACTCCCAGTTGAACACCACGCTCTCGGCGTCCACCGCGGCGATCTCGGCGCAGAGCTCGTCGTACACGTCCTTCGCGCGCGCCGGGTCGCGGTCGCCGAGGAGCGCGTCGACCAGGGCGCCGAGCGCGGTCGAGCTGCACTCCCACACGCTCACCCGCCCCTCCGCGGGCTCCTGCGCGTACTCACGGAAGAGCGGGTCGAAGCTCGACGCGTCGTGGAGCGTCACGACGACGCCCACGAGCGGCGCGGACTCCGCGCCAGGGGCCGCGTTGGGGTTCGGGACCACTACGCGACGCGGGAGCAGCGGCGACGCGAAACGGTGGGGCTTCGAAGCGCTCTGGTTGATCACCGAGAGAGCGTATCAGAACTCGCCGTCGGGCTACCCCGAAGAGCCCGAGTCGTTCCTCGCGCTGCTCGACTGCGAGCGCGACGCGGTGCTCGACTTCGGCGGCTGGGGCGTGTTGAGCGCCGACGCCTCGCGCTACTACCAGTCGCTCTTCGCGCAAACGCGGTATCCGATGCCCGTCGACGCGGTCTACGGCGCGATGATCCCGCTCTTCTGCCGCGACGGAGACCTGCTCCTGCTCGACCGCGGCGGCGCGGTGTTCGCCTACCTGCACGACGGAGACACGGAGGCCGAGCCGCCGGTGTCGCCATCCTTCGAAGCGCTGCTACGCACGCTCCTCGACGTGCTCGACGGACGCGCAGCGTACCCCCTCGACCTCCTCGCGCGCGCGTTGGCGAAGGTGACGCGCTGAGGCGCGTCGATCGATTTTCGACGGATCCGCGACGGGCCGGCCACACACGTCGGCATGGGTGTGGCTCTTCTTCGTCCGCCTCCGCGGCCGGTGAAAGAGTTCACCGGCGTCAGGCGAGCGACGGAAGAAGAAGAGCCGCAAGCGCCGGGCAATGCCCGGTGCGGCGCTCATGAATCTGCCCGGGGTGACGGTCCTCCGGAACCCCGGCACGCCGACCCCCGCGCGAAGCCATGCGGGAGGCCGAACGTCTGAGCTACCGCCAGGATCGCATCGGCCGCGTAACCGACGCGCCGCCGGTCGTGAGCTGTCCGCGGCGGTTGTCGCCCCAGCACCACAGCGTCCCGTCGTTCACGAGCGCGCAGGCGTGCGCGTCGCCCGCCGCGAGGTCGAGGAACTCCGCGCGAGAGAAGTCCACGATGCGCGTGTCGGGCGTCGCGCGGTCCATCGTGTCGACGAGCCCGAGCTGTCCGCGGTCGTTGGCGCCAGCGCAGCGCATGTCGAAGAGCTCCACCACCGCGCAGGTGAAGCCGTCGCCCGCGAAGGCCCCGTAGCGCCCCCACGCGTCGACCCGCGTCGCGCGAAGCTCCACCGCCGCGCGACCTGTTCCGAGGGCGCCGCGCGCGCCGTCACCCCACACCGAGACGCCTCCGTCGGGGCTCCGCGCGAGCGCGTGTCGCGCGCCGACCGCGACGAGACGATGCCCTGCGGCACCCTCGACCGCCGTGGGGAGGGCGCGGTCGGTGGTGGTCCCGTCGCCGAGCTGACCGCGGTCGTTGGCGCCCCAGCAGCGCACGCCTGCCTCCGCCGTGGCGCAGGTGCCCTCGGCCTCTGCGCGGACGTCCGAGAACGACCCGGCCACGGGCGTCGGCGAGGCGCGGTCGGTGCTGCTTCCGTCGCCGAGCTGACCGCGGTCGTTGGCGCCGACGCACGTCACCGAAGCGCCCGCGCGAAAGCACGTATGCGCGCGGCCCGCCGTGAGCGCTTCGACCGCGGTCGCGAGCGCGCGCGCGGGGCTCCGCCGATCGGTGGTGGTCCCGTCGCCGAGCTGTCCGCGCTCGTTGGCGCCCCAGCACCACGCGCTGCCGTCACGGAGCCGCACGCACGCGTGGTGTCCGCCGGCCGCGAGTGCGGTCGCGGCGGTGATCCCTCCGACGCGCCGAGGCGTCGCGCGATCGGTGGTGGTCCCGTCGCCGAGCTGTCCGCGCTCGTTGGCGCCCCAGCACCAGGCGCTCCCGTCGCTACGCAGCGCGCACGTGAACGCGGCTCCGAGCGAGACCGCCGCGAGCGTGCCCATCGGCTCCTCGACGACGACGTCTTCGCGCGCGTCGGTCGCGTCGGTGACATCGACCGCATCCGTCACATCGGTCGCGTCGGTCACGTCTGCGGCGTCGCGTGTCGGCGCGTCGGTGATCGCGTCGACCGCGGTCGCGTCGGCGGAGACCGTGGCGCGCACCTGACCGACGACGATGTCCCACTGGCACCCCGAGGCGAGCGTGGCCGCCACGATCCAACGGGCCTTCATCGGGCGCACGCTCCCCCGACGCGCGCCGCCTGCGCCGACGTGGGATAGCGGATCAGAAACCGCGTCGCCGCCGCGCGCGCCTCGTCGGCGCGACCCGTTGCGCAGAGCGCGAGCACTCGCGCCGCCTGCCGCTCCTCCGCGAGTCGCCCGTGGGGGTGTGCGCGCGCGTGGGCGTCGAGGGCCGCGAGGGCCGCGTCGCCATCACCCCGCGCGAGCGCCCGCTGCGCCTGCTGAATGAGCACGAGCTCGCCCGCGAGGTCGTCGTCGGCCTCGACGCGCCGGGGTCTCGCCACCGTCGGCGTCGCGACAGGCGCCACGGTCGGCGTCACGACGGGGGCCACGACGGGCGTCACGACGGGGGCCACGACGGGCGTCACGACGGACGCGTCGCGCACGACCTCGGACGCCCGAGGTGTCGCGACGGGCGCGGGCCTCGGCGCCACCTGCGGAGCGGGCCTCGGCGCCACCTGCGGAGCGCGCCTCGTGAGCGCCGCTGCGGCGATGAACACCGCGACGCCTGCGCCGACGATCCACCGCCACGGGGCCTTCACCGGCGGAGACGTCACGCGCGCCTCGACGGCGGAGCGCACGCGCGCGGCGGCCTCGGGCGGCGGGTCGTGCGAGGCATGGAGCGACGCGAGCAGCGCTCGAGACTCGGGGGAAAGTTCGCTCATCGCTTCGCTCCGCGCAGCCGCGCCGCGGCCGTTTCGAACTCCGACCGCGCCACGCGCAGCCGGGAGTACACCGTGTTCAAGGGGACCCCGAGCGCCTCGGCGACCTCGGGCGCAGACATCCCTTCGAGCTCCGTCAGCACGAACACCGCGCGACGCTCCTCGGGGATCGTGTCGAGCAGCGCGTCGAGGCATCGCCCGGCCTGCGCGCGCTCCGCGGCACCCTCGGGTGACACGCCCGGCGCCGCGAAGGGAGGGTCGTCGGGCATGGGCTCGTGCGGGTCCTTTCGGCGACGCCATCGGCGGTGGTCGCTCGCCACGCGGACCGCGATGCCCACGAGCCAGGTGCGCAGCGACGAGCGCCCCTCGAAGCTCGCGAGGCGACGATGCACCACCACCCAGGTCTCCTGCGCGGCGTCGTCGAGGTGTGATTCCCGCACGCCGAAACGGCGGAGCGCGCGCCACACGAACGCGAAATGCTCGGCGTAGACCGCGTCGAAAGCGGGCGGCGGAAGACGCGCTTCGGCCGTGGCGAGGGGCTGCACCCCTGCGGAGTGGCCGACGTGAGCGCGATCCGTCATCGCAACACGAACTCGACGCCGAGCGACAGGAGCACGGTGACCGCGGGCACCTCGTACGCCTCCGTGGCGCCCGTCACCACGAAGCGTGGCCGCGCGATCGGGGCCATCGCGTCGATCGCGACGAGCGCTGCGACGCGGCGGGCGCCGAGGCGGGCCAGGAGCGTCCCCCCGGCGGCGATCCACGGCGCGTCGCCGCTGTCGGCGCGTGCGACGCCCGACGCGGTCGCGCGGAGCCACCCCCCCGAGAGGGCCGCGCACGCGCCGACGCGGGTGTCTCCGCCGGTCATCGCGCACCCGCGGGCGGTGAGCTCCACCCGCAGCGCGTCGAAGCCCGCGTTGGCACCGCTCGCGTCGCGAGACGCGTAGCTCACCGTGGGGGCGAGCTCGACGCGAAGGGCCCGCCACGTCCACGCGACGAAGGCCCCGGCGCCCCAGGCGAGATCGGGCATCGCGCGGGCGTCGAGCGAGAGCCGCGGTCCGAGCGAGGTCTCGACCCTCGCGGGGGTGGGCGCGGCGGGAGGTCGTGGCGCGGGCAGGCGTTCGTCATCGGGCACCTGCTCGACGGTCGCGGGCAGCGTGGGGCGCTCCACCGCGGGGGTCGGCGCGATGTCATCGAGGGCGAGCGCGAGGATGACCGCCGTGGCCTCCGCGATCTGCGCGCACGCGCGCGTCTCGAGGGCGCGCACGCCCGACGGGGTCTCGATGCGCACGCGCCATCGGCCGCCGGGGCGGCGCGACACCGTCGCGGTCGCTTCGAAGCGCAGAGGGGTTCCGCCCGCGACGGGGTGGAGCTGCGCCACGCGGGTGAGCACCACGTCGCGCGCGGGGCACTCGGGCGGCGCGCGCCAGTCGAGGGAGACGGCGGCCTCCTGCGCGGCGCATGGCGCGGCGGCGAGGAGGGGGATCAGCACGCAGCACCAGCGACCCGCACGCGGCACGCGCCGGAGTGTAAACGACGCGGAGCGCCAACGTGTCGTCCGTCTCGCGATGCCCGGACGACCCTACGGCTTGAGCCCGCCGGCGGCGAGCAGCGCGACGAGCTGCGCGTGGCCGCCGACGAGCGCGCCGTCGACGAACACCATCGGAAACGTGGGAAAGCCCGCCCAGAGCTTGAGCGCGAGGCGCGGCTTCCACTCGGACACGTAGCTCCCGTACTCGAGGTAGGTGAACTTCACGCCCGCCTCGTCGAGGGCCTTGCGGGCCTTCTTGACGAAGGGGTTCTGCGCCATGCCGACGACCACGACGCGGTCGCGCGCCACGGCGGCGGCCACCTCGTCGACGACCGCGCGGTGAAAGCCAGCGACGACGTCGCGCGCGGCGGGAGAGACCTTGTCCGAAGAGAGCTTGGGGATTTCCATGGAGGGCGCGAAGACTATCGCGACTGCGCGGGGGCGCACGCCCGATCGATCGCCCGCGTCGCGGCCCGGGCACGCGGCGAGCTCGACGACGTCGATCGACGCGGTGGGTCCGTGGAGAGCCCCGGAGGCAGCGACGGACCGAACCCGCTGCGGGCCTCTTCGAGCATCGTCCGGAGGTCGATCATGGTGCGATCGACCCTGCGCGATGAAGGCGCGAGGCCGCACCGGAGTGGTGCCTGCATCGCGGGTCGAAGCGCGGGTGTCAGCGGGCGAGGTAGGCGCAGCGGAGCCCGCGCGCGGGCGACGGGGCCATGTTCATCGCGACGGGGCGATAGTAGGTGTACATCACCAGGTCCGAGGGGTTCGTCGCGGAGCTCCCCCGCGCGAAGTGAGCGCCGCCGTACGTGGGATGACAGAGCGGGTCGAGGCGTGAGCGGGTCCAGCACTCGCTCGCTTCGAGGAGCGGATACGGCGCGTAGTCGTCGGCGACGAACTCCGCCACGTTGCCCGCGAGGTCGAAGACGCCGCCGCTCGCGCCCGCGGAGAGCGAGCCCACCCGGCGCGTGCGGAGCCCGTCGTCACCCTCGCAGGGGCTGAACTGCGCGAGCAGACACGACGGTCGCGCCTCGCCCCAGGGGTACGCTCGTCCGACGCCGGTCGAGTCGTCGCGCCAGCGAGCGACGTACTCGTACTCCGTCGAGGTGAGGAGGTGGCCGCCCTCCCACGCGCAGTAGTACATCGCCATCGCCCACGAGACGCAGTTGATGGGCTGCCGCTCGCGCGCTCCTCCGGGCGAGTCGGTCCACGTGCACCCGGTCAACGCGGGGTTCCAATCGTCCATCGAGAGACGCGGCGGGAGCACGGCGTGAAACACCCCTCCGTTGGCGAATCTCGCGTCGATCGACGTGGGGAGCGAGCCCGCGTCCCAACGCGCCTTGAAGACTCGGAACCGCGCGACCGTGACCTCGGTGGCGTCGACGAAGTAGGGCGACAGCGAGAGGCCGCAGACGGGAGGGCTCGCGCTCCACGCCACGTTGCTCGGAGTGAGCGGCACGCCGATGCAGAAGCTCCCCGAGGGGCGAACGGGCACCGTGACGCAATCGGCCCGCGAGGGGTTCGCCGCGCAGCTCGTCGGCGTGGGAGGACCGCCGTCTCCCGCGTCGCTCGCGTCGGCTCCGTCGGCGTCTTCGATGACGCGCAGCGGCTTGGGCGAGCACGCCGCGAGCGCGCACCCGAGCAGCGTGACGCGTCGGAGGGTCAGAACGTCCACCGCACGCCTCCCGGTGCCACGGTGACGCTCGCGCGATGGTGAGCGGGTCCGCGTCGCAGCGTCTCGACGATCATCCACGCGGCTCCCGCGGCGATGAGCGCGCCGCCCGTGACCAGCGCCACCACGCTGACGACGGAGTCTCTCGACGCGTCGGCGTGGAGCTCGCGCGCCGTCGCGACGTCGGCGCTCCGCGCGTCGCAGACGAACTCCGCGTCGGTCTCGACGCAGCCTCGCTCCGAGAGCTCACGGAGCGCACCGTCTCGCATCGCCCAAAGCGCACCGCCCACGCCGAGGCTCACGGCGCCCGCGGTCGCGAGAGCGGTGGGGCCGATCCATCGGGGCGATGCGACGGCGTCAGCGATCGGAGCGGTCGCCTGCGCTGCCGCGCTCGACGGAGCGACGGGAGGAGTCGACGCGACGGTGGCCGTCAGAGCGGCCGCGGGCGTGAGCTCGGATCGTGGCGGGGCGACCTCGACCCGAGGTCGGAGCGCGATGGTCTCTCTCGCGGTCTCACCGCGGCGCAAGGTGACCGGACGCTCGACGGGGTAGTGGCCCTCGCAGCGCACGACGACGGTCACCACGCCCGCGGGCATGCGCACGGGAGCGCGCGGCGACGCGGGGGCTCCGTCGATGAGCACCTCGCTGCGGGCCGGGTCGACCGCGAGCTCGAGCCACGCGAGGTGCGAACGCACCGTGGTGAGCGCGTCGTCGATCGCCGCGCGATGCTGCCGCACCCAGGCGTCGTCGCTGCGCGCGACCTCCTCGAGCGCGCGCTCGGCCTCGACCCACCGCCCCAGCGCCTGCAGCGCGAAGCCTCGCTGAGCGCGCACAGAGGAGCGAGGTGAGAGCGCCAGCGAGCGGTCGAAGTCTGCGAGCGCCTCGTCGTCGCGACCGGCGCGGCGCGCAGACACTCCGCGCTGCGCGAGCGCGACGGCCTCGCGTTCGTTCTCTGCGCTGATCGGTTGGGCGCAGGCGACACGCGCGGCCGAGAGCGCGGCCATGAGCGCGAGCGCGGCGAAGACGTTGCGAGCGGGAGCGGCCGGGGAGGTGCGGGGGCTCATATCTCGTCGACGATCGGGGCGGAGTTGACGCCGTGCGGCACCGCGGCGTCGGAGGAGCGCGAGCGTCGTCTGATGTTGACTCGAGCGGGCGCGGTGATCGCAGTCGCGGCCCGGTCGGGCGACGCGTCGACGGAGCGCGCGACGATCGGAGGCGAGTTCGACGGCGGCGTGGGAGGCGGCGACGGCGTGGCGCCGGGCGCCGGAGCGGGGGAGCTCCAATGCGCGCTCGGAGCCGCCGCTCGCGGACGGCCCGGGGCGCGCGTCAACGCCGCCGTGACGGCGACGGCGAGCGCCGCGAGCGCGATCCACAGCGCGACGCGGCGAGCGGGCGTCGCGGACCGCGACGACGGGGGCACGGGGGCCTGCGTGGGGGCTCGTGGCGTCGAGGGTCTCGCCTGGGGTTCGCGCCCGAACTCGGGGAGCGCCGCGAGCGAGCGAGCCAGCGCGGCGGCGGAGGGGCATCGGGCCTCGGGCGCGCGCACGAGCGCTTGCATCACGGCGTCTGCGAGCGCGTCACCGACGCCGACCGCGGCCCCGCGGAGGTGCGGCGGGTCTCGGGAGACGATGCGCTCGAGGGTCTCGCGGTCGTCGGGCGAATCGTGCGGAGCGACCCCAGCGAGGCACTCGTAGAGCACGACGCCGAAGGACCACACGTCGCTCCGGGCGTCGACGTCTTCGCGGCCGCACGCCTGCTCGGGAGACATGTACCTCGGGGTGCCGACGAGCGCGCCTCGCTCGGGTGACGAGGGGTCGGTGTGGGCCTCGCGCGCCAGGCCGAAATCGATGAGCTTGGGCGTGAGCTCGCCCGCGGCCCCCTCGCGGAGCACGATGTTCTCAGGCTTGACGTCGCGGTGAACGACGCCGCGCGCGTGCGCGTAGGCGAGGGCGTCGAGGATCGGCATCAGCAGCCCGAGCGCGCGCTCAGGAGGCAGCGTGAGCTCCTCGTCGAGCAGGGCGCGGAGGGTCCGTCCGACCACGAGCTCCTGCACGAGGAACACTCCGCCGAGCGGGTCTTCGTCGAAATCGACGAGCCTCACGACGTTGGGGTGGTCGAGCCTCGCGAGCGCTCTCGCCTCGCGCAGCATGCGCTCTGACTCGTCGCGGCCAGCGTCGGCGCGCGTGAATTTCACGGCGTATCGACCGTCGGTCTTCTGGTGACGCGCCTCGAACACCGCGCCCATGCCCCCACGACCGAGCACTCGCACGAGCTCGTACTTGCCCGCGATGACGGCGCCGAGGCGCCGCTCGAGTTCGGCGTCACGCTCCATCGAGCGCCCGCTCTCGCGCGACGAGCGCGGGGTCGCCGCGGGTCACGCTCACGGCGGGCGCGAGCCGATACCCCCCCTCGCGACGCTCGAGCAGCGAGCGCAGCCCGAGCCGCCGCAGCGTCGCGATGGCCACATACACACGGTTCGCGCTCGAGTCAGAGACGAGCTTCTCTCCGGGCCAGCCGACCTCGGCGATCATGTCGATCGAGAGCGCGCTCTCGGGGGCCGACTCCCTGAGCCGCGCGAGGGCGCGCAGCACGCGCGCCAGGGCGAAGCGCGTTCGAAGGTCGACCACGTCCTCCGCGCCGACGCGAAACCAGGAGCCATCGAGGGCGACGTGCGCGGCGCCGTCGACGGCGCCGATCGTCGGGGCGAGGCTCGCGACGCGTCGCGGACCGCCCGTGAACGACAGGTCTTCGCCCTGCCACACGAGGCGCTCGTGTCGCTCGGGCCTTCGCGCGACGGCGTCGGCCCAGCGCTCGAGCCCGTCGAGGTCTTCGGGCCACGCGCCCAGCAGGAGGCGCGCGACGAACCCCGCGTCCATCGCGGGCACACGCCCCAGGGCGCGCGTGAGCGCTCCGCGCACCAGCCAGGGGATGTCCTCGATCCGCTCGACGAGCGGAGGCATCGCGAGCGTCGTGACCTCCGAGGTCTGCGCCGAACCGACGAGCACCAGGGCCGCCGCGTGAGCGACGTCATCACGCCGCGAGGCGGCGTCGCGCCCGTCGAGCGAGGTCGGAGCGACGACGCACAGCTCCGACGGCGATCGCGCGCGCGCCGCCGCGAGCGACGGCTGATCGCGCACGGTGAGACGTAGGTCTTCGGCGACGCGCGAGAGGTGCTGACGCCAGGCCGCGGGGCAGGCGCCCGTCACCGCGACGATCGACCGACGAGAGAGGGCCGCTCGGAGCCGCGACGCGAAATCGACGGTGGGCCACGCGATGGCGGGACACCGCTCCGAGCGTCGCAGCGGATACGTCTCCGGCGCGCGCTGCGCGACGAAGAGCACGGGACCGACGCGCAGCACGCTCCCTTCGCGGAGGGGCGTGGAGGCGACGCGCTCGTTGTCGACCCAGGTGCCGTTGGCGCTGCCCAGGTCGCTGACGGTGAGCGCGCCGCTGGCGTCGACCTCGACGCGGGCGTGCACGCGAGACACCTGCGGGTCTGAGAGCGCGCCTTCGCCGAAGGCCCCGCAGGTCCGCCCGAGGTCGAGCGCGGCGTCGCGGAGGATCACCCGCCGCACGCCGAGGAGCGCGGCCTCGCCGTGGTGCGCGATCACGAGCGACCACACGGGCGCGTCGGCGCGAGGTTCGAACTCGATGGCAGCGTCGTCGCGAACGGTCGTCGTCATCGTCGTCTGCCGGTTCGGAGTCGGCGCCGCACTATACCGCGTCGTCGCTCTCCGACGGGGTTCATCGCAGCGCGGGCGCCGGTGGCGGACCGAGCGCACAGAAAGTTTAAGATCTTGATCGACGTCCTCGGGCGGGCGCTGGGTGTGTGGTGCCTCTCGTGCGCTGCGGAGCGCAGAGACTTTCAGATTCATTATGAGCACCTCGTCGCGCGGGGGGCTCAGGCTCGCGCACCGAGGTGAGTCATGACGAGAGTCTCTATGTTGGGGGGAGCGCTGACGGCGGCGCTCCTGGTCGGATGCGGAGCCGCGGAGCCCGATCGCGTGATGAGCGCGAGGCAGGCCGTGGTCACCGCGCTCGCTCCGCCGCCGGGGGGCGGAAAGATCACGGCGCTCGAGCACATGGGCAACATGCTCTACTTCGGAGGCGACGTCTCGGGGGTCATGTCGCTCAACGAGAGCACCGGCGTGTACGCCAACCTCTCGCGCGGCCTGGGCGCCAGGCAGGTGTGCGACCTCGCGGCGACGCTCCCGACCGCGGGGCGTCAATACCTCTTCGCGGCCACGACGTCGGGCGTCTATCGTCGAGGGCTCCTGGGGTTGGCGTCATCGTTCGAACACCTCGAGCTCCCTGGCGCCTCCGACGCTGACCTGTTCTATCCGCCGAGCCTCTGCACGCCCTCCTCGACCGTGATCCTCTGTCGGGGGGTCGGGCGTGCGACCGTGCCGGAGCAGGGCTTCACCTACGCGGTGCAATCGGTGGCGGTGAACCCGCACCACCCGAATCAGATCTGGGCGGGGCTCGGGTCGGGCTACACCGACAAGGACCCTCCCGGCGGCTATCGCAGCAACGCGTACTGGGTGCTCTTTCGCTCCGTGGACGCGGGCGATCACTGGGAGGGCGTGCTCTCTCTTCAGCTCGACCCGGCGGTGGGCGGCGCTGGCACCACCTCGCGAGTCGGACCCACGGTATGGGACATCGCCTTCGATGATCAGCCCGGTCGCGATCGGGTCTACGTCGCGACCGACATGGGCCTGTACGTGTCAGACAACGCGAGCGCGGCCTCGGTCGACGGCGTGGCGTGGCAGGAGATCGGCGAGTCGGGGCCGCCCAACATCCTCCCTCTGACCGACGTGACGGTCTCGCCCCCTGGCGCGCCCCTCGTGACGAAGCGCCTCCGCGTCGCGTCGAATCCGCGCACGACCTGTCCGACGACGACGCCGAGCGACCTCCCCGTTCACTGCCTCACGCCGACTGCGTACGTTCACCCCATCGTTCGCAACGTGGGCACCTCGTATGTCGGAGGCACCGTGACGATCACGGTGACGCTGCTCGATCCGGGAGGATGCACGTCGCCTTCACCCGACTGTCCCACCGACAGCGGGGTGTACCAATCCACCGACTTCGGCGCGCACTGGGTGAGGGTCGTCGGTCTACCCACCGAGTTCGGGTACACCATCCCCGACACGAAGATCTCGGCGATCGGGAGTGTTCAGTACTCGGGGCTCGCGGTGTCGCCGATCAACCCGACCCGAATCGCGGTGACCTCTTACAACTACCACAACCCGGGGGGCAGCTCGCTCTACCTCCACGACGCGTCGTGGCCGGGATGGATCTCACCGAACTCGGTCGACTCCTCCCTCCGGCTCGAGACGCATCACGGGCACTCCGCGATGTGGGAGATGCTGACCAACGACACCGGGCGGAGCTGGAAGGTCGTCGCGCGAGACTGGCCTTCGATGAGCTTCTATCACGGCAACACCCGCACGGTGGAGATCACCTCGCAGCGGTTTCCGCTCGTGTCGACGCCGACGTTCGAACTGGTGCACCCCTTCGAAGACGTGATCGACGCGGTGTCGGGCGCGACCATCACGCCGACCGACCCGCGCTTCTGGGATGACACCAGCGCGGTCCATCACTTCCATCGGACGTTCGGTCCGTCGACGCTCGTGAGCGACACGCGCATCGTGTCTGCGGCGGGGGGAGCCGCGCACGTCACGGGCTTCTCCGACGCGGGGCTGATGATCACCGAAGATCGCGGGATCACCTGGGCCAGGCTGGCCCCGCTCGACCCCGCGACACCCATCAACAGAGACGAAGTGAACCAGCTCGCGGCGGGGGTCAACACGCTCTTCGCAGCGCTCTCGGGCGGAGCGGAGCCCGGTATCCCAGGTCGACTGGTGTACGCGTCGAGGGCGGCGCCTCGCATGTGGTCGACGGGCACGATCAACGACGCGCTCGACGTCGACGTCACGACGAGCGCCACGGGAGACGTCGCGTACGTCGCGACCTCTCACGGGCTGGTGTCCGTCGATTCGAGCATGGCCGAGGCCGTGGTGTGCCCGGGCGAAGCCCGCCTCGTCACCGTCGCGACCTCTTCGACCGGCGCGAAGCTCGTGTGGTTCTATGCGAGGGACAGCTCGTCGAGCCCGTACCAGATCCGCCGATACAACATCGCCACGGGTGGCTGCGAGGTGCTCTACGAACTGGTCGCCGGAGCCGATCTCAGCATGCTGCGCGCGCTCGGCGCCGAGGTGTTCGTCGGATTCGCCGCGGACCCATCCCTCTACGGTCGCCTCATTCACTTCTCTGCGACGGCGAGCGCTTCAGAGATCACCGGCTCGACGTCTGCGGACCTCGACGTCCTCGTCAAGAGCAGCGCGTACACGTCTCGCACCACCGCGTCAGGTTCGGTGACCGCGACCGCGGAGACCTACATGGCTCCGAGGGACATCATCGAGGTGCCTGGCACCCCCCGTCGGCTCCTGCTGTCGCTCACGTCGATCGGCAACCGGCATCCGTACGACGTCCCCGCGCAGATCCTCACCACGACGGCGCCCGCCACGGGCGCGCCGTACACGTTCGCCCCGTACGCTCCGCCGTCCATGGTCGGAGTGCAGATCCGCTCGGGCGCTCTCAGCTACCTCGACGGACGCGTCTACATCGGCAACACCGCGGGCTTCGAGAGCTTCGTCCCGTAGCCGCCGTTTAAGATTCTTTTCGTGGTCTGAACGCGCGAACCGCGCCACGACTCGGGCCATGAAGATCACCGCGTCACCCATCTCAAACGCTTCGACCACGACCACCACGAGCCCCCGCAAGGGCCTTCGCACCGGCGTGCGCGCCGGCGTCCTCCCCACGAGCGACCACTGCCCCAGGCTCGCGCCGCCCGTGCTCCAGACCAGCGTTCAATACCCCTACGAGTGAAGCGGTTCAGAGCGTCCCCTCGATCGCCGCCGCGAGGAGCGACGCCGCGGGGTTCGGGTCGCCGACCCCTCCCCCGAGGGTCACCGACCTCCGCCCGACGGGTCGCGCATCCCTCCCCCGAGGGTCACCGACCTCCGCCC
>JBPOHC010000255.1:0-1837 GCA_052035985.1 Myxococcota bacterium | reverse complement strand
GACGCGTTCTGCCTCGACCACTTTCCCGAGGTGCATCGCCGCTTCGGAGCGGGGATGGACCGTCTCGAGTGCGAGAACCGGTTACTTGCGGTGAGTGAGGGCGAGCGCCTCTGTCGCGCGTTGGAAGGCCGACGGAACGCGAGCGACCCGCCCTCGTTGCCGCCGAACAACCTTCCCGTTCGCAACGCGACCTTCGTCGGCCGCGCCGCACAACTCGACGAGTTGCATCGCGCGTTGACGACGGAGGGCGTCGCGTCGGTGGTGCCGCGACAGGTGTACGGTCTCGGCGGCGTGGGCAAAACCTCCCTCGCGCTAGAGTACGCGTACCGTCACGCGAGCGATTACACCGGCGGTCTTTGGTGGGTCCGCGCAGAAGGGAAGCCCGAGGACGCGCTCGTGGTCTTCGCCGCGGAGCTCAGGGTCGCCGCGCCCGACCCGCTCAAGCGCATCCTCGAACGCGTGGCTGACAACGCGCCCTCCGCGGAGATCGCACAGACCGTCAAGCTCGCGCTCCAGAACCACGCGTTCCCGTCGCTCCTCATGCTCGACAACGTGACGGCGTCGGGCTGGCGCTCGTTCGTTCCGGCTGGCGCGGTGCGTGTGTTGATGACGACGAGGGACCGCAATCTCCTGCGGAACGTGCCTGCTGTGCACCTGGAGAGCTTGACCGACGCAGAGGCGCGCGAGCTCGCGGTCCGCATCGCAGGGCAGGTGTGTTCTTCGTCTGAGACCGCCGCTCGCGGTCGCGTCTTGCACACCGTGCTGGGCAACCTCGCGGTCGCGGTCGACGTGGCGGCGCGAGGCGTGGCCGAGTGGGGCGTGACGTGGAGTGCGTATGAGTCGCTCCTTACGTCACAGCCCCAACGCGTGCTCGAAGCGGAGGACGCGCGAGGGGACTACCCGAGGGGGGCCATCGCGGCGCTCGAGCTGTCAATCGAACGAACCGGGCGAGACACGCCAGCGAGGAGGCTCCTCGAAGGGGCGGCGGTGTTCGCGCCGGAAGCGATCCCCCGCGAGTGGGCCGCTGCCGCGACGGCACTCGACGACGATCTGTCAGCAAGGCAGGCGGCGGCGACGCTGCAGGGCTTGGGACTTCTCCGACCGGGAACGGGGGAAGATAGCTTCGATCTGCATCGCCTCGTCCGCCTCACCCTTCGCTCGTCAGCGGCTCGCGAGGAGAATGCTGAGTCGTGGCAGTCCACTCAACGAAGGGCGCTCCACTGCGCGCGCGACTGGATGTCAGCGACGGTCGACATCGCAAAGCTAGCCGTCGTAGAGGCTCGACGTCAGCACATCGAAGAGTTGGTGAAGACGACCCGCACCGTCGACGAGCGGGCGTGGAGCGCGCTCGCCAACCGGCTCGCGCTTTACCTTTGGTATCGCGCTGAACACGTCGGTGCGCGAGTTCTCCTGGAGCGTGTACTGCGCGCTGAAGAGGCCGCACTCGGATCGAACCACCCCGACGTGGCGAAACCTCTCTCGAATCTCGCGCTGGTTCTGAAGGCTCTCGGGGATGCGGCGTCTGCGAAGCCTCTGCTCGAACGCGCCCTTCGCCTCGATGAGTCCGCTTTCGGGCCCGAACATCCCAACGTGGCGATCAGTCTCTCTAACCTAGCACTTGTTCATCACGACCTCGGGGATGCGGCGTCTGCGAAGCCTCTGCTCGAACGCGCCCTTCGCCTCGATGAGACCGCTTTCGGACCTGAGCACTCCAATATTGCAAGCAACCTCTCGAATCTCGCGGCGGTGTTGGCGGACCTTGGTGATGCTGCGTCTGCGAAGCCTCTACTTGAACGAGCCCTTCGCCTTGAGGAAAGTGCCTTCGGGCCCGAGCATC
>JBPOHC010000995.1:0-4606 GCA_052035985.1 Myxococcota bacterium | reverse complement strand
ACCTCGCGTCGTCGATCGCGTCCCCCGACGTGGGCGATCCTCTTCGCGATCGCCGCGCTCGCGCGGTGCACGAGCAACGCAGGGCCTGCGGCCGACGTTCCCCGCGACGACGCCGGGCCACGATGCGACGGCGCCCATTGCCCCGCGCAGTGCCCTGCCGACACCGCAGACTGCGACGGTGACGTCTCGACCGGATGCGAGACCCTCACCGCCTTCGACCCCGTCAACTGCGGCGCGTGCGGCGTGGTGTGCCGCGCGGGGGTGCCCTGCCTCCGCGGCGCGTGCGGGTGTCGCGACGGCTTCAGCGTGTGCCGCGCCGCGTGCGTGAACCTCCTCGACGACGCGCTGAACTGCGGCGCATGCGGCGTGACCTGTCCCCTCGTCGACGGCGCCCGGCGCTGCGCCAACGGGGTCTGCGTGGGTTCCTGCCCGCCCGGTCGCGGAGACTGCGACGCGAACCCGTCGAACGGATGCGAGGTCGACGTCACCGCGAGCTTCGTCCACTGTGGCGCGTGTCGCGTGCGCTGCCCCATCGGGAGCACCTGCGTCGGCGGGGTGTGCCGCTGCGGCGAAGGCGCCGTCACGTGCGGCCGGGAGTGCGTCGACACGAGGTCTGACGCCCGCCATTGCGGCGCCTGCGGTCACGCCTGCGTAGGGGGCGACTGCGTCGACGGGCGCTGCGTCTGCCCCGCGGGGCGAGTCTTGTGCGGCACCAGCAGGTGCGTCGACACGAACTCCGACGCCGCGAACTGCGGACGCTGCGACGTCGTCTGCGCCGCCGCTCCGCGCGCGAGCGCGGCGTGTCGTGAGGGCAGCTGCACCCTGCGCTGCGACGCGGGCACCGGCGACTGCAACGGCGTCTCGGCCGACGGCTGCGAGTTCGACGTCACGTCGGACCGCGACCACTGCGGCGCCTGCGACGTGCGGTGCCGCGCCGATCAGGTCTGCCGGGGCGCCTGCGTCTGCCCTGTGGGGCTCATCGAGTGCGCAGGCGCCTGCGTCAACCCCCTCACCACGACCGCCCACTGCGGCGCGTGCGGTCGGCCGTGCCCCGCGGGATGGAGCTGCGAACACGGCGCGTGCAACCCGGCCTGTGTCGCTCCGCTCTCGCGCTGTGGCGACGCCTGCGTGGCGACGTCGAGCGACGCGGCGAACTGCGGCGCGTGCGGACACGTCTGCGCCGTGGGTCAGCGGTGCGCGGAGGGCGCGTGCGTTCCCGTGGCGAGGCCCATCGCGCCGCTGTCGACGTCGACGACGCTCAGCGTGAGGCCGCTCTTTCGATGGCAGCTCCCGCCGACGGCGACGGGCGTGCGGATACAGATCTACCGCGACGCGGCCTGCACCGTCGCCGTGACCGATCAGATCGTGACCGGCGACAACTGGCGACCCTCTTCGGCGATGCACCCGGGGACATACTTCTGGCGCCTCGTCGCGACCCGCGACGGCGCGGCCGCGACGGTCGCGAGCCCCACGTGGTTCTTTCGCGTCGAGACGCGCGGAGATACGCCGTCGGGCGCGGGCGTGACGGGCGCCAACCTCGACGTCGACGCCGACGGCTTCGCAGACGTCGCGGTCAGCGACACCGACACCGCGCGCGGAGCTGGCGACGCGCGGCCGAGGTTCTTTCTCTACCGCGGCTCTCCCACGGGTCCATCGCCCGACGGGTGGCGCCTGCATCAGGACGACGTGCGCGAAGCCGATTTCGGGGGCGCGGTCGCGCGCGCTGGCGACGTCAACGGCGACGGTCACGCCGACCTCATCGTCGGCACGCAGACGGGATTCCGCTCGGGGTTCACCGTTCACCTCGGCACGGACTTCGGATTGACCCCCACCGCGCCGCGTACGGTCGTGCGTCCGGATGGCACGTTCACCTTCACGGCGAGCGTGCGTGGTGCGGGCGACGTAAACGGCGACGGGTACGCCGACGTCATGGTCAGCCAGCACGGAAGCGACGGAGTCTGCGCGCAGGGCTTCGTCCATGTGTTTCTCGGCGGCCCCGAGGGCCTCGCGATCACCCCCGCCACGACGCTCACGGATCACGCCATGGGATCGGACTTCGGCACGACCCTGGCCGGCATCGGCGACGTCAACGGCGACGGCTACTCCGACATCGCGGTGGGCGCCAGCTCGACCTGCAACGAGTCGACGTTTCTGCCCGGCAGGGTCTTCGTGTATCTCGGCGGACCGTCGGGGATCACGACGGACTGGCATCGCGTTCTTCGAAGCTCGTTCGGGTCGACGGGCGGTGGATTCGGGTACTTCGTCACCGCAGCGGGTGATCTCGACGGAGACGGGTACGCGGACCTGGCGACGGGCGGCTATCACCCCCGCTCCGCGCTCCGCTCAGAGGACTCGATTCACATCTATCGCGGCGGCCCGTCTGGCCTCGACGAGGCACCCACAGCCGTGCTCCTCGGCAGCGGGCTCAGGCGCCTGGGCTGGAGCGCCGTCGGCGCGGGCGACCTCGACGGAGACGGATACGGCGACCTCGCGGTGAGCAGGAGCGACGCCCCCTACGGTGTCACCGCGCTGCACTACGGCGCCCCGACGGGCGTCTCGACAACCGCATCACGGATTTTACCGGCCGCCGAGATGACAGATCGATACCGCGAGTACGTCGAGGCCGCCGACGACCTCGACGGTGACGGTCGAAGCGACCTCCTTGTCAGCCGTATCTACGGGGCCTCGGCGGTGTCCGTGTTCCTGAACTCCCCGACGGGTCTGCCTGAGTTTCCCTCGACGCGATTGATCGCGCCGCTGGGTGTGTCTGGCGGGTTCGGCTTCAGCCTGGCGCTCCTCGCGCCGACGTCGCCGCGCTCCCTCGCGCCCACGCGGCTGATCCCTCCGCGCTGCGCCGCCGCGCTCACACGCGCTGAAAGAGAGTCGCGAGAAGCGTCACGCTCCACCGGAAGGCGCCTTCCACTCCACCGGAAGGCGCCTTCCACGCCGCTCGCTGGTGTGACGTCGAGCCGCGTGGTCTACTCGCGTGCGATGCAGTCGCAGTCCTCCGAAGTTCGCGCGTTGCTCGCGGAGCGCGACCCCGAACTCCTCCTCGCGGTTGATGAGGTCGATCGAACGCTCATCCGCTCGTCGCTCGATCACGCCCCGTGGGAGCGCCTTCGCGACTCCTTCGAGCAGCACGACACATTGCAGGAGATGGCGCGTTGCCTGCGTTCAAGCTCGAGGCGCTGATCGACGCCCTCCTCACCGCGGAGGTCGAGTTCGTCCTCATCGGAGGGGCAGCCGCGGTGCTGCACGGCGCGCCCGTGGTCACGGGTGACATCGACATCGTGCACCGCAAGACCCCGGAGAACATCGCTCGTTTGCTCGGCGTACTCCTCCCGATCCATGCTCGCGCTCGCGCCGACCGGCGAAACCTCCCACCCACGGCATCCGCACTCCAGGGGCGCGGTCATGTGCTGCTCGACACCGATCTCGGACCGATCGATGTGCTGTGCGAAATCGGCGACGGCCAAGACTACGATTGGCTCCTGCCTCGATCGGAGCTCCTCGATCGTGGCGCGGGGGTCGTGCGTGTGGTCGAGCTACGAACGCTCATCGAGCTGAAGGTCGCAGCAGGACGCGTGAAGGATCGCCTCACCGTTCCGATTCTCGTCGCGACGCTTGAGGAACGTGAGCGACGCGGACGCGAAGCGGACGAGACATAGCGCATCGATCGCAACGCCTCTCTCGTCTGTTCACCTCTCTGACCTCCTCACCACCACTCCCAGTGCCACGGCTCCGTGGGGACCGTGCGGCGGAAGCCGAACCTGCGGCCGTTGCGTTCGAGCCATCGCAGCACGCCCGGCGCGCGCGTGTTGAGGTCGAGCGCGTGGCCGCTCTGGTGATTCGAATGACCGGGGACCGCCGCGAGGTTCCCCTGCCCCCGCTGATACGCGCGGTAGAGCGCCTGCTGGTGCTCCATCGAGCGGAAGCCGCTCACGATGCGCAGCAGCACGTGGTCGCGCGCCGCCGCCGCGTACATGCGCCGATAGGCCGCCGCCGTGTGGCGCTCCACGGGCTTTCCATCGAGCCGCGTGACCTCGATGCGAATGGGACGCCCGTCGACGTAGCCCTGCACCGGGCCCTCGGGGATGTTGTCCGACGTCACCACCCGCGACGGTCGCCCGCGCGTCGGGACCGATCCTACCGACGGCGTCACGGCCGCGCGCCGAACGCTGTTTCGTGACGGAGTGCGCTGCGGAGGGCCGTCGTCGAGGTCGTCCATCACGCCGTCGCCGACGTCTTCGGGGTTGGTCTCCTGCACGATCACCGCGCCGTCCGCGGCCACATCGACGCTCGCGTCCGCTCCGCCGTCGACCGGGAGCGCAGCGGCGTGAGGCTCGACCCGAGGAGGCGCCGCCAGCGCAGCCGTGAGCGCCGACGTCGACGGCGTGACCACCGCGCGCGCGACCACGCGCGGACTCACTCTCGGCGCATCGGCCGCGGCGATCACACCGACCACGCCGCCCGCGATCATCGCGCCGATCGCGAGACACAAAGCTCCGACGCCGACGAGCTGCGCGAGGCTCAGGCCCTTCGAAGACGCGCCCTCCGCAGGCTCTTCGTCCTCGTCGTCTTCGTCACCCTCGTCGTCGTCTTCGTC
>JBPOHC010000703.1:0-2382 GCA_052035985.1 Myxococcota bacterium | reverse complement strand
GACGCCGCGAGCGGCGCGAAGGCGACCGTGCGAAGCGACGACCCCTCGGTGCACATCCGCTCGCTCCGGTGGGCCTTCGACGGGTCGCTCGCGGGCGCGGGCGAGCGATGCGCCGACGGCTGCGAGTCCGTCGTGCTGCACGGCGCTGCTGGCCGTCCGCTCTCGGCGCGGCCCTCGCCGGGCGGCGACGTCGCGGTCGATTTCGTCGACGCAGACCAGGGCTTCGCGCTCGACGTCGGCTTCGCGACGCTGTGGCGCACGCGCGACGGAGCGCGCACGTGGGAGACCGTGATGACGCACGTCCCGCGGGAGCGCGCCGATTCGCGGAGGATCACGTGCGACGCGGACGGATGCCTCGTCGGTGATCGCGTGCGTGTGCGCGGGTGGGGCGCGCTCCCGACGCTCGATCGAGACGTCGTGTCGGGGAGCGACGCGCCGGTCATCGCGGTGGGCGAGGCGGCGCCGCCGCGCGAGGTCGACCTCCGCGCGACGCGGATGCGCTGCGAGTTCGTCGGAGCCTCGCGGCCCTCGCCGTGGCGCGCCGCGAGCCCGACGATTCGCGCCGCGTGGCGCGACGGCGTGGCGGGGCTCTCGCTGGTCGGCGCGGGCGCGAACGCTTCGGCGCGCGTCGCGTGGTGGACCGAACGGCGCCACGGCGTCACGACGCTGCCCGCGCCGGAGGAGCCGCTCCGCGCGGGGCGGGTCCCGTTCACCGTCCTGGGCGCGGACCGCGCGGCGATGGTCGTGACCGAGCGCCCCGACTCGCGGGTCTTCTGGCTCGACGCGCAGGGCGCGCGCGCGCTCGATCACGCCCCCTTCGACGCGAGCGCGGCGTGGAGCGCGGACCCGAGCTCGCTGCTGGTCGCGCCTGCGGAAGACGGCGGCGTCGCCGTGGTGGCGCACCTCCCGACGAGCCCCTCGGCGATGCTCATCGCGGAGCTCAGCGCGCGCGGCGCGGTGCGAGCGTGGCGGGTGTTCGTTCGCGATGAGGGCGTCGCGGCGCTGGCGCGTCGCGAGGGCCGCTGGGGATTGCTCTCCGTGGGCGACGCGCGAGGCGCGCGCTTCGAGGCGCTGACCGGAGACGCCGTCACCACCGTCGCTCCGTGGACCGGGACGATGGGCGCGTGCGCGCGGCCCGCGGCCGCCGACGTCACCACGCTGTACGCGACCGCCGCGGATCACGTCCCGCAGATGTACCTGGAGCGCGTCGGCGAGGTGCGGGCCTGGCGCGTCGTCGTCGAGCTCTCGCGAGCAGGGGGGTGCGTGCGCGAGCTCTCCGCCGTGCTCGATCCGCACCACGGGTCGGCGCGTGTCGGGCGCGAGCGGCTCCAGGGAGACTTCTCGCTGCACCTCAGGTCCGAGGCTGCGGGCGCCATGGCAGGCTTCGCAGACGATGGCAGACGGCGCGTGGCGGTGCGGTGCCAGCCCGAGACGGAGGAGCGATGAGGGGCCGAGGAGTAGACCGTGGTCGCGCCGCGCTCGCCGCGTGCGTGTTCGCGGCGGCGTGCGGAGGCGCGAGGACGGCGCGCCCGGTGAGCCCCTCGTCGGCGTCCGGTCCCGTCGCGTGGGAGCGGTGGATCGCGACGCCGCGCGGTGACGCCTTCGACGCCGTCGCCAGGGGGCCCGAAGGCGCCGTCTACGCCGTGGGGCGCGACGCGTACGGGGCCTTCGTCGCGCGCTACTCGGCCGAGGGAGCGCGCGCGTGGCAGCACACGCTCCACGGCGTCGACCGGGGCCTCCACCCCGCCCTCGCGGTCGACGCCAGGGGGACGGTGTATGTCACGGGCGGCTTCGTCGATCGCTTTCGCGTCGACGCCGCGACGCTCGCGAGCCGCGGCTCGAAGGACGTCTTCGTCGCAAGGATCGACGCGCGCGGCGAGGTCGAGTGGGCGCGGCAATACGGCGGCGCTCACTTCGAGACCGCGCTCGCGGTGGCCGTCGACGGCGAGGGCGCGGCCTACGTCACGGGCACCTACCAGCGCGCGATGGACCTCGACGGCGCGGTGATCGACAACGGCGTGGAGTTCGACGCCTTCGTCGCGAAGTTCGACGCGCGCGGCGCCCACGTGTGGAACGCGCGCTTCTACGACGAGGGCTGCCTCGACGCGCGCGGCAGGGCGCTCGCCGTCGCGCCCGACGGCGACGTGTACCTCACCGGGACGCTGTGCCGACGCGTCGCGCTCGAAGGCGACGCGGCGCCCGACGACGCCACCGAGCGGTCGCGGCCCCACGCCTTCGTCGCGCGGCTCGCGCAGGGCGGACGCGTGCGCTGGATCCGCCCGCTGCCGTCGAGCGAGCGCTCCGCGGGCGTCGACCTCGCGCTCTCGCCCGACGGTCGCGTCGTGGTCGCGGGGGTGTTCGAAGGCGCGCTCGACGTCGGGG
>JBPOHC010000929.1:0-2773 GCA_052035985.1 Myxococcota bacterium | reverse complement strand
CGAAGGCGACACCGTCGTTCAGGCCGCACTCGACGCGGGCGCCGCGGTCTCAGGCGGCGGCGCGTTCTGTCGCGTGTACTCCTTCTCTGTCGGCGCGACCGGCATCAGCGCTGCGCCCAACTCGGTCGCGTGTCAGACCGATTGGACCGGCGTCACCGCGGGCGTCACGGCCCAGTACGACGGCAGCGTGCTTCAGCCAACGTTCCAGGGGCCCGCGGCAACGAACCTCAGGCTCGACTGCTTCGTCGACGACATCGTCTGCACGTACAACCCGTGAGGTGTGCCGATGCGAATACTATCGACGGCACTCACTCTCTTCGCTCTCCTCTCGTCCTCGCTCGCTGAGGCCGCGCTCCCGACGGGCTCCGCGTACATCGCGGGCACAGGCGGCACGTGCGCGGGCTCGATCGCGACCACGTCGTGCCGACTCGCGTCGGTCACGTGCAACGGTCTGTGGGATCCCGACGCGCAGCGCATTTACTCGAGCGACGAACTCACCGCGACGCTGAAGGTCACGGACCCGAGCGGCGACGCGATCGGCGCGGTCGTGTTCCTCCTGGGCGGAGGGAGCACCGCGATCTACGAGTCGGCGCCCGAAGGCGACACCGTCGTTCAGGCCGCACTCGACGCGGGCTACCGCACGATCCAGGTTGCCTGGGCGAACAACTCCGGTGGCGGTGCGTGGCGTGGCTCGCCGAGCTCGTCGAGCTACGGGGGTGACGGCTACCCCGATGGCCCCTTGTACGGTGGCGGATGCCGCGCGGCGACGCTCTTGAAGGCGATCGCGTACGACTCGACGCTGGTCCCCACCGACGGCATCTATCTCGTCACGGGGCAGAGCGGCGGCGCCGCGCAGACGACCTACGCGCTGACGCGATACGGGCTCGGAGACTATCTCGACGGCGTGCTGCTCACGGGCGGCCCGGCGATCGGTGCGCTCCGCGAGGGCTGCGAGGGTCGACGATCTGCGCGATGGCAGGCCGCGTGCGCGAGCTACCTCATCGTCCCCGCGATCTCGGGCGGGCAGTGCCACTACACCGACGCGGAGGTGGATGGGCAGTTTATCGACTACTTGTGGAACGACGGGCGCCGATATTGCGCGCTCGGCAAGGGCTGGCTCCCGTCACACTTCTCTCAGTCGTACGGCTACCAGTCGGCGCTCGGCGGGCGCGCGCAGCGACGCTTCCCGTACACCACGATCCGCCACCTGTTCGGTGACACCGATGGGTCGGTCGCGGTCGCAGTGGGACGACGAATCGTCTCGCAGATGGCGGACCGTAGCGGCTCGCTCATCACGCACGACATCGCGAACGGAAGCACGCCGCACCTGGTGCCCGAGACCATCGACGGCGCGAACGCGATGATCGCGATGCTCTTCGGCGGAACCTATGACGGCACGACGTATGCCGCGATCACCAAGACGACGCCCTCGCGCAACACGGACGGGTGGACGCCGATGCAGGTCGAGGGGCTTGATCTCCGCATCACGACCGAGTCGACGGCACACCTGTGGCAAGAGCCGATCGCAGCGGCGAGCGGGCAGGGGCTCACGCTCGCCGACGACAACGGCGAGAGCGTCGGCGGCGTCGATGACCTCTCACCCAGCGCGCACGCCATCGTCGCGAGCGCTGCGGGCACGTCGCCCACGCTCCAGTCGGGCGGGCTGTCGTTCGACGGCTCCGACGTCTACAGCGTCGCGAACAGCGGCAACGCCTTCGACTACCTGCACCAGACCGCGGCGTTCAGCATCGTCGGATACGTCGGCTTCGCGTCGGACGGGACCGCGATGCAGATCCTCGAGAACAACGGCAGCTCGTCGGCGAACCGCGGGATCGGCGTGTTCCGCACGAGCGCGAACCGCCTCGGCGTCCAGGTCGTCTACGGGTCGAGCGGCAACCTCGTCTACAACTGCACGAGCACGTTCACGATGACGGCGGCCGACGGGGTTCGCTTCCTCGCGATCGTCGCGGGCCACAGCGTCGGGCTCACGATGCGATGGGGCAGCACGACGGAGACGTGCGCGCGCACGAACGCGCCAACGGGCACCGGCGCGGCGAACTCCATCATGTACGTCGGGCGCCGTGCGTCCGGCCTCAACGCACTCACAGGCACGATCCGCGAGCTCTCGATCGTGCGTCGCGCGATCTCGCCGGAGGAACTCGCGCTGTGGGCCGTGTACGCGCCGACGCGCTCGAGCGCGTCGCTCGTGCAGTGGGTCGGCGCGGACGCGGGCTTCTACAGCGGCCTGTCGCACTGGTACGACTTCACCGACCGGCGCTACCTCTACACGGACACCGCGGGCACAACGCCTGTCGCAGCGGCGAACGACACGATCGCGCTCGCGCGGAACAAGGTCGACCCGTCGGGGCGCCTCGGCCGTGACGCTTCGCAGAGCACAGCGGCGGCACGTCCTGCGTGGGTCTCAGGTGGGCTCACCGGTCAAGGCGCGGACTGGGACGGCGTCAACGACACGCTGTCGCTGGCGGCGGCGACGCAGCCCACCGGCGCGAGCACGTGGGTCATCGTCGCGGGCAGTCGTGACCCGACCGTGGGCAGCCACATCGTCTCGTCGTCGGGCGCGCGCATCCTGCTCACCGCGCCCGGGTACGACGGCTTCGCGGCGTACACCACGGCGCACCCGGCGCTTGGCAACGCGGGCTCGTCGACGCTGCCCAACCAGGGCATCACGGCGACCGACGCGAACCTGATCACCGTGCGCCGACAGGGCTCAGCGTGGTCGGTCTGCGCCGGCGCGACGTGCGACGACAACGAC
>JBPOHC010000165.1:0-6796 GCA_052035985.1 Myxococcota bacterium | reverse complement strand
GGCCGGGTGCGCAGGCGTCGCGGGCTGCGTCGACGCGGCGGCGGGGTGCGCGGGCGATGGCGTGTGCGTCGGCGTGGCGGCCGTCGGGCGGTGCGTCACAGCGGCGGGCGCGGGCGGGCGCGGCGGCAGCGGCGAGCCTGCGATCTGCGTACGTTCGGCGGGGGCGTGGCGATCGTCGTCGTGGAGGGCCGCCGAGACCTCGGGCGGCAGCGCCGGAGGCCGCGACGCCTGCGCGGCGAAGACCGGGAGCATCTCTTCGAGGATGTCTTGCGTGGAGAGCTCGGTGCCCGACTCTTCGGGCTGCGCCTCGACCAGAGAGACCTCGGGCCCCGCGGAGCGGACGGGGCGCGACGCGTTGGCGTGCGAGGCCCGCGTCGATTCGATCATCCCCGCAGCGTCGGTGGGCAGGCGCGGCGGCGGCGGGATCTCGGACGGCTCCTTCGCGCCGACCTTCTCGGAGGCGAGCGGCGCGCGCGGTCGCGTGGTCGTCGTCGAGGGGCGCGTCGTGTGGCTCGGCGGCGGCGGGACCTCGTCCTTGCGTCGCGCGGTGACAGGGTCGTGCGGCTCTCCGCGGCCCTGTTGCTGGAGCGACCTCGCGGCGAGGTGCGTCGGCGAGACCGCCGCGTACGGCGCGGTGGGCGCCGTGGCGGACGAACCGAGGCGTCCCCGTACGCTGGTGCGCTTGAGGACCTCGAGGAGCTCCTGCTCGATCTGGGAGGTCGAGTCGGCGGAGACCTGCGGCTTCGGGTGCGCCTCGGCGTCGGGCGCGATGAGCTTGATGCGCTCGTACCCCACCGACGGCGTCGGTCCATCGTGCACGGGAGGCCGGTCTTTGAGCGGGAACTCAGAGCGCCTCGGCGGCGGCGGGTGCGTCGACAGTCGAATCCCCGTGGCGCCCACAAGCGTGGGCTTCACGGGCGTCACGTCGACGACCGGCGAGGGCGCGGACGGCGCCGCGGCGTGGACCTCGGGCGCCTCGGGTTGCTCGGTCGGCGCCGCGAACTCGATCACCGGAGGGACCTTCGAATCCGCCTCGTCGCTGGCGCGGAGCATGTCGTCGAAGGCCTCGTCGACGCTGTCGGGCGTGCCGTGAACGATGGAGACGCGGAGCGGTCGGCTCGGGTCGTCTTGCAGCGCGCTCGTGATCGCGGGCCGCGACCTTCTGCGCACCGACTCGGGGAGCGCGCCGCCGGGGAAGGTGGGGCGCAGGCTCCGGTCTTCGCCGAGCACGCGCGCGAGGTCTCTCGCGAACGCGAGCGACGACTCATGGTGGCCTGTCACCACGCCGCGCCAGAGGCGTTCGAAGACGTCGTCGACGTCGGGACCCACGCCGGGACGGAGCGACGACACCGACGGGAGCACCGGCGCGCGGAGGCTCATCGGCAGCTCGACCTGCGTCGCCGCGCCGAAGGGGAGCTGCCCCGTGAGCGCCTCGAACGCGAGCACCGAGAGCTGGAACGTGTCGGCGGCGGGCGTCGGCGGCGTCAGGAGCTCCATGGGGACGACGTAGCCGGGGAGGGCGTGCGCGGCGGCCTGCACCGTCGAGAGGTACCCCGCCTGCGCGAGCGCGTGGAGGAACCCGGGCTCCTCGAGCCACACGCCTCCGTCGTCGCCGATCAGCACGCTCTCGGGGCACACGTTGAGGTGCATGATCGAAGGCCGCGCGAGGTGCAGCGCGTTGAGCGCCTCGGCCACGGAGACGACGATGCGCGCGACGTCCTCGACGCTCAGGAACGCGTCGCTCGCGATGACCTCGCGGAGCGGTCGCCCGCGGTGCATCACCGACACCACGACGGGCGCTGCGCCGTCGCCGTCCCACGAGATCGCCTCGGTGATCGACGGGTGCTTCACCGCGCGGACGCGGGCCATCTCGCGCGCGAATCGCTCGGGCGAGCCGGGCGTGTGCGCGACCTGATCGCCGCGCACCGACCACACCGAGAACCACTCGAAGGATTTCTGCGCGTCGTGTGCCGCGAAGACCGAGGCGAGGCGATCACGGCGGACGCAGCGATCGATCACGTAGCGTCCGAGGAGGGTCGCCCCTCGCGCGTACTCGCCAGTGGGCGGGTGGTTGGACGACTGGGTCATGAGTTCCTGCGCCGCATTGGACAACAGCTCGCTGCGAATCGCCGCATTTCATGCGACGCGTCGGCATCACGCGGACTGCGAGCGCGCGGGTCCATCGCCGCGCATCGTACCTCAGAGCGGATCGAAGGCGGGGGCGGTCGTGCCCGTGATCGACGGCGCCGAGACGCTCACGCGGCCGGCGCCTCCGTTCCCCGCGGGGGCCGAGCGCGCGATGTTGATCGTGCGGCACGTGCACTGCCCTCCGACGCCACCGGTCGCGGTGACGAGGCCCGCGCCGAACGTCGCCCGCGCCGCGATCACGCGGATCGCGCCGCCGGAGCCGCCGCCGCCGCCGCCCATCCCGCAGCCGCGTCCGCCGCACGCGAACTGGTTGCCCGTCAGCCCGTCGACGCCGTTGGAGGTCACCGAGCCGGTCACCGTGAGCGAGCCCCCGACGCGCAGAAACAGCAGACCGCCGCCGTTGCCGCCCGCGCCGGGATAGCCGCCGTCTTCGTCCGATCCGCCCTCGCCGCCGGCGCTGCCGAGGTGCAGGTTGCCCGAGGGGTTGCCCGCTCCGTACGCGACGCCCGCGACGCCGGGCTCGTTGGGGCACTGGAGCGCGCACTCGCCCGTCGCGTCGCCGTTGCAATCACCGGGGGAGCCTCTCGTCGCGCCGGGTCCGTACGCGCCGCCGCCGCCCGCGGCGCAGTCCTGGCCCTGCGCGCCGCCGCCGCCGCCGCCGCCGTTCGAGGTCGCGACCTGCGCGCCGGGGCCCGTCCACGACTCGCCCTGAAAGCCATACTGGCAGTTGTTCCGCACGGCGCAGGTGCGCGTGTGCGATCGGAACCCGCGGCCGTTCATCGTGACGGAGCCCTGCACGATGACGTCGCCGGTCGTCTCGACGGCGAGGATTCCTCCCGTGCGACCGTTCCACTCGGGCGCGGTGAGCTGGCCCGTGGGACCGACGAAGAGGTCTGTGTACTCGGTGACCGCGACGATCTGCGCGCGGGCGCTCCCGGTGCCGGTCGCGTACGAGAAGCGCAGCGACGTCTCGAGCATGAGGGACGGACCCGACGAGGCCACGACGCGGTTGAACTCGTAGTTGCCCGCGGTCGATCCCGAGCCCTGCGTCTGGTGGAGGATGACGCGCGTCCCCGGCGCGATCGTGGCGGGGCCCGCGTCGACGAGCATCGCCGCGCGCGTACCGGCGACGGCTGTCACCGGAGCCGCGAGGGTGTTGATCACCGTGGGCCTGTCGACGGTGACCACCGGCGCGCAAGCCCCCGCGGAGCACGTCGTGGGGCACGCGTTGGCGCAGCGTCCGCAGTTGCGCGCGTCGGTGGCGAGCGGGGCCTCGCAGCCGTTGGAGGGGTTGCCGTCGCAGTCGCCGTAGCCCTCGTCGCAGGCGCCTCGCGCGCATCGCCCCGCGGAGCACGTGGCCGCGGCGTGCGCGAAGGAGCACGCGACGCCGCAAGAGCCGCAGTTGCGCGCGTCGGCGCTCGTGTCGACCTCGCAGCCGTTGGTCGCGGCGAGGTCGCAGTCGGCGAAGCTCCCGCCGCACACGAACACGCACGCGCCCGAGGCGCACGCGGCGGACGCGTTGGGGCGCGTGGGGCACACGTTGCCGCAGGCGCCGCAGTTCGTCCGGTCCGATCCGGTGACCACGCAGGCCGAGCCGCAGAGCGTCTGCGGCGCGCGGCACACGACGGTGCAGACGCTGGCGACGCACTCCTGACCCGCGGCGCACGCGCGTCCGCAGGCGCCGCAGTTCGCCGGATCGGCGCGGAGGTCGGCGCAGCGATCGCCGCATCGCGTGAGGAGGCCGCAGTCGATCATGCACGCGCCCCCGACGCAGACCTGGCCGCCCGCGCACGCGCGCCCGCAGGCGCCGCAGTCGCGCAGCGACGACGTGAGGTCGACCTCGCAGCCGTTGTCCGCGCGACCGTCGCAGCTCGAGAAGCCCGGGGCGCACGATCCGATCACGCACGCGCCCGCGGCGCAGCGCGGGGTGGCGTTCGCGGCGCGGCACACGACGCCGCAGCCGCCGCAGTTCACCGTGTCGCTGCGCGTGTCGACCTCGCAGCCGTTCGATGCCACGCCGTCGCAGTCGGTGAACCCGGGGAGACAGGCCACGCGGCAGCCCCCCTCGACGCAGCTCGCGAGCGCGTTGGGCCCCGCGACGCACGCGCGAACGCACGCCCCGCAGTGCGTCACGTCGGCGCGGAGGTCTGCCTCGCAGCCGTTCGAAGCGACGCCGTCGCAGTCGCCCCACCCCACGCCGCACGAGGCCACCTCGCAGCGCCCCCGGACGCACGCCGCCGTCGCGTTGCCGAGGAAGCAACGGAGGCCGCAGCCGTTGCAGTTGAGCGCGTCGGACGAGAGGTCAGCCTCGCAGCCGTCTTCGGGGCGCCCGTTGCAGTCGGCGAAGCCAGCGTCGCAGGTGAACGAGCACGTGCCGCTGGCGGCCTCGCAAGCCGCCGTCGCGTGGGGGCGTACGGGGCACGCGCGGTCGCACGCGCCGCAGTTCGCGACGCTCCTCAGGTCGGCCTCGCAGCCGTTGGAAGCGACGCCGTCGCAATCGCCGAACGGAGACGCGCAGCTCCCGACGGCGCAGGCGCCCTCGCGGCACACGGAGACCGCGTTGGGCAGGTCGCACGCGCGCCCGCACGCGCCGCAGCTCGCGCGGTTGGTCATCGTGTCGGCGCAGGCGCCGCCGCAGCAGGTGAGTCCGCCCGCGCAGGGCCTCGTCGCGGAGCACGCGGTGGTGCACTCGCCGCCCGCGCAGAAGAGCCCCGAGGGGCACTCGGCGTCGCGGCGACAGGCGAGGCACACGCGGCGGCCGACGTCGCAGTAGCGCCTCGGATCGGCGCCCGCGTCGCCCGTCGTGGGGAGGACGCAGTCGTCGTCGTTGCGGCACCCGTCGGCGCAGAGGAGCGTGGTGGGGTTGCAGTACTGTCCGCGGGGACAGGTGTCGTTCGAAGGGAGGCACTGCACGCACACGCCCGTGGCGACGTCGCACACGCCCGCGGAGGGCGCTGTGCAATCGGCGTCGCGCGTGCAGCGACGGGCGCCGTCGGGCGCGTCGGAGGGCGTGTCTGACGGCGGCGCGTCGAGGGAGTCGATGGTCGAGTCGGAGCGCGCGTCGAGGGTGGTGTCGGGCGGCGCGTCGAGGGTGACGTCGGGCTTCGAAGAAACGTCGAGGCGAGCGGCGTCTGGGGGGTCGCCGCCCACGACGGACGTGCCGAACTCGGCGTCGTTGCACGCGGAGAGCGCGGCCGTGAGCGCCGCGAGGAGCGCGTAGCGCAAGGGGAGCGGGGCCTTTTCTGTTGCCATCAGGCTCGTCGGCGACCTCAGGGGGCGACGGTAGGCGTCGCCACGGTCGACGGTCAAGGGTGCGCCCGCAGGGCTATCAGACCGATGATTTTGTTGTGCTCGACGCCGCCCGGGGCACAGGATGGCAGGTGCAGTTCCACCCATCGCACCGCCGCGGCGATCGACGCCCCGGCCACGAGGGACTCCGATGCTTCGCCAGGGACGAAAGACAATCGCGGCGGTCGCGCTCGTGGTCGCGGCGCTGACGCCCTCGATCGCCTCCGCGCAGGACCGCGTGATCGACCGCTTCGCGCTGCGCCTCGAGGGCGCCGTCGGCGCGATGCTCTCGCCGTTTCAACGCAACGACGACGGGTCGGCGTATGACGGCAACGCGAAGGGCTTTCGCGCGGTGGCGGCGCAGGGGTCGGCGCGCCTCGCGGTGACGCTGCTCGGACCGGTGGCCGCGCAGGTCTCCATCGCGAACTGGGTGTTCCCGTCGACCACGGGCGCGGGGACGGGTTGGGTGTTCGCGCCGATGGGCGGGCTGCACATCGAGCCGCGTGTGGGCGCGTCGACGAGGTTCTTCGTCGACCTCGACCTCGGCACCGCGTTCACGGGGCGTCGCCGTCGGCTCGTGGTCGACGCGGGCCTCGGTTTCGAGTTCGACGTCTCACGCGCGATCTCGCTCGGGCCGGTGCTCCGGTACGGCCAGGTGGTGCAGCCCGAGGCGTACTCCGACGGGACGCCCGACCCGTACCCGCAGGACGCCCGCATGGCCAGCCTCGGCCTCTCGATCGCGTTCCGCGTTCCGAGGCCGGAGCTCCATACGACGGAGGCTTCCCCTCCCCCGCCGCCACCACCTCCTCCGCCCCCGCCCCCGCTGGTCGATACAGACCACGACGGCGCGCTCGACCCGGACGACCTCTGTCCCGCGGTTCCGGCAGGGCCCAGGCCTGATCCGTCGCGGCGGGGATGCCCCGACGTCGACAGCGATCAGGACGGCGTCTACGACAGCGCCGACCTCTGCCCGAGCACGGCGCAGGGCGCGAACCCCGACCCCACGCGCAGGGGCTGCCCCGCCCCCGACGCCGACGCAGACGGCACGCCCGACAACGCCGATCAGTGCCCGACGACGCCCTCGGGAACATCGCCCGACCCCGCGCGCCCCGGCTGCCCCGTGCGCGACTCCGACCGCGATGGAATCCCCGACCCCGTGGACCGCTGCCCGGATCGCCCCGAGACCTTCAACAACTTCGAAGACACCGACGGGTGCCCTGTTCGGCCGCCTCTGGTGACGCTCTCAGACGGCGTGATTCGCATCCTCGGGACTATATACTTCTCGACGGCGAGCGACCGCATCCTCGGCCGTATGAGCTTCGAGATCCTAGACTAGCTTGTGGCGCTGTTCGCGTCACAC
>JBPOHC010001077.1:0-7900 GCA_052035985.1 Myxococcota bacterium | reverse complement strand
TCCTCGCCGCTGTTCCAACAGCCCCATGTGCGACTCTCGGAATCGACGTCGTCGCGCTCAAGGTGTCGCATCACCGGCCGTCTTGAAGAGCCGAGAGCGACGGAGCGGCGGGGGGCAGATGGGCTCCTCTGTGCGCCTCCGTCGCGAAGGTTGAGACGACGATGGGAAAGAAGAAGCCCGTAGAGGTGGTGGTCGAGCAGGAGGGGAAGCCCTCCAGACCGTCGGCGGCGCCGCCGGGCCCCGGTGAGCTGAGCCTCACCGACGCGTTCGAGCGCTTCAAGTCGACCGCGCAGCTCATCGCGACCGAGCGCGTGATCGTGTGCAAGGCCGACCTCCCGCTCGTCTACGCCAACGCGCGCCAGGGCGCGAGCGCCGTGCTCACCCTCGAGACCCGCGTCCGCGCGGAGCTCCCCTCCATCGAGGTGAACCTCCTCCGAGAGATCCCCGACATCGCGGGAGGGCTCCTCCACGCCGACGCCCTCGCCGTGAGCAGCCCCGCCGTGTCGCGCGCCGAGATCGACGCGCAGTACCAGAAGCTCCAGACGCAGCGAGCGCCGATGCTCCTCGTGGCCCAGGCCTTCGCGCTCAAGGGGCTCTTTCCCGCCGACCGCGTCGACGAGATCGTGCGCGGCAACGGGATGCACAACCACGCCCTCGACGGCATCCAGCTCTCGCACCTGTTCGCGTCCACACCGGGCGTCGCGAACATGCACCCGTTCTCCGCGCAGGACGTCGCCGACGCCTCCGACGCGGGACACTGGATCCTCCGAAACACCATGCCCGACGGCTCGCGCCGCGTGAAGAACGCCGACGCCGGCACCGCCCTTCGCGACCGCTTCTGGACGCTCCTCGTGGAGCGCCACGAGCTCCTCCGCCGCGCGGGCTTCTTCCTCTTCGGCGAGGCCGAGGTCGACGACCGCGTGCCGCTGCTCCAGTCGCGCGTGGCGTCTCCGCGCGCGAAGACCCCCGACGCGCCGACGCCTCCCGCGCCGCCCACGCCCTGAGCGCTTCGCGCGTCAGCCCCGCCGCGTCGGCTCGTCGGGCGCGCGGGCCAGCGCGCGGAGGTCGTGCACCAGCGCCGTCACCCGATCGATCTCCGTGTTGAGCGCGGCCAGCATCGCGGCGCGCTCGGGGTCGTCGCGGTTCGCGGCGGGGTCGCCGAGCACGTCCGCGATCCCCAGGATCGTCGTCACCGGGTTGCTGAGGTCGTGCGCGAGGCGCGCGATGCGCCGCTTGCGCTGCGCGTCGCTCTGCGCCGCCGCGGTCATCGTCTCGTCGATCGCGTCGCGCAGGCGCCGGAACGACTCGCGCACGTCGTTGAACTCCTCCGCGGGAGGCTCGGGCAGGTCGACGCGCAGGTCCGCCGTGGCGACGCGCTCCAGCGACGTGGTGAGCACCTTGAGGCGACGCCGCGCGACGGCCACCACCAGCGTCGCCGTCGCGACGCCCGACGCGAGCGCGCCGCCGAGCACCCACGCCGCCGCCGCGCGCTGCGCGCCCTCCCGAAGCAGCGGCTGCACGCCCCCGAGCGCGACGGCCGCGCCCGCGAGCGACGAGGCCGCCACGAAGGCGTAGATCCTCCAGACGAAGCTCCCCGCGGTCACGCGCGCTCCGGTGCGAACGAGTACCCCACGCCGCGCACCGTGCGGATCGGCAGCGGGTCGGCCCCCGCCTCCGCGAGCTTGCGGCGCAGCCGCGCGACGTGACAGTCGACGTTGCGCGCGTAGCCCGCCACGCTCGTACCCCACACCGCCGCGAGGAGCTCGATGCGCGCGAACACCCGCTCGGGCTCCGACGCGAGCGTCTGGAGCAGCGAGAACTCCATCACCGTCAGGTCGAGGGGCGCGCCGTCGACCGCCGCGCGGTGCGCCGTCGCGTCGACCACGAGGTTGCCCGTCACCACGGGCGGTCGGGCGCTCGGCGACACGAGCGCGCGGCGGGCGAGGGCGCGCACGCGGGCCACCACCTCGCGCGGCCTGCACGGCTTCACGATGTAGTCGTCGGCGCCGCCCTCAAGGCCCGCGATCACGTCGTCTTCGGCCCCGAGCCCCGTGAGCATCATGATGCCCGGCGCCGCGCCGTAGCGCGACCGCAGCGCGCGGCAGAGCGTGAGCCCCGAGCCGTCGGGGAGGTTGATGTCGAGCACCGCCACGTCGGGCGCCGCCCGCGTCACGTGCTCGCTCGCGGTCGCGAAATCGGGCGCCCCCGTGACCGACATCCCGGCGCTTCGGAGGTGCGCCTCGAGGACGCCCCGCAGCGGCGCGTCGTCCTCGACGACGAGCACTTCGAGCGTGGGCGAGTCGCGGAGGGCCATCGAAGGAGCGCGGAGTATCGGCGCGGATGCCACAGAGTTGCAACACTCGGCGCGGCCGCGAGCCCCCATCGTTGCACCCGTCTGGCGCGCCGTGACGCGCCGGCGGAGGTGATCGCATGACGACGCGAAGGGGCCTTGAGGCGCCGCATCTGGCGTGGGTGCTGGCGGCGCTCTGTGGGTGTGACAACGGAGGGGCGGCGGCGACGGACGCGTCGACCGATCGGGGGGCAGACACGCGCGACGCGAGCGCGGCCTCGGGCGTCGAGTCGACGCTCGACGACCCGACCCCGCTGCGCTCGACGGAGGCTGCTGCGCCGGGCTTCGGAGACCCCGAGGTGATGGCGCTCACGCAGCGGCTCCCGGCGTCGAGGGAGCTCGGCGCCACGCCCGACGCGTTCGGGTTCTTCGCCGAGGCGGCCGAGGCGCTCCCCGCGGCGCGCGCGGCGCTCGACGGTCGCCCGAGGCAGCTTCATGTGACGGTGGCGCTGATGCGGCCCGAGGGGGCCGCGGGCGACGCGACGATCGCGGCGACGCTGGCCTCGACCGCGGGCGCGGTGATGCCTCGCCGCGTCGAGTCCGTGGAGGCGGGCGACGCGTTCAGACCGCGCGCGGCGCGGCCGCTGACCCCCGAGGCGCTGCGGGAGTCCTCGCTCGACGCGCGGCTCACGCCGGGGGACCGCGACGCGTTCACGGCGGTGGTGTACTTCGCGCCGGGAGCGTCCGCGACGCTCACGCTGCGGGTGGGCGACGTGACGCTGCCGATCGCGTCGGGTGAAGGGTCCACGGCGCCCGAGACCTTCGAACTCGCCGACGGGACGATGGCGACCGTGACCGTGGCGAGAGACCCCGGCGGGCCCTGCGTCGTGACGCGCGCCCTCGCGCTCGCTCGCACGATGGAGGGGAGGGCCGGCGCGGTGGGCGAGTTCCGCGGGGTGCTCCACCGCGGCGCGACGCTGGTGGGCTACGTGCGCGGCGTGTTCGGCGCGGCGCCGTCGACGGGGCGCGAGGCGCTCTACCTCCAGGCCACGGGCCCCGACGGGCGGCCGCTGTGGTTCGGTGAGGCGCCGAGCTTCGCCGCGGGGCAGCGCCGCGCGGGGAGGCTCACGGGCGCGGGCGGCGCGGGCTCGTTCGTGGCGCGCGTCGCCGCGGCGGGGCCGTCGGCGCTCACGCCGATCTCGTTGGAGTTCCACACGGAGTGCCGCTGAGGCGCGAAGGAGACACGAAGATGAAGCCCACCCTCGTTGCATCGCTCTCCCTCGGCGCCCTCGTGGCGCTCAACCCCCCCGCGCTCGCGTGGGACGAGGACACCTGCGCCGCGTTCGACCCCGCCACCGTCTACGACGCGGGCGTGGTCACCACCACCGACGGCGGCGTCACCGCCGTGCGCGACCCCTACTGCGCCAACCCCCAGCCGCTCCTCGGGAGCAACGCCTCGATCGCGTGGGACCACGCCACCGCGCACTGGGAGCTCACCTACGCCATGGCCCGCTGCGTGGGCATCGCCGACGCCGAGGCCCGCCGCATCGCCGCCGCCGACGAGGCCACGGACATGTCGTCGCCCGCGTGCGGATCGAAGGCCGCCAACGCCAACGGCGACCAGTACTACCGCGAGGGCTACGCGTGCGGCTACGAGATCGGCGCGCGCGGCGACGTCGACGCCTCGGCGCTGCCGCCCTACGCGGGGACGCTGCGCTGGTCGCAGACCGACCGCTGCCGACGCACGACGGCCACCAACCCGAGCCTGCGCGGGCACAGCGAGTTCTTTCACTACCCCTACTGGACCGACACCTCCGACGCGGGCGTGACCAACACCGCGCTCGAGCGCCTGAGCGGCTGGGCCGCGGGCTCGCGCGCCGACCTCTTCGACCCCGTCGCCGCGGGGAGCAACCCCCCGTGCGACATGGCGAACCCCACGCCCGCGGGGGCCACCGCGTGTCCGACGCCGACGGTGTCGGGCTACACCGAGTTCGACGCGGGGGTCTCCGTGTGCCGCTCGACCACGGGGACGCCGACGCCCGACGAGGGCTGGCGCATGCCGCAGTCGACGGTGACGGGCGACGAGCGAGCCTTTCGCATGGGGATCTATCTGCACTCGCTCGGAGACAGCTACTCGCACTTCACCTGTCAGTGGTTCTCGGGGCAGACGGTCGACACGGCGACGTGGCGGGTGACGGTCCCGGTGACCAACGGGTCGTCGACGGGGGCCACCGACCACACGAGCTACAAGAGCGGGAGCTTCGCGTACCGCTGCAGCCGCGCGTCGCTGCCGACCATCACCCTGCCCGACGGCACCGCCCACCAGGTGACCGCCGAGGAGTGCAACGCCGCCTGCGACCTCGGCCAGCACGACCGCGAGTTCGGCTCCTACGACACCGCGGGGCTCTCGACCGCGGTCACGGTGTCGTCGCTCCGCAACGCGTCGATCCACGGCATGGACGCCGTCTGGCTCGCGCTCGCCACCTACGCCGGTCGCACCGCGCGCGACGACGCCCCCCGCGCGCAGGCGTCGGTGATGCGCTACACCGTGCCCAACGGGTTCAACGCGTACTACGACGGCGCGAGCCGTCAGGCCTACGTGCGCGACCTCTTCAGCCAGGGCCGCGAGCAGCCGTGCGCGTGTCCGAACGGGGCGTACGACTGGGTCCCGGGCACCGTCGATCGCAACGGGACGCGCACGCCGGGCTACTGCGAGACGCTCACCGCGCTGGCCTTCTCGGCGTCGTCGACGGGCGCTCCCGTCGTGACCGCGGCCACGCTCACGGCCTCGCAGGCGGCGCGGTACTACGCCGTGGGGAGCTTCCGTCGCGCCGACGGGAGCGCCTCGACGCGCGTCATCAACAATCAGGTCGACTGGTCGGCGACGGGCGCCGCGACGGTGAACAACGCCGTGGGCAACCTCAGCGGGACGATCACCGCGGGCGCCTCCGCGGGCGCCGCGCGCGTCGCGATCACCCGCCTCGGCGTGACCGCCAGCCTCAGCGTCACCGTGAACTGAACCCCAGCGGAGGGCTCATCGGCGGAGGGCATCCGGTGGGCGCCACGGGCGTGCGCATGGTGCTCGACGCGGCGAGGCAGGTGACGCACACCGCGGGCGCGTGTCAGGTCGACGGCGCGCGCACCTTCGGCACCGTGAACCTCGGCGGCAGCGGAACCACCGTGGTGAGCTTCATCGTCGGCGTCGACGCAGAGAGCCCTTCAGTCAGATAGGGCCTCCAAGGGCCCGCAGAATCAAGGCCCGCGCGGGCGCCCTTCCGCGATCGCGTCGCGCAGGTGATGTTCTGTCCACGCTCGCGGTACGACTCCCCCCCTCCGCTGTCGTGCGTGGCGCGAGCGTCACGGTGGGTCTGCGCGCGCCGTAGCATCGCGGCCGCGGGGGTTACGCTCCACAGCGACCGCACGTTCCGCCGATCGCGCCGGAATCCCCGCTCTGCCACGCGGTGAAGTCTCCGCGCAGACTGCGCTCCGGCGACCAGCCCTCTGCCCCCACGAGCCACACGAGTACACCCGCAATGACCGACGATCACTCCGCCCATTCGCACCATCACCCCATCGTGCCGGGATTCGGCGCCGACCGCGCCGCCCGCTACGACCAGCAGGCCGCCGTCAGCCTCGCGGGCGTGCAGGCCATGTACGAGCTCGGTGTGAGCGCGCTGACCGCGCAGCTCGATGATCACCCGTCCGCATCGCTGCTCTACGTGGGCGTCGGCACCGGCGCCGAGCTGCTGCCCTACAAGCGCTTCGACGTGCCGGGGTGGCGCTTCACCGGCGTCGACCCCTCCGACGCGATGCTCGCCGTGGCGCGCACGCGCCTCGAGGCCGAAGGACTTCTCGCTCGCACGCACCTGCACGTCGGCGAGCTGCACACGCTGCCCGACGGACCGCCGTTCGACGGCGCGCAGATGATGGGCGTGCTCCACCACGTCGACGGCGACGAGGCCCGCCTGGCGCTGCTGCGCGAGACGACCCGGCGGCTGAAGCCCGGCGCTGCCCTCGTGCTGGGATGCCGCGTCGGCAACGACCCCACGCTGATGAACGTCGAGCTGCGGCGATGGCGCGCACACGGCGTCCCGTTGGCCGAGCTGGAGGATCGTCGCCAGCGCTTCGCGTCGATGCGACCGATCGCGTCGGAGGCCGCGCTGTTCGAGATGTTCGCGCGCACCGGACTCGTGGCGCCCCGCACCCTCTTCGTGTCGCTGCAGTACAAGGTCTTCCTCGCGCGCTTCGACCCGGGCGCCGCGGGCTGATACGAAGCACGCCATGACGAAGCCCCACACGCGGTGCGACGCGCAGGACAGGTCGACCGCGCGCGAGGCGTTCGAGCGTCACGAGTTCCCGGTGTGGGTGCAATGGC
Source organism: Myxococcota bacterium (assembly GCA_052035985.1). GTDB lineage: Bacteria > Myxococcota_A > Polyangia > Polyangiales > CAISKJ01. The sequence goes on along the minus strand of JBPOHC010001077.1, from coordinate 1,235 downwards.
ACAGCGGCCACGCGCACGGCCCCGCACCACCCGGGACCTTCGTGCACTCCTACGCGGTCATCGTGCTGGTGACGCGCGGCGAAGGGCGTGTGCATCACACCGGCGACCTGGTGCTCCGCGCGGGAGACGTCCATCTCATTCCTCCCGGCGATGCGCACGGGTCCGCACAGTTCGAGGCGCTGGAGGGCTGGATGCTCGCGTTCCACCCCGAGGCGCTCTCGCACGAGGATGTGCACCCAGGGAGCGCCGAGGCGCCGCGCGCCGGTGCGATGCTGCGCGTGCGGAGCGGGTGTCACCCGGTGCTGCGTCCGAGCGACGCGCAGCACCGTCGCATGGAGGGGTGGATGCGGCTGCTCGACGAAGAACTCCAGGGCGCCGCGCGCTCGCGCGACGAGGCCGTGCGCGCGTTGCTCCGCCTCGTGATGATCGAGCTGGGGCGCGTGATCGACGCCGAGGCCACGCCCGACGCGACAACACCGGGGCTCGCCCGTCAGGCGCTCACGCACATCGAGTCTCACGCGCTCGGGTCGCTGTCGCTCGCGGCGGTGGCGCGCGCCGTTGGTCGCTCGACGACGCACGTGGCCAGCGTGGTCCGCGAAGAGACGGGCCGCACCGTCGGGCAGTGGATCGTCGAGCACCGCATGGCCGAAGCGCGGCGGCGACTGCGGGCCACCGACGAGCACATCGACATCATCGCCGAGCGCGTGGGCTACGCCGACGTGACGCATTTCATCCGGGTGTTTCGGCGCGCGCACGACCTCACGCCGGCCGCGTGGCGACGGCAGGCGATGAGCGGCGCGCGCACGAGCGGATAAGTAGTCCAACGGCACGCAACGGCGAGCGCCATGCGGGAGGATCGCCGAGGCGAGTTCGCAGTCTGGGCGATCTGTCCACGGCTGCTGTGCGACGAGCGCGCGCAGTCGTGGCTCCCGCCGCGCTCGTCGGGGGAGTCATCGCGGCGCCGCGGGTGATCCTCCGCGTCGAGGCGGCCCTGATGTTCGTCGCGTCGCTCGCGGCGTACCACCACCTCGGCGTGCGCTGGAGCGTCTTCGCCGCGCTGTTTCTCCTGCCCGACCTCTCGATGCTCGGCTACTTCGTCAGCCCGCGCGTCGGCGCGGCGTCGCACAACGCCGCGCACAGCTACGGCGGCCCCGCGGCGCTCGCGCTCGTCGGCCTGTCGGTGCCCGCCGCGCTGCCGATCGCCGCGATCTGGTTCGCGCACGTGGGCTTCGACC
>JBPOHC010001058.1:0-5493 GCA_052035985.1 Myxococcota bacterium | reverse complement strand
CCCGCACGCGCCGCAGTTGCCGTTGTCGCTCGTGAGGTCGCGGCACGTCCCCGAGCACTCGGTCTGACCGCTCGGGCAGCTCACCACGCAGGCGCCGCCCGTGCAGATCTGCCCAGCGGCGCAGCGCGTTCCGCAGCCGCCGCAGTTGAGGCGGTCGTCGGTGAGGTCACGGCACGCGCCCGAGCAGTTGGTGAAGCCCATCGCGCAGGTCGTCGAGCACGCGCCCGCGGAGCACACCTGACCGGCGGAGCAAGAGGTTCCACACGCGCCGCAGTTGGCGAGGTCGGTGGTGACGTCGCGGCACGAGCCCGAGCAGTTGGTGAAGCCCTCGGCGCACGAGAGGTTGCACACGCCGCCCGAGCACACCTGGCCCGCAGGACACGCCGTCCCGCAGCGTCCGCAGTTGCCGTTGTCCGTCGAGAGGTCGCGGCACATGCCCGAGCAGTTGGCGAGTCCCGCGCCGCACGAGACGTTGCACGCGCTGCCCGAGCACACCTGACCGCTCGGACACGCCGTTCCGCACGCGCCGCAGTTGGCGTTGTCGGTGGTGAGGTCGCGGCACGCGCCCGAGCAGTTGGTCTGACCCGTCACGCAGCTCACGACGCACGCGCCTGCGAGGCAGACCTGACCGCTCGCGCAGACCGTCCCGCACGCGCCGCAGTTCTGGCGGTCGGTCTGGAGGTTCTGGCACGCGCCCGCGCAGTCGGTCGTGCCCGCGCCGCAGCTCACGGCGCAGGCACCCGCGGAGCAGACCTGGCCGCTGGCGCAGGCCCGTCCGCAAGCGCCGCAGTGGTTGTTGTCGGTCTGCGTGTCGCGGCACGTCCCCGAGCAGTTGGAGAGGCCCGCGCCGCAGCTCACGGAGCACGCGCCGCCCGAGCAGATCTGCCCTGCGGGACAGGCTGTTCCGCACGTTCCGCAGTTGCCGTTGTCGGTGGCGAGGTCGCGGCAGGTGCCCGTGCAGTTGCTGAGTCCTGAGCCGCACGAGGTCGCGCACGATCCGTTGGAGCTCACGTTGCCCGCGGGGCACGCGGTTCCGCACGCGCCGCAGTTGCGGTTGTCGGTGTCGAGGTCGCGGCACGTCCCCGAGCAGTCGGTCTGACCCGAGAGGCAGCTCACGACGCAGCGTCCCGCGGTGCACACCTGACCGCTCGGACACGCGGCGTCACACGCGCCGCAGTGCAGTCGATCGCTCTGGAGGTCGCGGCACACCGAGCCGCACACGGTGAGCCCGTCGGTGCACGACACGGCGCAGCGCCCGGCCGCGCAGACCTGTCCCGCGGGGCAGGCCATGCCGCACGCGCCGCAGTGCTGACGGTCGTTGTTGAGGTCGTGACAGGTCCCCGAGCAGTTCGTGAAGCCCGAGGCGCAGCTCACGGAGCACGTCCCGCGAGAGCAGACCTGACCGCTCGGACACGCCGTTCCACACGCGCCGCAGTTGCCGTTGTCGGTCGAGAGGTCGCGGCATGTGCCCGTGCAGTTCTCGAGGCCCGCGCCGCACGAGACCGCGCAGGTTCCGCTCGAACAGACCTGACCGGCGGAGCACGCCGTCCCGCACGCGCCGCAGTTGCGGTTGTCGGTCTGGAGGTCGCGACAGGTCCCCGCGCAGTTGGTGAGCGTCGCGCCGCACGAGACCGCGCACGACCCCATCGCGCAGACCTGACCCGCGGAGCACGCGGTTCCACACGCGCCGCAGTTGGTCGCGTCGGTCGTGAGGTCGCGGCATGTCCCCGAGCACTCGGTCTGACCGTTCGGGCAGCTCACCACGCACGCGCCGCCCATGCAGATCTGGCCCGCGCCGCACGCGACGCCGCAGCCGCCGCAGTTCATCCGGTCGGTGCGCGTGTCGGCGCAGTAGCGAGCGCCTCCGCCGGCATCACCCACACCGCCGTCGGCGCCGGGCGCGGTGCACGTCGCGAGGCCCGAGCCGCACTCGCGCGCGCAGACGCCTTCGGCGCACACGAGCCCCGCAGCGCACGCGCTCCCGCAGGCGCCGCAGTTCGCACGGTCGGTGCGTGTCGTCACGCAGAGGCCGCCGCACGCCACCTGACCGCTCGGACAGCTCAGCGCGCAGGCGCCCATCGAGCAGACCTGAAGCGGCCCGCACGCGCGGCCGCAGACGCCGCAGTTCGCGCGGTCGACGTTGGGATCGACGCAGACGCCGTTGCAGCGCACGCCAGCGTTGGGGCACGCCTCGTCGCCGATGTCGGTGCCGCTGTCGGGGATTCCTCCGACGACCGTGCGGCCACAGCCCGCGAGGATCGCGAGCGAGGCCATGAGCACCCACGTAGAAAACCGGATCATGAAAGCCTCCGCGCACGTGCTTCCGTGCGTCTGGCGATCGTAGGGGCGCGGGGAGAAAATTACAGCGCGAAGTTGCGCCATCGTTCGGAGCGGAACGGATGCCGCGGTGCGCGCTGCGGTTTCGGTGCGTGGCGGTTCGAGGCTGCGGAGCGACGGTTCGAAGTCTGGGAGCGACGGTTCGAAGTCTGGGAGCGGCGGTTTGAAGTCTGGGAGCGACGGTTCGAACGTTCGGGGCGATGGTTCGAACTCCGAGAACGATGGCGCGCCGTTGCGGAGCGGCGGTCAGGCGCGGTGGGGCGTGCCCCGGTGGCCTTTGGTCGTGGCGTACTCGAGGAAGTGTCGCGCGCGGTTGAGCGCCGTCTCGTTCTCTTGCGAGGGCGCGAACGTCTTGAGCGCGGAGACCGCCTCGTCATAGATGTTTCGCGCGGCGCCCGTGCAGAGGAACGACGTGATCGAGGTCGTCGCCGCGGACTCGTGGTGGCTCCCGTCGGCGTTGAGCACCATCGCGTTGGCGTCGTCCTTGGGGCGCGCGCGGAAGGCCGCATACGCCTCGTCGAGGCGGGCGCACAGGCCAAACCCGAACGCTGCGCCAGAGAGGGGCTCGGGCGCGGGCAGGCCGGTGCCGACGGTCATGTTCCGCATCATCGCGCCGATGTGATACTGGCCCGGGTCGGTCTGGAGGTAGACGACCTGCTTGAGCTGCGCGAGGGCCATGATCCCCGAGCACTGCGCGCATGACTCGAGGGTGGTGTACACGGTGACGTTCTTGAGGAGCGTCGCGTAGCCGGGGTCTTTGATCGGGCTGCCTCCCGTGGCCCACCCATCCGCGATGCCGGTGAGGCTGAACACGCGACGGAGGAGCCGCGACTCCGCGTGCTCGACGGAGCTCGCGAAGAGGTCGTTGTGGTTGAACTCAAAGTCGATGACGTCGCCGTCGCCGTCGACGGCGAGCGCGGCGATGTTGTGCCCGAGGTAGTCGCCCTGCGGGCGGTCTCCGGGGGCGGGCGGAGCGTTGAGGGGGTAGCGCTTGTCGAGACCGTATTTCGCGCCGTTCCAGTAGTGCCGCGTGATGGCCATGAGCGCGAGGCTGAAGATCGTGTGGCGCTCGCACGCGGTGGGCGTGAGCGCGGAGACCTTCCACGTGGCGAGCTCGGAGACGGGCCGCGTGGCCCAGGCGTCGTAGTTCGAATCGGGCATCGAGTTCCTCCCGGGGCGGGAGGTTACTACGGGCGCGGGGGAGGGGGATCGACGTTGGTGCACGCGTGGGGGCGACCCGGCCTCGTTTGCTTCGAGCCGCGCGGACCGCCACGAGGGGGCGGAGGTTCACACGATCTCTCTGGCATCCGTGGTCGCGGTGGTACCCTCCGCCCGCGATGAGCGCCCGTTCTGGAGCCCGCGACGAATCCGCGAAGGACATCCCCCGTGCGTGGGCGCGCGTCGACGCGACCGGACTCCTCGACGAGCACGGGTATCTGTACGAGGCCGGAACGTGGCTCGCGCGCGAACAGATCTTCGCGCTCGAAGCGCTCGAAGAGGAGCCCTGCCTTGTCCTCCTGGGGGAGGCTGGTCTCGGCAAGTCACATGTGCTTCGACGCCTCGAGGACCGCCTCCGTGCGGCGGGCGAACCAGTCACCGCCAAACGATTCTCGGGGATGACCGGACGGGTATTCGACGCGCTCTGGGACGATCCCTTCGTGCTCGCGTGGAAGAAGCGGGGAGAACGGCTGCACCTGCTCCTCGACGGGCTCGATGAATCGCCGCTCACTCCCGAGCGGGCGGCTGATCATCTGATCGAGTTGCTCCGCGCGGGCGGTGACCTGTCGCGTCTGCGGTTGCGCGTCACGGGGCGCACCTTCGCCTGGACCGAGCGCCTGGAGACGTCGTTTCGACAGATCTTCGGGAAGCCGACGGTGCTCCAGCTCCTCCCGCTCCGTCGCGCGCAGGTGAAGGATCGGCTCGCGGGCGTGATCGAGGATGCCGACCGGGTGCTGGAGGATCTCGACGCGCGCGGGTTGGGGCCGCTTGCGAGTCGTCCCCTCACGTTGCAACTCCTCGCCGATACGCTGAAGACCTCGCGCGACGTGGTCCTCGAAGGCAAGCTCTGGGACCTCTACGACCGCGCGCTCTTGCATCGTCGCCACGAGTCGCGGCAACCGAAGGATGTTCAACGATCGAAGGAGCTTCACCGGAGCGCAGATGTTCTCGGGGCGGCGACGGTCTTCGCTGCGTGTGAGAGCTTCTCCGCCAAGCTTGATCTATCCAGTTCGTTTGATGCGCTCGTGAACGGGGAATTGCCAGCGGAGGATCGTGATCGACGCGTCGAGTTGCTGCGGGAGGTGCTGCTCCTCGCGGGGTTCGATGGCCCGCGCGAAGAGCGGCGGTGGGAGCATCCGACCTTCGCGGTGTTTCACGCGGCCCGGTGGCTCGCCGAGCGTGCTCGCTCCGTTGACGAGGTGGTGTGCTGGCTTCAGGGATCAGGAAGCGGTTCGCTCGACGCGTTGCCCGCGCAGGTAGAGGCAACCGCCGCCTGGCTCGCGTCGCGAGACCGCGCGCTTTTCGATCGGCTGCTCGCAGAGGCTCCGGGTGTGCTTTTGCGCTGCGATCCGCTGTCACACGATGCCGAGCGTAAGAGGCGCATCGTCGAGGCGCTGCTCGCAGACGCGGAGCGGGTGACGAGTCAGGGGTGGAGGGCCCTCTCTCTGTTGAACGATCTCGGCGACAATGACGTCGATTCGCTGTTGGTGAGGCGTCTTCGCGATCGGACACAGCCAGAACCAGTTCGATACCTTGCCTTGTGGATCGCACACAGCAGCCGTGTCACGTCTCTTGTTGAACTTGCGCTTGAGATCGCCGCGTCATCTGAAGAATCGGTGGTCTTGCGCGTCATGGCGCTCGACGTCGTTTCGGAACACGGGACGCCAGAGCAGCGGGCAAGCCTTTCTGCAATTGTCAGAGCAGCAACCGGTAACACTCCTTTGCGTGTGCTCGAGCACACGTTTAGGGTGATCTCGGGCCGCAACTCGAAACGGCCTCGTGCCTTGAGTTTGCCTGAGATGCTGACGTTGGGAGCCTCCGCACGATTGTTTGAGCACACCGAGGGGTTTCGAATTGGTGTAGAGCTCCGGCAGTGGACGATGACCAAGAGGCTGTGGTTCGGGCGAAGTTCGAGGCACTGGTTCCTGTGCTGAACGA
>JBPOHC010000558.1:0-3197 GCA_052035985.1 Myxococcota bacterium | reverse complement strand
GGCGCTCGCGCTCCTCACTCAAATCTGGGGGCGGACCCATGTGACGCGGGCGCTCGCTCAGATGGGAATCACCGAGCTGGAGCTCGGCCGTTGGGCAGACTCCGAGCGCCACCTCTCCCTCGCGCTCAACGACCGCGAGAGCCCGTGGGTAGATGCGCATCGCACCGCGCTCGCGCAAAATCTCCAGACCGTTCGCGGACACCTCGCGCCGATCGCGCCGACGCCTCGCTCGACGCCAGGGGAGCCGTATGTCGCTCCACGAATCGTCGGCCCGGAGGCGCAGGGTGACCCGATCGCCGACGGTCGCCGCCGAACCATTGTGACGCTCGGGTGGGTTGGCATCGCCGCGGCGGGAGCGTTCGGCCTGACCGGGGTCGTCTCCTATCTCGTCGGGCGCGGTCCGGCGAACGAATACAACAGCGGGGTGGCCAGCGGCATGTGTCGCGGTACGGATCGCCCCCCGGAGAGCGACTCGACGTGCGCGGACGCCCTCTCGCGCGCTCGCGTAGCCCAGACAGCCTCCCTCGTCGGATACGTCGGCGCGGGCGTGCTAGGCGCCGCGGGCGTCGCGCTCCTGCTCCTGGCGCCTCCGTCGGGCTCGACCTCAACCCGAAGGAGCGCGTGGGCGTGCGGCGTCGGTCCGGGCGCCGTGGGTGTGGCCTGCGCGACGGCTTTCTGAAGGGTGACGATGAAGAAGCGAGCGTCGATGTTCTCACTCGTGGCCGCCTGTCTCGCGGGGGGCTTGCAGTTGAGCACCAGCGCTGACGGACCCTGCGAAGGCTGCGTCGCCGTAGGCGATCCGTGCTCCTCCGATCTCCAGTGCGCGCGCTCCCTCAACGGAAACGCGTCGCTCTGCACGTCGGTGGGCGGCAGCCCGAAGTCGTGCGCTGCGTCGTGCGTGACGAACGCCGGCTGCGCGAGCCTCTGCTGCGCGACCGCGCGTGATGGGCGCCAGGTCTGTGCTCCCTCCTCCGATTGCCCTTGACGACGCCTCACCGGAGGGAAGGCGCCATCGACCTGCGCCTCGCGCGACGGACCTGTGACACCGCGCGCGCCGCGTGATCCAATGCGCGCCGTGCAGAGACCTTCGACCCTGAGAACGCTCGGCGGGGCGGCGCTCGCGGCGGCGCTCACGGCGACCTCCGCGGCCCACGCGCAGCAGCGCGTCTACCTCGGCAACGACGACCACACAGACTACTTCTGGACGGGCACCGACGTCACGTACCGCGCGGCCTTCCTCGCGATGCTCGACTACTACCTCGACCAGATCGACCGCACGGCGACGAACGCGCCAGACTTCCGCGGGCGCTTCACCTGCGACAACAACCTCTGGGTCTGGGAGTACGAGCGCAACCGCACGCCCGCGCAGTTCGCCCGCCTCGTGAGCCGCCTGCGCGACGGGTCGATCACCATGTCGATGCAGTCGCTCGTGCCCCTCTACGGCGCGATGCCCACCGAGGCCGTGCTCCGAGACCTCTATTATTCAGGGCGTCTGGAGCGACGCTACGGCCTCGACTTCAACGTCGTGCAGGCGATGGAGAACATGACCCTCCCCGGCGGCGTCGCGTCGCTCTGGGCGGGCGCGGGCGCGCGCTACTCGTGGCGCGGCGTCTGCGGCTGCGCGTCGCGCACCCTCGGCGGCGTGCGCCAGCGGGAGATCTACAACTTCGTCGGCCCCGACGGCCGCGGCGTCGTCATGAAGTGGAACACCTCCAACGGCGACGACTCGATCGGAGGCTACGCCGAGGCGCGCCGCCCCGACGCCGCCGTCACGTACATGACCAGCGACCCGGGCTTCCGCGCGCGCTGGCCCTACGACGTGATGGGCGCCTTCGGGTACGGGCACGACGACCTGCAGACCATGACCGACGTGATGATCACCACGGCGATGGCGCGCTCGACGCCCACGCGCCGCGTGATCGTTTCGAACGAGACCGACTTCTTCGAAGACTTCACGCGCTCGTACGGCGCCACGATCCCCACCTTCACGGGCTCCTACGGCAACGAGTGGGACCTCCTCACCGCCTCGCTCGCCGACGTGAGCGCGCGCATGCGACGCGCCGTCGAGAAGCTCCGCGCGGCCGAGGCCATCGCCACCGTGGTCGCCCTCCGAGACCCGTCGCTCCTCGCTGGAAGAGCCGACGCGCGCGACCTCGCGTTCATGCGCATGGGGATGTACTTCGACCACGACTGGACCGCCGACACGCCCCTCGGCCGCGCCCCCCGCGAGGCCTTTCAGCGCGACTCCGTGGCGCGCGTCGAAGCCTACGTGAACGCGCTCTACACGGACGCCCTCGCGCGGCTCGCGGCGATGATCTCGGCCCCCACCGCGGGCCGTGAACGCTACGTGGTGTTCAACCCCCTCGGGTGGACGCGCACCGAGCCCGTCGACCTCCCCTCGACCGTCGCCGCGCCGCTGCGCGTGATCGATCTCGCGTCAGGCATCGAGGTCCCTTCGCAGATCGTGAGCGAGGGCGGAGCGAGCCGCGTGCGGGTGCTCGCGCGCGACATCCCCGGCGTCGGCTACAGCGTCTTCGAAGTGCGCTCCGGCGCAGGAAAGGTCTTCACGCAATCGCTCTCGGTGAGCGGCGCGACGCTCGACAGCACGCGCTACCGGGTCACCGTCGGCGCCGACGGATCGATCACGAGCCTCCTCGATCACCGCGCCTCGGACCGCGACCTCGTGCGCGCGGGCGCGGCCCTCAACCGGCTCACGGGATCATCTCCCGGCGCGGTCACCACCGAGTCCACGGGCCCCGTCTCGGCCACGCTGCGCGTCACCGCGGGAGGCTCCCCCGCACACACCACGCGCGTCACGGTGTACGCGGGCGTCGAGCGCGTCGACGTCGTGAACCGCATCACGCAGAACTTCGGCGCCGCGAGCGGATATCAGTTCGACCTCCGAGCCGCGGGCTACGCGATCCGCCACGAGGAGGTCGGCATGATCGCGCGCGTCGACCGCGTCTCCGCGGGAGGCAGCTACGCCGATCGCAACGCCCGCACCGACTACCTCACGCTCAACCACTTCGTCGACGTGAGCGAGGCCTCGTGGGGCGTGACGCTTTCGAACGGAGACAGCCAGTTCATGCGCGTCGGCGCGAGCACCCCCGACACGCTCGACGTCTCTCGCCCGTCGATCTTCGCCGTGGCCGGGATGCAGGTCGACGGCCCCGACCTCGGCTTCGTGAACCAGGGCG
>JBPOHC010000097.1:0-10055 GCA_052035985.1 Myxococcota bacterium | reverse complement strand
ACTTCAACGAGCTGGTGAAGAACAACCACTCGACCACGGTGAACGCCAACCAGACCAACACCGTGCACCAGAATCAGACCGAGACCGTCGACCAGAACCAGACGATCACGGTCCATCAGAATCAGACCCTCACCGTCGACCAGAACCAGACGCACACGGTCCACCAGAACCAGACCCTCACCGTCGATCAGAACCAGACCATCACCGTGCACGGCGACCGCACCGTGACCGTCGACGGCAAGGAGGAGATCACCGTCCACAACCAGCGCTGGACCACCATCGAGGGCGGCTACGACTGCCTCGTCGTCGACGGCAACCAGGACGTGACCATCAACGGCCCGGCGGGGTCGAGCAAGCACGTGACGGGCACCGACTCCATCGACGCGACGGAGAAATTCACCGTCTGCGTAGGCGGTTCGAGCGACTTCACGATGGTCCCCGACACGATGACCGGCCAGGCCCCCGCGAAGGTGCGCTTCGACTCGGGGAGCTCGTACATCGAGATGGTGCCGGGCAAGATCACCATCACCTCGGGCACCGGCTCGACCATCACCCTCGACGGCTCGACCATCACCCTCGACGCCACGACCATCAACGTGCAGGCGTCGTCGACGCTCATGGCGACGGCGCCCACCACGTCGGTCACGGGCTCCGCGACGCTCACGCTCGACAACGCCGAGATCAAGATCATCGGCACCTCGGTGCACATCGAGGGCTCGGGCGCGACGGGCGACTTCAACGGCAACGTGAAGATCAACGGCTCCACCGTCGAGATGAACTGCTGACGCGACGCGCGGAGCGCCCGCCGGCTCCGCGCGGCTCAGAGTTCTCGCACGGCGACCTTCATCGTCGTCAGGTCCATGCGCCTGCCCGCGTCGACCACGGCGCGCGAGTAGAACGTGTGCCGCCACACGACCCCCTGACGACGCCACGCCAGCCAGCCCGCGCGGAGCATCGTGGCCGCGTTGAACACATGACCGAGCGGCCATAGCCACGCACCGCGCAAGGGCACCGCGCAGTGCGCGCTCACGATCACATGCGTCGCCGTGATCGCCGCGAGCGAGAGCGCCCCCGCGGTCGCCGCGACGCCGCCGTGAATGATCGCCGCGACGGGGAGCACGAGTTCGATGAGCGTCGGCGCGAGCGCCATCACGACGGGGCGCCAGAGGACCCAGCCGAACATTCCGCCGCCCTTGTCGGCGCTGCGAAAGAGGGCCGAGAGCGAGTCCTGAAACACCAGCGAGACCGACTCGCGGCCCACGAAGAGCCGCGTCCGTGCGCCCGATTGCTTCAGGAGCGCGCCGAGCGCGACGTCGTCGGCGATCTCCATGCGGAGTTGCTCGACCGCGCGCGTGTCTTCGAGCCAGCGGCGGCGCGCGAGGTTGAACGCGCCGACCCCCGCGCCGATGCCCGAGCCGTCGGTGTTGGCCTTCCACATTCGAGCCGCGAGCATGAGCGCGCGGAGCAGCCCCGCGAGGCTCGCGTCGATCACGAGGTTCACGGGCTCCATCTTCGGAAAGACCGCGACGAAATCGATCTGCGCTCGCTCCGCGTGGGCGATGATGCGGTCGAGGGTCGAGGGCGCGAGGTGCACGTCCGCGTCGGCGAAGAGCGCCCACTCGCCCGTCGCGACGGAGAGTCCGCGGTGCATGGCGTGGAGCTTTCCGAGCCATCCATCGGGGAGCGCGTCGACGCGGGTGACGACGAGCTCGGGGAGCGACGGGTCCTCGCGTCGGGCGCGCTCCTGCTCGCCGCGCATGCGCGCGAGGATCGTCGGCGTGTCGTCGGTGGAGCGATCGTCGACCACGACGACCTGGAGCGCGGGGTACGCGCAGCCGAGCTTCGAACGCAGCGCCGCCTCGATGTGAGCGCCCTCGTCCTTCGCTGGGACGATCACGCTGAGCACCGGCCAGCCCGAGGGCGGCATCTGCGCGGGCGGGAGCGCGTCGAGTGACGGCACCGCGCGGCACGAGCGGAGCGCGAGCGTGAGTTGCGCGAGCGACGCGAGCAGGAGCACGAGGGAGAGCGCAGTGAGGAGCATCGGACGTCCTTCGCGCGGGGCGATCGGAGAGAGCGCCCCCGAACGAGCGTGAGGGTGGAGCGTATTCCGATGTGGACGATGAGGGAGCGCAGCGTGAAGGCAGCGCGGCGCGATGGGTCAGTCCGCCCGACTCGGGGCCCGTGCGACGCGCGCGAATGTGCTGAGCAGCTCCGGCAGGTTGTAGGGCTTCGGGAGCAGCTCGGTGGCCGCCGCGCGCACCTGCGCGGGGATCGACCAGGAGTCACGTCCGGATGTCAACACCACCGGGAGAGATGGGTGCCGCACGCGCAGGAGCGAGAGCAGCTCGGCGCCAGAGACCCCCGGCAGCGTCAGGTCGAGGTAGGCGGCGCAGAACCCGCGCTCCGACGACGCGAGGAGCTCGAGCGCCTCGCTGGCGTTCGAGGCGAGCGAGACCTGGTATCCCGCGCGCAGAAAGACCTTTCGCAGCATTCCCTGCAGCATCGTGTCGTCTTCGATGACGAGCACGTGCCCCCGGTCAACCACCCCATTCTTGGAATCCATGAATCGACACTCACGCACAATGATCCTCGGCGGAAGAGAATCACGAACACATTGCACGCTTCTCGGGTGTTTCCGGCTCCGAGACATGCTCGAACGGGCGCTCGGGCGAGGTGCGCCAGCGGACACGCGGCGATCGCGGCGGCTCGCTTCGACGGAGGCAACGCGTCAGCCGCAGTAGCCCGAGGCCCACGCGCGAGGTGAGGCGCCCGTCGCCGGTGCGTCCTGCGGAATCCAGTAGTCGATGGAGATCGACGGCACGCCGTCGGCGAGCGAACCGCGGACGTCTTGTGTGAGGAGGGTGATGCCCGCGGCGGACTGGATCGCCATGCGCGCGCAGACCGTCATCGCGCCGGTCGCCCCGGCGGTGCGGGTGAAGGTGCACGTGCCTCCGAGCCCGTACGCGCCGGCGCGTGTCTGGTATGAGCCCGAGCAGCTCAGGTCGTAGAAGCGCACGCCGTCGGAGCCCGAACAGGCAGGGAGCGCCGCGAGGAGCGCGAAGAGCAGCACGTTCGAAGATCGGGTGCCCATGCGCGACGCGAGGCCGCAGAAAGCGGACCAGCGCGCCGTGAAGGCCGCCCGCGGCCGCAATCGCACGTTCGAACGGCCTCCGAGGGAAGATCGTGCGCACGTGCCTGGTGAGCGCGCGAACCGATCGAGCGCCTCGAGTGCGCAGCCCGGGGACGCGACGGGTTCTCGCGCGCGGGGCGCGTGTTAGCGTCGGCGTCCTCCGACCCTGTTCGGCCCGATGGTCCACGCGAACACGACAGCGCCCAACCCGGTGGAGCTCGACGAGGTCGCGCGGCGGCACGAGCTCAGCGCGAGCATGATCGACCGCGCCATCGGGCTCATGGCGTTCCTCTCGCCGACGCTCTACTTTCTGGGCGCGCGCGTCATGGGGGCGCTGCTCTTCGCGTGCGGGGCGCTCTACGTCCTCTGCCGCGTCTGGATCAGGCAGGGCCACGAGCTGCGCGCCAAGGTGGGCCTCGTGCTCGGGAGCAACGCGGGCCTCGTCGCCCTCTCGCTCAACGCGGGCTACGACGCGCGCGTTCACTATCCCCTGCTCAGCCAGATCCTCCTCGCGTTCATCTTGTTCTCGCCCGACGAGCGCGCGGCGCGCAGGCTCGCGGTGCTCCTCTCGGGCGGGGCCTTCGCGGCGATCGAGGTCGCGCAGAACGTCTGGGGATTGCGGGGCCACCTCTCGCCCGCGCTGCAACACAAGCTCTGGTTCATCGCGGTCTTCGGCACGCTCATCGAGTTCGTGACGCGCGCCAAGGTGCTCTACGACTCCAACCAGCGGAACGAGCGCAGGCTGCGCGACGCGCTCGATGACGCCCTCCACGCGCGCGAGGAGGCCCTCACCGCGTCGCGTGTGAAATCACAGTTTCTCGCGAACACGAGCCACGAGATCCGCACGCCCATGAACGGCATCCTGGGCGCGTCGATGCTCCTCGGCGAGACCTCGCTCGACGCCGAGCAGCGGGAGCACGTCGAGACGCTCCGGCAGTCGGCGCAGGCGCTCCTGAGCGTCCTCGACGACGTGCTCGACCTCTCGAAGATCGAGGCGGGCAGGCTCGACCTCGAGGCCGTCGCGTTCTCGCTCGTCGACCTCGTCGAGGCCGCGCGCGCGCTCGTCGCACCGAGCGCTTCGCGCAAGGGCCTCACGCTCACGGTCGCCGTCGCGCCGGGCGTCTCTCCGTGGCGCGTGGGCGACCCGACGCGGCTCCGTCAGGTGCTCCTCAACCTCCTGGGCAACGCGGTGAAGTTCACCGGGTCGGGCTCGGTCGCGCTCGCCGTCGCGCCCGACGTCGGCGACGCGGTGCGCTTCACGGTCGCAGACACGGGCATCGGCATCCCCCACGATCGCCTCGAGCGGATCTTCGAAGCCTTCACGCAGGCCGACGGCTCGACCACGCGGCGCTTCGGCGGCACGGGCCTCGGGCTCACCATCAGCCGCGAGCTGGTGGCGCGCATGGGCGGCGCCCTCACGGTGACCAGCGTCGTCGGCCAGGGGAGCTCGTTCACGTTCACCTCGTCGCTGCCCGTGTGCGAGGCCCCTGTTCGTAGCGGCACGCGACGCCACGACGCGCCCGCGCGCGGGCTCAACCTCCTCCTCGCGGAGGACAACGCGGTGAACGTGCGCATCGTGACGCGCGTGCTCGAGAAGCTCGGGCACCGCGTGTCGCACGCCCCCAACGGGGCCGTCGCCCTCGCGAAGCTCGCCGCGGGACACGGCTTCGACGCAGTGCTGATGGACGTGCAGATGCCCGAGCTCGACGGCCTCGAAGCGACGCGGAGGCTGCGCGCCGACGAGGCGCGAGAGGGACGTCCGCGCGTCCCGGTGATCGCGCTGACCGCGCACGCGATGAAGGGCGACGACGAGACGTGCCGCGCGGCCGGCATGGACAGCTACCTCAGCAAGCCCATCGACCCGCTGCGCCTGCGCGAGTCGCTCGACGCGGTGTCGTCGCGCGCCTGAGGGCGTCTACCAGCAGAGTTCCATGCCGTCGTGGGCGAGGTCGATGTCGTGCGCGTGGAGCAGCGCAAGCGCCTCACCGTCGTCGTGCAGCGCGGGGTTCGAGTTGTTGATGTGCACGAGCACCTTGCGCGGTCCGCTCACCCCGTCGAGGAAGTTCACGAGGCCCCCATCGCCCGTGAGCGGCGCGTGGCCCATCACGCGCGCGGTCTTCGTCGACGCGCCCATCGCGACCATCTCGTCGTCGGTGAAGAAGGTCCCGTCGATGAGCACGCAGCGCGCGGCGGAGAGCTCGCGCGCGAGCGCGTCGTCGAGGTCACGAACGCCGGGCACGTAGACCAGCGTCTCGTCGGGGCGCGCGTCGGCCGAGATCGCGTAGCCCACGGTGTCTCCCGCGAGGTCTCCGCGAGGGTCTTCGCGGTGTCGCCCGGCCATGTACGGCGCGGGCTTGCTCGCGACCACGAACGCGCGGATCGACACGCCCGTGCGCTCTCCCTCGCGGTCGCGCACGGCCACGCGCTCGCCGGGCTCGACGCGTCGCACTTGAACGTCACCGTAAGCGCCGAGCACGGGGAGGATTCGCAGCCCCTCGGTGAGCGCCTCCTCGACGCGCGCGGTGCAATAGATCGCGGGCGCTCCGCCCTCTCGAAGTACGAGCAGGCCCGCCGCGTGATCGATGTCGGCGTTGGTCAGCGCGATCGCACGCAGAGGGCTTCTACGAAGCGATTTCGGCCAGAGCGAGGCCGTGGCCGCGAGCTGCGATCGCACGTCGGGCGAGGCGTTGAAGAGCACCCAGCGCTCGCCGTCGGCGGAGACGCAGATCGATGACTGGTGCCGCGGGCGTACGTCGCCGTCCCCCGTGCGCGCAGAGGCGCAGCGAGGGCAGCCGCAGTTCCATTGAGGGAGGCCGCCTCCGGCCGAGGAGCCGAGGATGATGGCGCGCATGGTGATGAGTGACGGAGGGCTTTGGAGTGATCGAGGCGATCAGGCGGTGAAGGCGTAGGCGCCGATCTCGGCGCAGGCGCTCAGCTCGACGAACGCGGGCTTCGTCCACGCGCGGGGCGCGGGCTTGCGGGTGTCGCGGGGAGCGTTGCGGTCGTCACGGCGGTCGTTCTTCATGGGGTCTCGCGTGCCTCGATCAGTGGAAGGGTGTCTGGCGACGCTATGCCGTCACCGGCGCGCGGGTCAAGCGGGGCGCCGTACCGCGGGCCGAGGCGCGCGGCTCACGAAAACACTTCGCGCGCGGCGGACGCGAGGTCGGCGCTACGATCCCTCGCCCATGGAAGCTCCCCTCGAAGCCGACGCGCTCGTCGCGAGGCTGCGCGAAGTCGGCGCGCGCAAGTACCACGACAAGCACCCCTTTCACACCCTGATGAACGAGGGGAAGCTCACGCGCGATCAGCTCCGCGTGTGGGCGCTCAACCGCTTCTATTACCAGCGCTCGATCCCCGCGAAGGACGCCGCCCTCCTCTCGCTCATGCCCGACCCGAAGGAGCGTCGCCGCTGGCGTCAGCGCCTCGTCGACCACGACGGAACGGGCCCCGATGACGAGGGCGGCATCGAGCGCTGGCTCCGGCTCGTGGAGGCCGTCGGTGGCACCCGCGAAGACGCGTGGAGCGAGGCGCACCTCCTCCCCGGCGTGCGCTTCGCCGTCGACGCGTACGTGAACTTCGTCCGCACGAAGCCCTGGATCGAAGGCGTCGCCTCGTCGCTCACGGAGCTCTTCTCGCCGGACCTCATGAGCCTCCGCATCGCCGCGTTCGAGCGGCACTACCCCTGGGTGAAGGACGACGGACTGGCCTATTTTCGAGGGCGTCCGACGCGGGCGCGCGCCGACAGCGACCACGCCATCGAGCTCGTGCTCAAGCACTGCACGACGCGCGAGATGCAGGAGAAGACCGTCGCCGCGCTGGAGTTCAAGTGCGACCTCCTCTGGTCGCAGCTCGACGCGATCTGGTGGCACTGCGCAGGCGCGGTGTGATCCCTTCGCTCGCCCGACGCGCGCGCCTGCGGTGGGACCCGACGCGCGGGTGTCACGCGCTCCTCTACCCCGAGGGCGTGCTCGTGCTGAACCCCGAGGCCGCCGAGGTGATCGAGCGCATCGACGGCGCGCGCTCCGTCGAGCGCATCGTCGACGCGCTCTGCGAGGCGCACCCCGAGGCGCCGCGAGAGACCGTGTTCAGCGACGTGACGGAGCTCCTCGAACAGCTTGTGGCGCGAGGTTTCGTGAAGATGAGCGAGCCGTGAACACGCAGCCTCCGATGGCCCTCCTCGCGGAGCTCACGTACCGCTGCCCGCTGCGCTGCGCGTACTGCTCGAACCCCACGGACTGGAGCGCCTACGCCCCCGAGCTCGACACCGAGACGTGGCGTCGCGTGGCGCGAGAAGCCGCCGAGCTCGGCGTGTTTCACCTGCACCTCTCGGGCGGCGAGCCGCTGCTTCGAAGCGACCTCGAAGACATCGCGCGAGAGGGCCGCGGCGCGGGGCTCTACGTGAACGTCATCACCTCGGGGTGGGGCGCCACGAGGGAGCGCGTGAAAGCGCTCTCCGATGCGGGCGTCGACCACGTGCAGGTGTCGTTTCAAGACGCCGACGAGGCCCTCGGTGACGCCGTCGCGGGGACGCGCGTCCACCAGCAGAAGCTCGCGGTCGCTCGCATGGTGCGCGACGCGGGCATGGAGCTGTCGCTCAACGTCGTGCTCCACCGCGGCAACCTCGCGCGCACGGGGGAGCTCATCGCGCTCGCGGTGACGCTCGGCGCGCAGCGCATCGAGCTCGCGAACACGCAGTACCACGGCAGCGCGCTCGCGCATCGAGAGGCCCTGCTCCCGACGCGCGATCAGCTCGAGGCGTCGCACGCGATCGCACGCGAGGCGCAGCGGAATCTCGCGGGCAGGCTCGACGTGATCTACGTGGTGCCCGACTGGTTCGCCGACGCGCCGCGGCCCTGCATGGACGGCTGGGGACGGCGCTTCATGACCGTGATCCCGACGGGCGTCGCGCTCCCCTGCCCCGGCGCGCACGGGCTCCCGGGGATGGCGATGGAGGGTGTGCGAGACCGCTCGCTGCGCGACCTCTGGTACGACGGAAGGGACTTCGAACGCTTCCGCGGCACGGCGTGGATGCGCGAGCCCTGCGCGTCGTGCGATCAGCGCGAGGTCGACTACGGCGGCTGCCGATGCCAGTCCTTCGCCCTCGCGGGAGATCCCGCGGAGACCGACCCCGCGTGCCCGAAATCACCGCGCCACGACGTCATTCGAGCGTCCCGCGAGATGGGACGGGATATGTCCGAGCGGCTCTACCGCATCGACGCTCGGCGCGGGCGTTGAGCGGGTCAGCGTGAGGCGGTGAGATCGAAGGCCGAGGGCGCGCGCAGCGTGTGGCGCACCCAGTCGTCGAACTCGACGCGCGCGCCGTCGACCACGTAGCGCGTTCGCTCGTACTGGTAGAGCGGGGCGAAGTCGGTGATGGCCGCGTTGCGGGCGCGGGCGATGACGCCGTTCACGAGGCGCTGCGAGCGCCAGTTGCGAAAGCCTCCGCCCCACTCGGCGGAGCCCGGCGGCGACTGCCTCGGGGTCTCGAAGTGCGGGTGCGAGATGGAGCCGCCGGGGTGCCCGTCGATGAACTGGATCGACCCGTCGGGCTCGATCTCGGTGACCACGAGCACGTGGCCGTTGGTGTCGTAGTACATCGA
This sequence comes from Myxococcota bacterium, assembly GCA_052035985.1. GTDB lineage: Bacteria > Myxococcota_A > Polyangia > Polyangiales > CAISKJ01. The sequence goes on along the minus strand of JBPOHC010000097.1, from coordinate 1,325 downwards.
CCCGGGGCGCACCGAGTCGCGGTCGATGCGCGGCGCGTAGGTGTCGCCGTCTTCGAGCTTGGGCGAGAGGCGGAACATCCCCGAGTGCACGTACGAAGGCATCTCGTCGAAGAGCGCGCGCGGCGAGCGGAAGTCGGTCCACTGGCGCCACAGCACGGGGATGCCCTGGTGGAGGTAGCGCGGGTCGCCGCCCTCGCCGCCCATCGCGGCGACGAAGCCGAAGGGCAGGTGACGCTTGAACGCGAAGTACCCGCGGAGGAGGTACGGCACGTCGGCGCAGTCAGGCCGCAGCCCGAGGCGCACCTCGTCGCGATCGTGGAGGGGATTGATCGACGGGCTGTTGAGGCAGTCGTCGAGGTGGATGCAGCGGCGCGAGACGATGCCCCTGCCGATGGCGGTGACGAAGCGGCTGTACTCGTCTTCGACCTCGGGCGTCCACGCGCGCTCGGCGGGCCACGCGTCGCGCATGGGGAGGTCCCACACGGTGCGAGGGCGTCCGTGGCGCAGGCCGTAGGGCGCCGCGACGGTCACGCGAGGAGGCTCGGCGGGCGTCGGGGTTCGCTGCGCGTCGGCGACCATCCCCGCGGCGGCGGGCATGTAGCGCGCGGCGGCGCGGAGCGTGGGAGAGCGTCGCGTCCACGCGTCGATGGAGGTCTCGTTCGTCGCGGCGGTCACGGCCGCGCAGGCGACGACGCCGAGGGTGATTCCGGCCAGCGGCGCGATGCGCGAGGTCCTGGTTCGTCGTTGCATCGTGTGTCGTTCCCTGCTCCGTGAGTGGGTTTCGAGCGCGGTTTCTGCGAGGGCGACAAGCGAAGGACGCGTAGCTTCACCACGGAGCTCCCCCTCGCGCAACGTGGCAGGCCGCACACACCCGACGACCTCGCGAACCGCATTCGCGGCGCGCTCGTGAAGCGCACACCGCGGGCGTTGTCAACGCGGCTCCGACTCGCAGCGCTCACACCGCGCGAAAACGCCTCTCACAGCGACGTTTCGACGCGCGCGATCGTGGTCATCGCAGGGTCGAGAATCTTCGCCCACCGCGAACGCAGCGCGTGATATTTCTTCGCCCCCGAAGAGGTGTCGATGTCCCTCGAAATTCTCAAGTGCCCCAACTGCGGCGCCCCGATGCCGACCACCGTCGTCGAAGCCGTCGTCGTCTGCGCGTACTGCACGCGCTCGGTCGCCAACCCCGCCGCGATGCGCGTCGCGCCGCAAGCGCCCGCCGCGCCCGTCGCTGCGCCGCAAGCGCCCGCTGCGCCCGTCGTCGCGCAGCCCGCCGCGCAGCAGGCGCCCGCCGCGCAGCAGGCGCCCGCCGCGCAGCAGGC
>JBPOHC010000849.1:0-1542 GCA_052035985.1 Myxococcota bacterium | reverse complement strand
TCGTTCAGCACAGGAACCAGTGCCTCGAACTTCGCCCGAACCACAGCCTCTTGGTCATCGTCCACTGCCGGAGCTCTACACCAATTCGAAACCCCTCGGTGTGCTCAAACAATCGTGCGGAGGCTCCTTGCCGCCCATGAGGACGATGACGACGAGGGCGGCGGTGACGATGCGATGGAGCAGGCGCAGCCCGTCGGGGGTCTCGAAGAAGCGTTGCACGGGGTCGGGTGGTTGGTCGTCGTGAGCGCGTTGGAGCCAGCCGCGCAGGGTGCTCTCGGCGACACCTTGCGCCAGGGCCGCCGCGCGCGTCGAGGCGCGGGCTTGCCGAGCCGCTTCGAGATCGATGACGTTGGCGATGCGCTCGTCGCGAGGGCGCTGACAGGTCGAACGACGGGGTTGCGACGGCGAGGTCGCTCGGGCAGTCTCGGGAGGCACGGTCCTCCTGGGGGTGGTGAGTTTGGCTTCGCAACCTCTCCCTGCCCGCGGGGGACCGTGACTGCAAGCTCATCCCGGAGCTTCCGGCAATCTACGACTGCGCGAAGTTGTGCGGGAGGCCGCGTCAGCGACGCGCAGTAGATCATCTTCCAGATCCGCGAGATGGGGCGGCGCGGAGCCTTCTTCTTGGGACGTCCTCGTCTGCGCGATCGCGGCACCTCGAAGGGACCCGCGACGCGGTCGAGCGAGAGCGTGATCCCCGTGGCCTCCGCGGGGACCTCGTAGCGCTCGATGAGGGCGTCTTCGATCGCGTCCTGATGGGCCTCGTAGACCTCGCCGACGGCCTGTGTGATGCGGTGGAAGCTCGCCGCCGAATAGGGCAACACGCCGAGGGCGCGGGCCGTCTGCACGGCCTCTCGTACGGGCGCCTGCTGAACGAGGAAGGCCATCGCGGTAGCGGTCGCGGGCAACCACGTCGAGGCGATGGTGCCGACGCGAAGCGCGATGGGATCAACGGCGAACGCTTCAGGGTCGTGGAGCGAGCGGTAGAGCCATCGCTCGACGACGAGGTCCCCAGCGAGGGAGTGGTAGGTCGCGGCGGTGCGCAGCACCCTGCGATGAGGGACGCCGTTGATCAACACGCGCGGCTGCTCGCAGGCCATGGCGGCAAGGACGACGGCGTGAAGATCGCGCTGCAACGCGCTGACGCCGCACGCGAAGGCACGCTCCAGGTCGGCATAGACGAAGGGCTCACCCGACGAGGCCGCGCAGCGAGCGCTCTCGGCCAGGTCGAACAGCAACGAGCAACACGACGATGCGGCCTTGAACGCCGCGGGAACTTCGACGATCGTATCCACGGGGCACCCGACGAGAGAGGAGCTTCAGCAACCCCGCCCTCGCACGGCTCTGCCCCATCTTCAAGCCGATCCAGGAGCTCCGGGGACCGTGAGCACGATCGGAAACACACCCTCGTCGCCCTCTCGGAGTTCCGCGCTGCGTCGGATTGCGCGTCCCGCGAGAACACGCGACACATCACGCATGAGGGCGTCGCTCCGAGGGTCGTTGATCGTGCTCCTCTCTGCGTGCTCCGCGCGCGCCGGAGGTGGA
>JBPOHC010000571.1:0-3428 GCA_052035985.1 Myxococcota bacterium | reverse complement strand
GCCCGAACGGCTGGTGACCGAGCGCTTCGAGGCCTACAGCGACCCGACCGAGTACGGCCACCTCGCCCCCATCGTGCGCTATGGCACGTTCCGTCTTCAGAACGGCGAGACCGCCTCGCGGTGAAGGTTGCCGATGGAACGGCGCCATCGCGATCGCCCTCTCGATGCAGGCGGCAGCGCCCCTCGTGCTCGCTGCGTGGGCGCGGCTCGCGATCTTTCGTTGAACGCGCCCCTGACGATCGCGCGGACATCGGCGCGGCGTCGCATACGCGCCGTCACGCGACGCTGCGAGGGTTCGTCTGGCGAGGAGCGGCGACACGCCGGAACCTTCGGAAATCGACCCCCGACAGGACCGTCGGGTAATTTCAGGAACGATCCGGAAAAACCTTTAGTTCAACCTGGAAACCGTGGAATCTCGCTGAGCCGCACGCCCTCGCTCCACGGACTGCCCATGACCTCGCAGGCGACCCGTCTCACCGCGACTCTGGTGCTCATCATCGTGGGCATGGCGATGGTGGTCGATTACGTCCTCAGCGAGGTGATCATGGCGGGGAGCGGCACCTACACGCCGCTCAACACGATGCTCATCGCGACGATCGTGGGGACGCCTGTCTGTTACTACCTGATGCGTCAGCGCCTCGCGCTCCAGTCGCTGAAGGACGACCTCGGTCGCGCGCGCGACGCCTCCGAGACGGCGAGCCAGGCCAAGAGCGCGTTCCTCGCGACGATGAGCCACGAGGTTCGAACGCCGCTCAACGGCGTGCTCGGCATGGCGCAGGCGATGGCGGTCGACGAGCTGTCGGCGCCGCAGCGCGAGCGCCTCGAGGTGATCCGCGAGTCCGCGGTCACGCTGCTCGCCGTGCTCAACGACGTGCTCGATCTGTCGAAGATCGAAGCCGGACGCCTCGACCTCGAGGAGATCGAGTTCGACCTCGGCGAGGTCGTGCGGGGCGCCCAGCAGGCCTTCACCGCGCTCGCCAACAAGAAGGGCGTCTCCTTCGCGCTCGACGTCGACGAGGGCGAGGGCGTGTACCGCGGCGACCCCACGCGCCTGCGGCAGATCCTCTACAACCTCCTCTCGAACGCGGTGAAGTTCACCGAGCGCGGCGAGATCCGCGTGCGGGGCTGGCGCGAGGGCGAGCGGCTCATGCTGTCGGTCACAGACACAGGCCCCGGCATCCGCGAGGCCGCGCTCTCGACCCTCTTCACGAAGTTCACGCAGGCCGATCCGTCGACCACCCGACGCTACGGCGGCACGGGCCTCGGCCTCTCGATATGCCGCGAGCTCGCCGCGCTCATGGGCGGAGACATCACCGTCGAGAGCCGCGTGGGCGAGGGCTCGCGCTTCACCGTGTCGCTGCCCCTTCCGCGCGTCGGTGAGGCCCGCTCGCGAGGGCGCGTGTCGTCGCTCCCGGCGCCGTCGCTGGTGCGGCCGCTGAAGGTCCTCGCAGCGGAGGACAACCGCGTGAATCAGCTCGTGCTCAAGACGCTCCTGCTCCACCTCGGCGTCGTGCCCGTGGTGGTCGGCGACGGCGCGTCCGCCATCGAGGCGTGGGAGCGCGAGCCCTGGGACCTGGTGCTGATGGACGTCCAGATGCCCGAGGTCGACGGCGTGTCGGCGACGCGCGCGATCCGGGCGCGTGAGACCGAGAGCGGCCGTCGCCGGACGACGATCGTGGCCCTGTCGGCCAACGCGATGTCGCATCAGGTGGCCGAGTACCTCAAGGCGGGGATGGACGCGCACCTCGCCAAGCCCCTCGAGCTCGCCTCCCTCGCGGACCTCATCACCTCGGCCGCAGAGGCGAGACAAGCCCGCCCCGAAGGCGCCTCGGAGGCGTAGCGATTCCCGCCGACGACGTACAGCCAGAACGAGCTCTCCCAGTTCGAAGCCCGAGGCTCTTACTCGCACCAGTACACGGCGGAGGTCCTTCGCGATCGCCCTCTCGACGCAGGCGGCAGCGCCCCTCGTGCTCGCGGCGTGGGCGCAACTCCTGATCTTTCGCTGAACGCGCGCCTGACGATCGCGCGGACGTCTTCGCGGTGACCGCTCATACCACCGCTACACCGAACCTGGACTTCAGCGACGACCGCGGCGCCGGTGAACGAACCCGGACGATTCATGAGGATCACGGCGACGCGCTCGCCGCAGGTTGAAAACCTGCGGCAACCTGCGCAGGGATCGACGCGATCAAAGCCCGCTTCGCGGGCTCGTGACTGGGAGTCGGCGGAACGCCGACTTCACCCCGTTCTTCATGCGCGCAGGTTGCCGCAGGTTTTCAACCTGCGGCGAGTGCGTCGCCGTGATCCCGATGAAGAATCCAGGTTCATTCACCGGCGCCGCGGTCGTCGCTGAAGTCCAGGTTCGGTGTAGCGGTGGTATCAGGGGTCGAGCGTGACGGTCTCGACAGGCGCCGCGCCGAAGCCCGAGGGGCCTCCCGCGTAGATCTCCAACGCGTGGGTCTCGGCGTTCCAGGCGTACAGATCGCTGTACCCGTCGCGGTCGTAGTCGCCCGCGGAGAAGTACGTGACCGGGCCGCACGGCGCGGCGCAACGCGGCAGGTCGGCGGAGCGCACGAAGCCGACGGCGCTGCCCAGATAGAGCGCGGCGGGCGCGGCGCTCGACGAGACGATTCGATCGGTGATCCCGTCGCCGTTCACGTCGAAGAGGGGAGCCTCCTCGCCCTCGGGGAGCGATCGAGCGTCGATCGGCAACGTGCGCTCCAACGAGTACCCGTCGGGACCGCCATGAAGCACGACCGCGAACGCAGCGACCTCGCGCGCGATGGCGTCGAAGCGCACCGCGAGCTCCTCATAGCCGTCGCCGTCGAGGTCGCCGAGGCGATCGAGGCGAGTCGACACCGGAACGCGATCCGCCGTCACGCCGTCGCGCCAGATCCAGTCGGTGACGCGCGACGACGCTGCGACGCGGAGGCGAGCGAACCCAGGCTCCGCGACCAACGAGGCCACGTCGCAGCGACCGTCGCCGTCGGCGTCGAAGCCGAAGGCGGCCGCGCCGGTCAAGAAGGGATTGAACGGAGCATCGACCGGCTCGTAGCTCGCGTTGATCGCGACGCCAGGAAGCTGCGCGCCGAAGCCGCCTTCGTGGTCTTCGGTGTAGTGACGGCGGGTTTCATCGTGGGCTTGTGTCTCCTTCGGCGCCGCGGTGTGAGGTGCGGCAAAGCCGTAGCGTGTCGCCGCCTCGCAGCGCGGGTGAAGCGTGAAGTGGGAGGAGCCGCCGCCCGCGCGACGACGCTTGACACCCTCGCTCCGCTGGTTGCGTCATCGCGCACCCGGCGACGACGCCGAGAGGGAGAGCGCGACATATGATGAACCGACGGATAGGACTCGGCGTGCTGACTGCGATGGTGATGGCCTGCGGCACCGGCGGCGGAACAACCACCGACGGAGGCACCGACACGCCCGCATCG
>JBPOHC010000525.1:0-4382 GCA_052035985.1 Myxococcota bacterium | reverse complement strand
GGCGGGCCTCGGAGACGACTTCGCGGCCTTCACGGCGCACCTCGCGGAATTGCGGGCGCGCACTGCGCCGAAGGAGCGACGCGCGGTGCTCGACGCGGCGCTCGAAGGGCTGCGCGCGGAGCTTCGGTTGACGCTGCCCGAGGGGTGGCGGAAGGGGTGACGCGCGAAGCAGGGACCGGGACAGATCACGCTCGCTCCAGGACAGACCACGGCCGGCCCAGGACAGAATCACGTGCTCCAGGACAGATCCCAGCCGCTCCAGGACAGAACCCGGTCGGTCCAGGACAGATTCACGCAGTCCAGGACAGAACCCGGTTGTTCAGGACGGGGCGCGGTCGGTTCAGGACACGTCTCTCGCGCTCCGTGACGGCATCGTCTCGTTCCCGGACATGACATCTCTGGCTCGGGACGAATGCAACGGCGCAGGGAGGCTTCGTCGGTCATCGGCGCGCGCGCCGCGCGTTAGTTTCGCTTCGTTGCGTCGCGCGTCGCGCCGCAGCGAAGGGAGCCGCGTTCATCTGCCATGACCGAGAAGAAGAACGACAAGAAGAGGTCCGTTGCGAAGTCCGGCGCCGCGCCGAGGTCGCACGCCCGCTGGATCGAGGCCGCCATGTTGGTGCCTTCGATCGAGAGCCCGCTGTCCGTGCCGTACGAGGTGTTCCTCGACGAGGCCAAGAGGGCCGCGAGCTTCCTCCATCGCTATTGGAAGGCGCGCGGTGACGTCCCCGGTCTGGCGCGCGTGCGGCGCAAGCTCCCTCGCGCGACCAGCGCGGAGATCACCGAGCTCGTGTCCGCCGTTCAGCAAGCTCAGACCGACGCCACGCTCGCCGTCGTGTCGCCGCCCGAGGACCCTACCGCGCGCGCCGAGTGGGTCACACAGGAGCTCGCCTCTGCGCTGGCCTTCACGCTCGACGACGGCGTCGAGGACGACGACGACGCGCGCTACGCGAAGGTGCGCGCGTTCCACGCGAAGCGCGACGCGCTGCCGACGTCGATCGGGCAGGACCTCCTCAACCACGCGACGCTCGCCTCGTCGCTGCGCGCCCGCCTCGTCCACGACGACGAGGACTTCGACGACTCGCTCATCGACGAGGCCCTGGGTCTGTCGGCGCGTCTCTCCGCCGCGAGCATCGTTCCTCCCGCGATCGAAGCTGCGCCGTCTCCGCCGCCGACGCCCGCGCCGCTCGCGCTGCGCAACCGGCTGCTGCACCTGCTCGCGGAGCGCGTCGCGCTGGTGCGCCGCGGCGCGCGGAGGGTGTTCCAGAAGCACCCCGAGATCCTCGCCGAGGTGACGAGCGCGCACGAGCGCGAGCGCCGCGCCGAGAGCCGGAAGAAGCCCGCGGAGGGGGAGGGAGAGACCCCCGCGCAGCCCGCGGTGCCGACCGCGGCGAAGGTGACGAAGCCTCGCAAGCGCGGTCGTTGAGGGCGGGGACGAGCTGAGTGCGCCGGGGTGACGGGAGGACCGGACTCTGGCGCGCGAGCTCACACACGATCGGGAAGGGAACACTGCAACGAACTCGTGTCGCGGTGATGGCTGCGAGGCGCGCTGGACGCGCGTTGCGTGGCTGACGTAGCTTCGCGGCGATGGTCGCAGCGGCGGTGCATCGCGGGGTGGTCGTGGCGTGCGTCGTCGCGCTGTGCGGCTGCGAGTATCCACGTGAGCCGGGGTGGGGGTATCGCGGGGGAGCAGATGTGCCAGCCGCGGATGTGGCTGTCGCAGACGTGCCAGTCGCGGACGCGCTTGTCGCCGACGTGCCTGTCGCCGACGTGCCTGTCGCCGACGTGCCTGTCGCGGACGTGGCCTGGCAGGACGTTGTTGTCGCGGACGTGCCTGTCGCCGACGTGCCCGTCGCGGATGTGCTCGTCGCGGATGTGCCCGTCGCGGATGTGCCCGTCGCGGATGTGCCCGTCGCGGACGTGCCCGTCGCGGACGTGCCCCCCGCGGACGTGCCCCCCGCGGACGTGCCCCCCGCGGACGTGCCCGTCGCGGACGTGCCCGTCGCGGACGTGCCCCCCGCGGACGTGCCCCTGTCTTCGACCACTCAACGGAGCTGCACGGGGACACCGCAGCCTGCTGGCTGTGGCCTTGTCGGCGTGGCGGGCGGAACGTTCACGATGGGCGCCCCGTCGAACTGCTCGGGGCCGCCCGACCCCACCTGTGCATACGACGCAGCGCCGCCGCAGACAGGGATCACTGTTGGGAATTTCGCGATCGACGCTTACGAGGTGTCGGTCGATCGTTTCCGCGTGTTCTGGGCTGCGCGTTCGACCACGGCGTCGCCGTCGGTGCTTCGCATATCCCCGATCCCTTACCGAGGGACGACCATCGGGTGGGGCCTGGCAGCGCAGGACCCATTGCCTCTCGACGCCGACTGCAACTGGTCCATGTCGGACGCGAGCGTGACGGCGCACCCGATGAACTGTGTCGACTGGTGGCTCGCGCAGGAGTTCTGCGTGTGGGATGGGGGGCGGCTTCCGACGGAAGCAGAGTGGGAGTTCGCCGCTCGTGGGCGTTCTGTCGGGGCTCTTGCACCTGGACGTCTCTTCCCCTGGGGCGACACCTCCCCGAGTTATGCCTGCGATCGCGCTCATTGGAACGCATGCCCGGGGACCGATGGTCGCCCGACGCGCCATGTGGACGCCTTCGCAGCATCGGAGGGGATCTTCGGACTCGCGGGCAGCGTGTGGGAGTGGACGGCAGACAACTGGGGCGCTTACCCGTCATGCAGAATGTCAAGCAATAATCCGCTGTGTAACAACAGCGCCGTCGGCAACCGCGTGATCCGCGGTGGTTCGTGGTCCCTCACCTTCGCGGCGGGCCTCCGGTCCGCGTCGCGCTACTACTACACGGTCAGGAGCCGCTTCCACGAAGTCGGCTTCCGGTGCGCCCGGGACACGCCCTGACCGCGTGTTGAAAACACGCGGCAACCTGCGCGAGAGATACGCACTTGAAGTCCGCTCCGCGGACTCCCTATCACGGAGCCCGCTACGGGCTTTTCGCGAGTTGATCACGCGCATGTTGCCGCGTGCTTCAGCACGCGGGAAGCGGTGCGCTGCTCTCCGCGCGCCCCTGAGCGACCCATCGACGTTTCGATGAGGTGCCTCGGGGGCCGCTGAGCGCCCCATCGGGATCTCGATGCGGCGCCACGGGGGCGGTAGTGCTGCGCATCGAAGTTGCGATTCCGCGCTCCAGGGGGCGGTGCGCGTGGGATCGAGATTCCAATACGCCGTCTCCCCGGCCGCTGGTTCACTCGGGTTGAGACGCTGGTGAAATCTCGACGCTCCGGCGCCGTGTCATGTACTCGCCGGTGTGAGCATCGATGGGAAGACCCGACCAGGCCGCGAAGCAGATCCTTCGAGACGAGACCCCGCGGGCCACGGGTCATCGTGTGACGGTGCGTGTGCCGCCCGAGGTTCCTGTCGGGGCGCTCCAGCCCGACGGGGTCGTGCGTGTGGTGCTCGCCCCCGGGTTGTCGGAGCTCGACGCGCCGTGGTGTCGCCTGCGCGTGGAGGCGACGCTCGACGTGAAGATGCCTGGCGACCACCTGGACCGCGCGTGCCTCGCCCGCTGCGAGCTACGCCGTCAGGCTCGGTGGGTGCAGCACCTCGAAGGCGATCCCGCGCCGAAAGACCCCGACCCGAGCGAGTACGCGACGTGGGTGGTGGCGCCGCACGTTCCGAAGTGGATGCTGGAGGACGCAGCGCGCGGCGCGCTGCTGTTGGAGCGCGTTGCGGGGGGCTGCTGGCGCGTGGGATCTCGTGAGTACGAGACGCTGTGGATCGCGGCGAACGAGCTTCCACTGCGGCTCGATCTGATCCCGCTGCTGTTGGCACGCTCGGGGCGCGCGTTGGGAGAGTTTCTGCTGTGGGCGGCGGCGAAGCGGGGCCTCGACTGGACCGCGAAAGTGGTGAAGGATCTGGACATGACGACGGAGATCGCAAGCGAGATTCTCAGCTCCGCCGCGCACGACGAGGAGCAGCATCGCATCAAGACGGAGCTCACGCGCAGGCTCCTTGATGCGTTCCCTGCGGCGGCGAATGAGATCCGAGAGAAGGCGCACGAAGAGGGCCGTGAAGAGGGTCGTGAGGAGGGCATCAAGCGGGGCCTGCGCCTCGCGGTCGAAGCCATCTGCGATGCGCTGAACATTCCCCTCGACGCCGACCGCGGCGCGTGGCTCTCCACGGCCTCCGCCGCTGCACTGGAGGCCCGCCTCGCGGAGCTCCGCGCGCAGCGGGCGTGGCGCTGATGCTTGCGTCCGCCAACACGAGCGAACGAGCTTCGGTGCGGCGCGCTCTGCTCGGGCGCGGCCGGGGTTCAGCGCGGTGCGCTTCACCACCGGGCAAAGTCATGAGCGTCGCGCCGGACGATGTCCGGCGCTTAT
>JBPOHC010000835.1:0-1798 GCA_052035985.1 Myxococcota bacterium | reverse complement strand
GCGACCGGAGGCGAGCGGCGAGCTCGGGCACGTCGGGCGCCGTCTCGAGCGCGAGCGTCAGGCGCGCGACGGTCGCGGCGAGGGTCCGCTCCTCGGCGCGGTCTGCGAAGTCCACAATGAGCGCGCGCGTGGCGTCATCGATGGCGCACGGCCATGTCATCGTGTCGTTGCTCATCCTGTCTCCGTCTCCGCGTGCGTGTCGGCGTACGCGAGCAGCGCCGCGGCGAGGGCGCGAGCGTCGTCTGGCGTGAGGCGCCCCACGGTGGCGAGCACGCGTCCGTCGCGCGTCGCCGGAACCTCCTCGCCCTCGGACGGCAGGAGGCGCAGCCACATAGACTCCAGCGGGCCCGACGCGCTCTGGAATCGGAGACGTCCGACGAAGAGCGGCACCACCGCCTCGACGTGCGGGCGCGTGAAGGGCTTGGTGTCGATCGCGTCGTTGTCGGTCTTCATCGCGACACATCCCCGTCTGCATCCCACGCCACCAACGTGAACAGCGCATCCATGGGTGCGTCTTCGGCGAGCGCCGCGGCGTGCGCCTCGACCACTTCGAACGCCGCATCGAGCGCGAGCGTGAGCGCGTGCACGGCCTGCGGATCCGCGAAAGGCGCGATCGACACGTGGCCGAACGAGCGCAGCACGCGCCGGGCCTCGGTGATGTCCCCGCGCCAGAGCGCGGCTGTCACGTCGGCCGACCAGCCCGGGGCGTTGGTGTAGCCACGGCCTGCGTGGCCGGAGCTCACGTAGAGCATCGCGCCGCGCGGCGAGGACGGCGGTCCGCTCATGGCGCGCACCATCGCCACGAGCGCGTGGCGCAGCACCTCGGCAAGCGCGGGTCGAGGGAGGTCAACCACGGTCGCCTCCTTCGATCTCAAGCGCGAGCTGCATGTCGACGACCTCGCGCTCTGGGGCGGCGGGCAGCTCGGCGAACTCCTCGTCGCGGAGACCGGCGACCGCGGCGACGGAGCGCACCGCATCACGCTTGCGCGCGTGCCGCGTCGTCGGGCTCACAGAGAGCGACCCGTCGGTGCGGTAGAGGTGCGCCCACGCGCGCCACGTCCCGTCGCAGTGCTGCGTGCTCACGCTTGCCGATGACGCGTCGAAGCGACGGCAGAGCGCGGCCTCGACGCGGGCGATCAGTCGACTGTCGGCGCTCACGGCTCCCTCGTCAGCGCATCGAGCGCGGCGCGGGCGGCTTCGAGGCGCTCACGAGCCACGAGGTACAGTTGCCACGCGTCGCGCCTGCGCGGGTCTGGCGGCGGAAGGGAGAGCAGGTCCGCGTCGCTGGCGCGCTTCGCCTCATCACGCTCGTTGCGGAGTCGGTCCCTGTCCTCCAGTCCAGCCTCGTGACGGGCGCTCAGGATGTCCACCCTCTCGCGCAGCCGCCTGACCTCCTCCGCGGGGTCGCTCCCGTCCTCGCGCAGCCCACACGCGACGGCGAGCGCGCGCAGGGCGTCGGCCTCGCTTTCGCACCACACCTCGACGCGACCCACGGCGACGGCCGATGTCGCGCTCCATCGGTCCTTAGCGGTCCTGTAGTCCCTCGTTCCGACGATGACTCCACCGTATCCGTCGCGTCGTCGGAGCGCCGTCTCGATCGCAGCGCGGAGCGCCTCTGTCGTCTCAGCACCCATCACACACCTCCCCATCGTCCGCGCGATCCCCCGGCACCTCGCCGCGGAGACCGCCCCAGCAGACCGCGCACCACGGCGACCACTCGATCGCGTGGAGGTACCCGCAGAGGGCGCACGCGACGAGCAGCACAGAGCGCCAGAGCATCATGCAGCCCTCCGTTCGG
>JBPOHC010000721.1:0-1698 GCA_052035985.1 Myxococcota bacterium | reverse complement strand
GCTCGAAGGTCGGACGCCCCTCGCAGCGCGAGCACGCATCGCGCGGATAGCGGCAGACGCGCGCGGGCATCGCGCAGGTGTTGCCCGCGACCTCGACGCATCGACCCCCGGCGGACGCCCTGCAATCGCGGTTCGTGCGGCATCTGTCGCAGACCTCGACGCGCATCGGCGGGGCGTCTTCGGGGAGCGGCGCGCCATGACAGGGGTGAACCATCAGCGCGCGCACGTAGCAGTCACCGCGACGCACCACCGTCTCTGCATCGGACTCCGTCGTCGATGCTGCGTCTGCGAGAGAGGGCGCGAGGTCGGGGGGCGCGAGCGCGTCGCTCGAAGGCGCTGCCGCGTCGATCGCCTCGACGGGTGCGGGGGTGACGGGGGCCGCTTCGACCGCGGTCGACGTCACGGCTGGCGCTGAGACAGGTCTCGCGGCGCGGGCGCAGCTCGCGGCCACGACGACCGCCATCACGGCGCGTGTGGATCGCGTCACACGCATCACGGAGCCCCGCAGGCGAGCCCGTCGGCGAGTGGGTCGCGCTCCGCGCGCGAGGGGTCGTCGGGCCCTGGAGGCATCGAGTCGTTGCCCGCCGCCGAGCACAAGAAGATGCGGCCGCGGTGGCGTCGCACCTGCTCCGCCGTGTCGAAGATCGACTCGCCAGGCGCGCCGCGGCGATCAGCGGAGGTCGAGCCGTGACAGCTCTGGCAGTGGCGAGCCATGAAGTCGGCGCCGAAGGTGAGCGCGCCGCGGGTGGGTCGCGGCGCCGACGCGACCTGCGCGACGACCGGGGGAAGGGTGACATCGGTGTGTGGAATGGGCATTGGGGTATCGCTCCGATGGAGTTCCCCCGGTTCGGTGGCTCTCCCGCACCTTGCGTGAAGCCGGGGACGAGCAGAAGCGCTGCGACAGAAGCTCGAGATGAGGGGATGGCCTCGAGTACTCCGCCTCGGAATTCAGATGTTCGACGTCTCGCACAGTCTGTACGTCGAGCGTGCGGTGTGATGTCCCCTCGATGTCACGGAAAGTGCGGGAGAGCCACCGAACCGGGGGAACTCCAGAGCGGCGCGTTCGCGAAGCTGTCACCGCGCTCGACGTTCGAGAGCCTCATGCTTCCTCCAGCGCGGAGGGCCGCGCGTCGGCAGCGCCGATCACCATCGCCACGACCGCTTCGAAGACCTGATCGTCAGTGTAACGGGAGCGCAGCGCGTCGACGTCTGCGTCGAGACGCCCGCGCACACCGGACGGGACCCGTGACCGACAGATCGAAGTTCGGCGCCAAGGCTCGAGCTCGATCGCTGCCCCGCCTGGGGGAGGATTGCCAATTGCGATCAACCATATACTGTCGCACCGCCGTCGCATCGAGCACGGCACGAACCATCACGAACAGGAGCACCAGCATGAAGATCCAGACTCAGGTGAAGGCGGGCGCGATTACGATGAACAAGCGGGCCTACGGCACGGGCCGTTGAAGGCCCCCTCCTCCCGAGGGGCGCGACGATGGCGCGCCGCGGCGCGCGATAGACTCCGCCGACGATGATCGCCGACGCGATGCCCGACGCCCCGGCGGAGCGCGCTTTCTAGCGAGCGACGCGATGGGAGCCTTCGAGCCGCAGCCTCCGGCCGAGGCCCTCCAGACCGTGACCCGTGGCTTCTGAGACGCCGTCGCGGGCGGCGAGATGGCCGACGTGCTGCGCGCCTCGGAG
>JBPOHC010000941.1:0-7464 GCA_052035985.1 Myxococcota bacterium | reverse complement strand
CCAGAGCGCTCTTCGGAGGCTGCTTCAGCAGCGCCAACGACCGCTCGTAAACCCCTTCGAGGTCGCCCTCGAACGCACCAGCCCCGCGTCGATCCCCAGTGATCGGCTCCATCGCATCGCCCCCGGTCTATGCCTGCGATGGTGGGTGTATCACGCCCTCGGAGAACGGCGAGCTCCGATGCGGTGCGCGGGGCGTGACGAAGGCTCCCCGCGACTCCTGTGGGTCGACGTCGCTGTCGCCGCGGCTGCTATGCGCTCAGGGCGTCTCGGATGATCTCGTCGAGCGCCTCATCACGTCGGCTCAACGCGAGCGTGAAGCGCGAGCGCCACGCGTTCGCGCGGAGTCGCTCGACCCAGGAGAGCGCGTCGCTCGCCGAGACCCCTGCGCGGAGCATCGCGAGGTAGATGTGCGCGTACTCGTCGGCGAGTCGGGTCGCGAAGGTCACCGGATCGTCCGTGTTGATCGACAGCAGCACGGGGTGATGCCCCGACGGCTCGCGGCCTGGCAACGGCTGAAGCTGAAACGCGGGGTGCTCGTCGAGGTCGAGGAAGTTGCCGATGAGCAGGTTGCTCGACGGATTGCTCTCGACGGTGATTTCGAGCCGCCCGAGGAGGTCTCTCAGGTACCCCTGCATCGCCGTGAGCATGGCGATCTCTGACCGCGTGGTCTCGATCTCGATCGGCACGACGCCGCGAGAGTACACACCCGGGTCGCAGCAATAACGATCGAGGAGCGACAGCGCGTCTCCGCTCTGGTGCGCGTGGCGCGGCGCGTTTCCGTCCGCCGTGAGTAGGTCCGTCCCGGCGTCACCGTGGAGCATCGCGCGCACCTCCATCAGCGCGTCGAGCGAGGGCGGGGGCGCGGCCGAGCCCGGGGGCGCGTAGATGTCTCTCGCGAGTCGGGCGGCCTCGGTGCGCACGACCTCGACGCGCGACACTTCGGTGGGAAGCCTGTCGTGGCCGTAGCAATCGAGCTCCCAGAGCAGGTCGTCGAGGCGCTCGGCCCGCGGTTGCGCGAGGCGCCCGAAGCGTCGGACCCAGAGTTCCGGTGAGAGACCGAGCGCGATCGCGTGTCCGATGCGGTCTCCCCGCGCCACCACGCCGAACCTCACGAACTCGTGGACACGACGAAGGCCGTCAGAGAGCCGACGAAAGTCTTCTCCGGCGTGGGCCGTGACCCGAAACGGTGGGACGTCCCACTCGGGGCGTGTGAGCGCGAGGCGCGCGGACGCCTTGCGCGAGAGGTCGCGCGCCTCTCGAATCAGGGGCGCGATCGCCCACGTCGGCACCGCGAGCTCGAGGCTCGCCACGTCGAGGCCGCGCACAACGACGAGCATCTCGGGGCACGCGTCGAGGAGGCCGCCGATCGCCCGAACGCGCGTTCGCTGCGCTTGAAACCAGCCTCGATACCGGCACCCCGCGGTCATCGGGTCGGCGTGGAGCGCGCCCGTCGAAGACCGCATCTCGCGTAGGAAATGCAGCACGAGCCCGACCTCGGGGCGCCGCTCGAGGGGGATCGCACGCGCGCCCTCAGCGAACCAGCGCACCATGTCTCGCAGCGTCCATTTCGATTCGGTCGGGGCGACGCGCGCTTCGAAGGACGCGAGGTTGAGGCCCACCGCGTCGTGACGGAGCGCGAGCGTGGGGAGCACCGGGTCGATGCGCCGGCTGAAAGCCGCGATGCGGTGATAGTGACGCGCGAACCAGTCGAGCCCCGCGGTCCCCGGCTCTTGCGTGAGGAAGCGGTGAAAGATCCCGCGCACGCGCTGGTACTGCCAGAAGCATCGCGCGAAGAGCCCCGTCTCATCGAGGGCGTCGTGGTGTCGGCCGAGCCAGCGAAGGCCCTCTACGGCGAGGGCTCCCTCGACGGTCGAGCCGTATGGGGTCCGACCCTCCGGGTCGAGCGGATCGGCGACGCAGCCGGGCGCCTCGCCGCCGCGTCTCGTCCACGCGCGCGACGGAGCCTCATCGCCGAGGAGAGCGGCGTATGCGTCGCGCAGCTCACTGAGGGACATCGGCGCGAGCTCCCTCACTCCGCGGAGGAGCGCTGAGACCACCCGACGAAGGCGCTCCTCGAAAGGCGTTCGGTGGGCTCGCCCGCGGAGCAAACTCGCGCGCTGCTTGATGTAACGGTCGAGCCACGCCTCGAAGGGCGCTCGATCGAGCCGCGCGCCCTCGTCGTCGAGGAAGGCGGCGACGATCAGCCGCGCGATCATCGCCGCGAGGAGCATGCGTTCGAAGCCGGCCGCGGAGCCGAAGGGAGGCGAGGCGTCGGCGAGGGCCCGATGCGCGATCGCGCCGTCGCTGCGGTGGAGCGAGGCCGCGAGGGCGGACCACAGCGTCCCGCTCGACACGGCGCCGCCGAGGTGCAGGTGGGTCTCGGCGACGGGTTGCTCGTTGAGCGCCCGGTCGAGGCCCGGCAGCGCGAGGCGGACGTGGTGCGATCGCACCGGGCCTTCGGTGTGCGTCGCGAGCGCCGCGACGAGGAGGTCTTCGGGCACGCGGAGCGAGAGCCATCGCCAGCGCGCCGCGCGTGACGCGAGATCGGTCTCGCCGCGGGGGCAGCGGAGCACGGCGCAGTGACCTTCGAAGCCGATGTACTGCTCAGCGACCCCGCGCACGTACTCGTGCAGCGGCAGCGCGTCGGTCCGCTCGTTGAACCACACGCGCGCGTGCAGCGCGTCGATCGCGGTGAGCGACAGCGAGTACGCCGCGGGCCGCATGCTCTCGAGAAAGGCCCGCGCGAGCTTCTCCGTCTCGGCCGCAGGCGTGAACGAGGCGTCGCGGCGGAGCGTCGCCTCCCCCCAATTGAACGACGCCTCCGACGAGAGCGGAAACGCCTCAGCCTCGGCGACGAAGCGGTACCACGGCGTCGCGTGCGGCATCGCGCGCCCCCTCAGTCCTTGACCGGCTCCGAGGGCTTCGACACGACCTCGCGGATCCACGGATGATCGCGGAACCACTCCTTCGCGTCGACCTTGGCGATCCAGGCCGCGGGTCCCGTGCGCCCCGAGCGCCTCACGTGCTCGACGCGGTAGTCGCGGAGCTGCGCTCGCAGCGCCTCATGGTCTTTCTTGCCGTCGAACACGCCGCGGAGGATGGCCGTCGCGGCGGTCTGCGAGAGACCGCACTCGGGCGCCGCGAGCAGCGGCACCCGCGCGCGCCAGTCTTGAAATGCCACGCGCCGCTCTCCGCCGAAGGCGAAGCCGCGCTCCGCGCCGTCGGACGTGCGCTCGAGGTCGGGATAGAGCGACGCGATGAGTCGACGCCACTGCGCCTCGCTCGGCGCGCTCTTGAAATCCGATCGGGCCGGGGCCTGACGCCGGAGCGCCACCTGCTTGATGAGCTCGACGAGGAAGAACGCGAGGGCATCCACGCGATCCTGCGGGCTCATCGAGGAAGCCGTAGGGCCGGGGCGCAGGATGTTGTCCGCGAGGCGCGTCCAGTTCTCGTCGATCATCTCCAGGTCGAGAAGTGCCTGGAACGGCATGGTCGGCCAGGGGATGCCTCCCTCCCTGCCGCTGCCCGCGATCTCGACGAGGTTGCCGGTGATGTAGGGGTCGCCGAGTCTCGGAGCGTTGATGAAGCCGTCGGTCGCGAGGTCCCACACCACGCGGTAGAAGAGGTCGAGGTGCGGGGGCAGCTCGCCGTTGGGGTTGTCAGGCGGCCGCACGGTCATGACGAAGGTACGAACGATCACCCGCGCCTCGGGCGACCCCGCGGGCTGCACGTCAGGGAGGGTGCGCGTGTCCTCGTCCTCTCGCCGGGCCAACGGGCGGACGCGCAGTCGGCCCGTGGGGAGCGCGTGGACGGCCTCGTAGAGTGCTGGGGGCGCGCCCTCCTTCAACGTCGATCGCCACGCGTTCGCGATGGAGAATGGCAGCTCTTCACGGGGCAGGTCGCCGTCGAGGGGCAACGTCGCCGAGCCGATCACGGCCTCGACTTCGCGGGCGCCGCGACGGAGGAGCCCTTTTCTCACCAGAGACCACTCGATGTATGAGCTCAGCGACGAGACCGCGGGAGCCGCCGGGGGCGTGGCCGCGGGCAGGACTGTCGCCGCGAGGCGGCTCAACATCTGTTGCGCGATGACGTTCGGATCCTTGCGCTCCTCGGCGGCCTGTACCTCGGTCTGGACGAACTTGAACCAGGGGTGGTGTCTCGCGAGCGCGCGATCATCGAGCTCCTTCAAGACCTCGGTCACGCGCGCGGCCTCGGAGAAGCGCGCAAGCCTGTCGAGGAGGTTGACGTCACCCCGCGTGGCCGCCTTGAGCGCGGCGTCGATCCGCCTTGCGCGACCCTCGGGCGCGAGCGCGCGCACCTCGTCCCAGAGCGATCTTTCCGCGCCGATCGGCACCTCGCTGAAGCGCGAAGAGAGCGCGGCGAGAAGGTGCTCCGCCTGCCCGGGCGGGAGGCCGCTCTCGGGCGCGGCGAGGAGCACGAGCCCGGTCATGGCCCACGCCTCGATGGCATCGTCTGCGAGGAGCGATTGCACGGCGCGTTCGCGTCCCCCGCGGGCCTCCGCGACCTCGCCCGCGGCGCGTCTCATGCGCTCGGTGACGGTCTCGAGGAGCTCATCCCAGAGCGGGATGCGGTCGCCCGGCGGCAGCGCGCCCAGCTCGATAAGCGAGCCGAACACCAGCGCCCGCGCCGCGCTGTCTCGCTCGAAGGGGCGATGCCGCCCGGCATTCGCGGAGCTGCGTTGTTCTTCGGTGAGCCTTCGGATCGTTCCCTCGATGAGCCGATGCTGCGCGCTGAAGGTCGAGAGTCGCGGGAGCGGCCATGTGAGGGACAGCGTGGTGTCGAGGTTACGGCACGGCAGCTCCACCCGCACCACGCCGGGCTCGTGCTCTGCGGGGAGCGGCGATCGACCGATGACGCGAGCCCGCTTCGAAAGCACCGCGACGTCGTAGGCGAGTTCGAAGGCCGCGACGATCTTGGGCGGAAGCTCGCACGGCTCCCCGGGCCGCTCGATGCCCATGGCCGCACCCATCAATCGCATGGGCCGACGAAGCTCGATGCGGAGCTCGTCGGCCTCCGCGCGGAGCTCGACCTCCTGGTACATCGCCGAGAGGGTCAGCGCGCCCGTGACGAGCTCGAGGGCGTGCTCTTTGTAGTCGAGGCGCACCATGCGGAGGAGCATCTCCTGCCCCCCCATTCCGAGCGTCGCGTGGCGCACGGCGTCGCGCCAGATGCGGCGCATGGCCCAGAGAAACGCGACCTCCGGGCGGGGAGGCGCAGACGTCGCCGCCCCGGACTGCGCGCGAGGCGGAAGGGACGACAGAAGGGGCCCGCCGACCGCGCGAGACCTGCCGTTCGGGGCGGCGTCATCAAGCGGGCCGACGTCCTTCTCGATCAGTCGCTGGAGGTTGATGAGGGGCCGCAACCGCTCCGGGAGCGCCTCTCCCAGAAGCCCGTTGCTGCGCAGGAGGGAAGCGAGCGTGACGCGCGACGCGTCGTCGGCCGCGTCGACCACGACGAGCATCTCGAGGAGTTTGCGCAAAGGCTCGTGCGCGTCCGCCCGCGTCTCGGCGTCGAAGCCCGGGAGCTGACACCGCTGATCGGGTGGGATGACGCGTTCGAAGTACTCGTAGGCGAGCCTGATCGCGTCGCTGCGGTGCGAGGTGGCCGTGAGGTCGGCGCTGTCGAGGCGGAGGTGTCGCAGCGGCTCGCGGAGCCGACCCAGGTACGAAGCGCGGAGTTGCGATTCGAAGAGCTTGGAGTCGCCCGTGAGAACGAATGCGAGCCGAGGGTGGCTGAGCGCGCGGAACAGCTCCATCGCTTCGAGGGAGCGCTCGGGGTTCATGTCGGCGTCGTCGATCGGAAGCACGAACAGCGGACGCCACGAGCGCCCGTCGGGGCTCGGCTGCTGGTCCTTGCGTCGCGCGTCGCAGAGCTCGTCGAGGAGCTCGCTGAAGACACGTCCGATGTTTCGCCACGACGACGTCGCGCGCTCGAGCTCGTGCGCGTACGCCTCCGCGTCGAGGTGGGCGCTCCTGGCGACGACGTTGCTATCCCAGCCCAGCGCGGCGTTCTGCGCGAAGGCACGCCAGCGTGTTCGCACGGTCTCGACCGCGTCGTGGGAGGGGCGCCACGGGGCGGGGCTCCGCGCCGCGTCTGTCGGGAGAAGTCGCGCGGCGACGTGCGAGAGGATGCTCGTCGTGCGAGGGAGCGGGTGAAGATCGAGCAGGGGCAGGAGGAAGAAGTGGACGCGCAGGGAGTCGCGTTCGAATGCAGGCTGCTGCGCGATGCGGTCGAGCACCGAGAGCAGCACCGTGGTCTTTCCCGCGCCGCGTCCGCCGTCGATGAGAATCACCCTGTTCGTCGGGCTCCCGAGCTCCCAATCGCGGCGCCTCTCGGTCTGCTGATCCTTCTCCGTCGCCATGCCGATGAGCAGCGCGAAGGCGCGCTCGTACGCGGTGAGCTGCTGCGGCGTGAGCTGCCCGGGTGCGAGACTCTGCGCCTCCTTGCGGGGCGAGACCGCAGCGGGTAACGGGAGGGGATCCGAGGAGCTGGGTGGCGCCATCTTGCGACGATACTCGACCCCTCGCGCGAGACGCACGAAACCCGCAGGAGCGGCGTTACGGCGTTTGCTGGCGAGCGTTGACGCGGTGGGAGTAGAGTCTCTCGCGCACCGTGCCTGACATTCAGATCGCGCGCTCCGAGGCACTCTCATCGGCTCACCGCCTGACCGCGGTGGAGCGAGGGCACCAGACCAACTTCGTCGTTCAGGCTGGCCTCGGACTCGGCAAGACGACCTTTCTCCAGCAGTTCGGGCAGAGCTTCGGGGCCTTCGTCGACGAGCCCGGCTCGGTCACGGTCCGAGTCGGAGCGGAGGAGATCGTCACCAACGAGCGCGTCGACGTCGCGGGCGCCATGCGTCGGCTCACCTACCGCCTCGTCGAGAGCGTCGGTGGGACCGCGACCTCCGTCGACAGGTTGTCGTGGGAGCAGCGCGTCCCGCAGCAGGTGCTGCGCGCCGTGTTCGAGGACGATGTGCTCGGGCGCGTCGACGGGCGCTACCTCCTCATGCTCGACAACCTCGAGGCGCTCGTGGACTCCCGCGCCGCAGCCCCGATCCTCTCGCTGCTCCGCGAGTGGGGCGAGAACGTGACCGAGCCCCCGTTCGATCGCCTCCACCTCGTCGTGGCGATCAATCAGTCGCCGTCGGAGCTCGGCGGCGCCTTCGCGTCGCTCGGCCCCTGGCGTTGCGTGGACCTCAAGCCCTTCACGATCGCGGAGACAGCGCTCGCCCTCTCGCGTGCAGCGGCCGCAGAGGTCAATGAGCGCGAGACGCAGGCGATCCATGCGCAGACCGGAGGACATCCGACGATCCTCGCGGCCGCGCTCTCGGTGTCCTCGCCAACGCCGACTTCGCTCGCTCGCTGGCTCGCTTCAGCGGAGGACTCTGAAACCATTGACCGCCTCATGGCGTCGCGCCGCGTGTACCTCCTCGGGCGAGCGGCG
>JBPOHC010000087.1:0-6630 GCA_052035985.1 Myxococcota bacterium | reverse complement strand
GACGAAGACGGCGCCGGCGCTGTAGGTGAGGGCGCCGACGGTCGCGTTCAGCGTCGCGGGCGCGAGGGTCGTTCGCCCGGGGCCCTGCACGCAGACGACCGAGAGGCCCGCGGCTCGTTGTCCGGCGGGCGCGAGCACCGCCGACGAGCTCGTGGTCAGCGCGAACTCGAACGCGTTGCGCAGGCCGCGCTGGTCGTCGTACTGCGCGGTCACGGTCGATCCGCGCTGCGAGAGCGTGAGCACGGCGCCGGATTGAATCCCGCTGACGTTCAGGGTCCCGCCGCGCCCGCTCGCGTCGCGCACGCCTTGAGCGCAGCGCGTGTACCTGCCCACCGGAAAGACGATCTCACGCGCGTCGGCGGGCAGCGACGCGTCCGTCGTGGCAGACGACGCGAGCGTCAGCTCGGTCCTGGCGCCGCAGCCGACGACGGAGAGGAGCGCGGACAGACGGAGAGAGGCGTTGTGCGCTGCGTGTGAAGCCATTCGCGCGCCCTCGCACGGCGCAATTCGCGTGCATCCTACAGGAGATCGCGCGCTGCGTGATCGTCGCGCTCACCTCCTCGGCGGCGGTACGATGCGCCGCCCCCACGCGCGGGGAACTGGAGGCTTCTGTGATGCATCGACGTTCGTGGTGGGTGGGAATCTTCGTGGCGCTGTGCGCCCTCGCGCTCGGGGCACCGACGGTGCGTGACGCGTTCGCGCAGCCTCGGGCGTCGTCGTCGTTGCCCGCGGGATGCTCCGCGGGGCAGGTCGTGGTGGCCGAGGGAGACGGTCGCTTCGCGTGTCGTCCTCCGAGTCGCGCGCTTCAGCTCGCGGGCTGCGACGCGGGTGATTTCGTCGTGTCGGGGTCGAGCGGTGAGCTTCGTTGCGAGCGTCCGTCGCGCACGAGCTGGGGCGCGAGGGCGCTCCTGCCCGAGTGTTCGTCGGGTGCGTCGCTGGTGTCTGAAGGCTTCGGCCGCTGGCGCTGCGTCGACGAGGTGATGCCGCGATGCTCGTCGGGTGAGTCGCTCGTGTCGGAGGGCGGCGGCCGCTGGCGCTGCGCCGAGAGCGCGCTCCCGCGGTGCTCGTCGGGCGAGATCCTCGTGTCGGAGGGCGGCGGCCGCTGGCGCTGCGCGTCGATGCCATCGCGCTGACCCCGAGCGTCGTGGCGGAGGTCTCTCGTGATCGCGATGCGCATGGGCGACGGTGACGCGGTTCAGCGCGCCGCCGGGAGCGTGAACGGAGCGCTCACCGACTCCAGCGGTTGAAAGCACGCCTGACAGGTCGTGACGACGAAGCGATAGCGTCCCGGCGGCGTCTGCACGCATCGGTCGCAACCGCACTGACCGTCGCCGAGCGTCGCCCGCCACGGCGCCACGTCGATCGACGTGCGCGGCGGAATCGTCACGCAGGTCTCCACCGCGTCACGGCAGCTCGAACGGAGCCGCATCCCCGTCACGCCGGCGCGAACCCACGCGCCGCGGACCTCGCGCTCCACGATCACCTCCGCGTTGATGCGCGCGGGAAAGTCACCGGGGTCGTCGTTGGTGACGCGCAGCGCGACGGAGCGCGCGCCACCCGCGACACGAACCTCCGCGGTCAGCGTCACGGGCGTACAGCGCACCTCGGGGATCGCAGGTCTCTCTTGCGCGAGCGAGGGCGCATCGAAGGCGATCGCGATGACCAGCGCAGCGAGCGTCGGGCGAGCGTGCGACACCGCGCGAGGATATCAGCGCCGACGGCGCGGTCGTTGGTTGTTCTCGAAGGACGCGAAATGCGGTTATTTCTTCTGGATGAAGGCGAGTCGTCTCTATCGCGCGCTGGGGTGCTGCGCGCTCGCGCTCGGGTGTGGCACATCGAACGGTGGCGACGCGGCGACGCGCGCCGACGCGAGCGTCGACGACGGCGCGACCTGGGACGGCGCGACGGGCGACGCAGGCGCGCTGGCCCCCATGATCCAGAGCGCGCTGCCGTGCGGAACGCCCGCGAGCGCAGGTGGATTGAGAGAGGGCGCCGACCTGCAACGCCACACGATCGACCTGGCGCGCTTCCCACAGGCGCGATGCAACGACGGGACGCCCGCGGTGATGTACTACCGTCCGTATCAGGGCGCCGCGAACCGCGATCGGTGGGTCGTGCAGCTCCAGGGCGGCGGGAGCTGCGCGTCGGGCGCCGAGTGCGCGGAGCGCTGGTGCTCGTACATGATGGCCTTCGGCATGACGCAGATGACGTCGAGCCTCGCGCCGACGAGGGGAATCCCCGCCGACGGCATCCTCAACCGCGCGCGCGCCGAGAACCCCATGCGCGACTGGAACCACGTCTTTCTGCGGTACTGCTCCTCAGACATGTGGTCGGGCACGCGCGACGACGCGGTGGTCGACGCGGTGGTGCCCGGGACGACGACGCCCGCGCGGTTTCGCCTCCACTTCGCGGGCGCTCGCATCTTCGACGCAGCGATCACCACGCTCCGGCAAGACGGCGCGCAACCCCTCGCGTACACGCTCGCGGGAGGCTCCGTCGCGATGCCCGACCTCGACGACGCCGCGGTGGTGATCCTCGCGGGCGCGTCGGGCGGCGCCGCGGGCGTGATCCGCAACGTCGACCGCCTCGCGACGGCGCTGCGCGCGAACAACGCCGCGTGCGCGTCGGGCGGCGCGTGCCCGCTGCGCGTCTCTGCGCTCATCGATTCGATCCTGGCGCCCGACCGCGAGGCGCTCGACTGGTCGCAGTCGCCCGCGTGCACCCGCGATCACCTCTGCGACTACGCGTCGTTCTTTCGCGCGCAGTACGCGAGCGGCGAGCAGCCCCTCGTCGGCGTGCGCAACGACGACACCTGCGAGGCGTGGCATCGCAGCAACCGCCCCGGCGAGGAGTGGCGCTGCCTCGACCCGACCTACGCGCTCTTGAACCACGTCACGACGCCCATGTTCGTGCGCATGGGACAGACCGATCAGCTCATCGGTCGGATGCTGTTCGAAGCGATGCTCCGCGTGCCCGGGCGGAGCGCGCTCACGGCGGCCGACTTCGCCGCGGGCGTGCGGCAGCAGCTCCAGCGGGTGCGAGACGCGCAGACGCTCGCCAACGAGCGCGCGCTGATCCGCGCGGCGCCGGGCACCTTCGGCCCGAGCTGTTCGAAGCACGAGACGCTCAGCGACGACGACAGCACCTACAACGTCTCGATCGACGAGGGCGGCGCCCCCGTAGCCTTTCTCCGCGTGCTCACCAACTGGTTCACGGGGACGGGCGTGACGAACCTGGTCACGCAGCCCGGCGGTCACGACAGTTGCACGCCGTAGCGCATCGACGCTCTGGCGAGCAGAGTGTGCGCCCGGCGGCGCGGGGCGCTCGCGTTGCCGCGAGCGGCGCGACGTGAATTGCGCGATCCTCGTCGCGATGGATCGCATCGACTGGACCTCGGGACGGGTGATGGCAGGGCTCTCCCTCGCGGTGCTCGACGCCGCGCGTGACGCCGGCGTCGACCTGGAGGATGTGCTCCAGGCGCACGGCGTCGACGCGGCGATGCTCGTGCGCTCCGACGCATATGTGCCGGTCGCGCTGCACGAGGCGCTCTGGGCCGAGGGCGCACGGCGTAGCGGCGACGCGCACTTCGGCGTGCACGCGGCGGAGCGAATCACGCCCGGTCAGACGGGCGTGGTGGAGTACATCCTGCGCAACTGCTCCACCCTCGAAGACGCGGCGCTCACGTGGGTGCGCTTCGCGGGTGTGGTGAGCGATCGGATCGAGGGCGCCCTCGTCGAAGACGGCCCTTGTCTCCGCCTGGAGTGGCGCCTCGCGCGCCCCGCCAGCCCCGGCGCGGCGCATTGGTCGGTGTTCGCGCAGGCGCGCGCCTTGAGGCTCATGCGCGACGCCGTCGGAGATCCGGGCCTCGCGCCGCACCAGGTGTGGTTTCGTCATGAGGCGCCCACGGACGTGTCGGCGCTCGAGGGGTACTTTCGCGCGTCTCTCGCCTTTGGCCGACCCGCTGCTGCGCTGGTCTGGGATCGCGCGCTGCGCGACCGTCCGCTGCGCTGGGTCGACCCCGCCCTGCGGACCGCGCTCGAGGCGCGCGCCGACCTGCTGCGAGACTCGCTCTCGCACGCTGCTCCGAGCCTGCCGTCGCGCGTGCGCTCGACGTTGCGCGAGCTCCTCGCCGAGCCGCGCCGCGACCTCCGGTTGACCGCGGTGGCCGCGCGGTTACGCATGCCTTCGCGCACGCTTCAGCAGCGCCTCGCCGACGACGGAACGTCGTTTCGAACGCTGGTCGCAGACGTGCTCGCGGAGGCCGCGCGTCTGCTCACCGAGGAGCGCGGCGTGACGATCTCGGAGGCCGCGCGTCTGCTCGGTTTCGGTGACGCGTCGGCGTTTCGCAGGGCGCGTCGCCGTTGGCGCGCGTCGAGCGGCGAGCAGCTCGTCGCCCGACGCGCGCCCGATTCAGATCAGGGGACCCGCGGTCGAAAGCGCTGAACGCGACGCGTCCCGAGCTCGGCGACGTAGACGCGTCCGAGGGCGTCGACGGCGATGTCGTGCGGGTCGGAGAGCTCTCCCGCGCGGGCGCCGTACCCGCTGAACTGACCGAGCACGCGGCCGCTGCGGTCGAGCACCACGACGCGCGCCGCGGGGTGTTCGGGGTCTTGATCGCCGCCGTCGACGACGAACACGCGCTCGCCCACGACGGTCACCGCGAAGGGGCGACCGATGGCGGCGCCAGACCAGGTCGCGCGGTGGCGTCCGTCGCGTTCGAAGACCTGCACCCGCGCGTTGTCACGATCGGCGACGTAGACCCGGTCGTCTGCGTCGACGGCGATGCCGTGGGGGAGGTCGAACTGCCCATCTTCGCGGCCCTGTGATCCCCACGATGACGCGAGGTCTGCGCCGCGGCGAAGTGCGGCGACACGCGCGTTGCGATACCCATCGGCGACGAGCGGCGTGCCGTCCGAGAGGAAGGCGACCTTCGTGGGGCCACCGAAGCCGTCGTCGGGCGCGCAGCCCGCCGCGACCGCGACGGCGAACGCGGCGACCCATCGCTCAGCGTCCCTGATACACATGGAGCACCTCTCCTTCGGTCGTCGCTTCCACGACCTGATCGAGGGTCGAGTCGGTGAGCCACACGTGGTCGTCGGCGTCGATGGAGATGCCGTGCGGGGTGACGAAGCGTCCGGCGCCCCACTCCGCGAGCAGCTCGCCTCGCTCGCCGTCGATGACCATGACAGTCGGCGCGGCGATCACCGAGTCGTTGTCGAAGCCCGCAGACGCGCGGTGAAACACATAGACCCGCCCGCGTGAGTCGATCGCGACGCCCGACACCTGTCCCGGCGCGCGGCCCGGCGGGAGTCGGGGCCACGTCTCATCGACGACGTACTCGATC
The DNA here is from genome assembly GCA_052035985.1 of Myxococcota bacterium. Lineage (GTDB taxonomy): Bacteria > Myxococcota_A > Polyangia > Polyangiales > CAISKJ01. The sequence continues at coordinate 1,286 of JBPOHC010000087.1, read as the reverse complement.
GCGGGCGCGGCGACGCGATCGACGTCGAGTCGCGCGTTGCAGTGCAGGCACGCGGCGAGCGCGAGCAGGCCGACGCGCGAAGGGCGTTGTGACATCAACGGGAGCGGCGACATACGCCAGAACGTGGGGCGGTGGCGCGCAGGCGCACAGGGGCGCGACGCGCAGCGCGGGGGGCCATTCGCGCAGCGTCGCGCAACGACCGCGTGCGTGCTCGTCGTACGGAGCGCGGTTGCAGGTGCTCCGGGCTCGCGCGGCGGCTCCTGGTCCGCGAGACTGTCGGCGGGGAACTCGACGGGCCCGTGACGCGGCGCGTGAGGGCTGTCGCATTCGGCGAGCGTCGTGGCGCGCGCGCCTCGCACGGGGCGACGACGCGCCGATCGCGGTCGCGAGAAGACGCGCGAATCGCGGTGATTCATGGGTCTTTGTGCGTGGCATCGTCGCTGCGATGAGGGGAGTCACGCGACGCACGGAGCGTCGCTACAACGCCACCACCGACCCCACACGGAGCTCACACCATGCGCACCTTCACCCTCTCGCTCACCGCCTTCGTGATGCTCTCTCTCGCCTCGGGCTGCGTGATCCGGGGAGCGATTCCCGTCGGATACACCGGCTCGACCTACGTGAGCGGGGGCGGGTCGTACGCGGTCGCGGCGCCCGTCGCGACGAGCGCCAGCGCGGGCGTGTCGACCACGATGTCGGTAGGCACCGCGCAGGCGGGGCTGTCGACCACCGTCGCCTCGTCGTCGACGGGCGCGAGCGCAGGGATGACCGTGAACACGCCCAACGGCCCCGTCGGAATGAACGTCGGCGTGTCGCAGACGGGCGCCTCGATCGGGATGGTCACGCCGCGCGCGAACGTCTCGATGAGCGCAGGGCAGAGCGGCGCGAGCGCGAACGTCGACGCGCGTCCCTCGGGTGGACCGAGCCTCGGAGCCGGCGTCGCGGTCGAGGCGGAGTGACGGCCTGACGCGTTGGAGCGCGCGGGGGCTCGCGATGGTGTATGCAGCAATGACCTATGGCCCTCGTGCAGCACACGGTCACCGTAGACGCCCCCGCCTCGCTCGTGTGGGCGCTGCTCAAAGAGAAGATCGAGCGCCCCGAGCGCTTCGTGCCCGGCGCCCGTGACGTCGAGATCGTGAGGCGCATCGACGACCGCGCGGTCGAGCGCGTGATGCGCATCGGTCCGCCCGACGCGCCGCGGACCGTGCGCGAGGTGATCTCCTACGACGACGCGACGATGACGGTGATCTTCAAGCTCGTCGATGACCCGGTGAACGTGGGCTTCG
>JBPOHC010001066.1:0-4803 GCA_052035985.1 Myxococcota bacterium | reverse complement strand
TGCGCCCGAGGTCGACGTCGCCGAAGTCGACGGTCGCAGGCTCGACGCGCACGTCGGGCAGACCGAGATGGGCCACCGACGGATCGAAGAGCGCGTGCCGCGGAAAGGGCCCCACGCGGATCGGGATGTCTGCGATGTCGAGCGTCCAGCGCCGCCCCGCGAGGCTCACGTAGAGCCCCGGAAAAACGTGGATGGCGCCCGCGTAGCCGACGTCGCCCTCGAGGCGAGGGGAGTACTCGACCGAGGGCCCCGCGTTGAAGGCGGCCTGCGTGCGGAGGGTCATCGCCGTGAGCGGATCGGCGGCGATGCCGAAGGACATCCGCGTGGACTGATAGGTCGCCGAGACCTCGCCCGCGGCCTCGAAGGTGAAGCCGCCCGAGATGCCAGGGATGCGCACGATCGCGTCGGTGATCGGAACGTCGGCGACGCGCGCTCGCATCGTGCGACCCATCGCAGAGACCGGCGTCCAGGCCCACGGATCGAAGGGCGTCCGACCCATCGCGCGAAAGTCGATCATCGGGACGTACGGGATCGCGCCCTCCCAGCTCACGGTGCGCCCGCCCACGTCGAGCGCGAGGCGCACGCGCGCCGAGAACTGCACCCCGTAGTCGACCTCGAGCGCGCCCTCTCCAGGCGTTCCGACGGCCTGGAGCACCATGGGCTCGGGCCAGCTCGCGACGAGCTCTCCCGCGGCCGTGACCTGCGTGTGACCCGCCAGCACCGCGCGTACGCGCACCTGCACCGGCGCGCTCGACGGGACCCACCCCGTGTCGTAGTCGAACTCCGTCGGGAGCCCCTCTCGCCAGCGGAATGAGATCGGCGCGCGCGCGCACCCCGCGGCGTCAGGGAGGCACCCCCCGACCTGCGCGAAGGCGACCGACGAGCTCATCGACAAGGCGAACGCACCCAACACGACCGCGCTGCGCATCGAGAGATGAGTACCCCAACTCACCGCGCGCGTGGAGCCTCCCCGATGACCTCCATCGCATTCGCGACGCTGTTGACGCACCGGCGATTCGCGAGCAGCTTCCGCGGCCCATGAAATTCTTCGCGAGCGCGGCCAAGGGCACCGAAGGCGTCTTGCGCGACGAGCTGAGGGCGCTGCGCCTCCCGCGCGTCCACGCAGACCGCGGCGGCGTTCACTTCGAAGGCTCCCTCGACGACGGGATGCGCGCCTGCCTCGGCTCCCGCATCGCGATGCGCGTGCTCGTCGAGCTCGCGACCTTCACGGCCCTCGACGCCGACGACCTCTACGCGGGCGTCCGCACGATCCCGTGGCACGAGCACATCACCGCGCGCCACACCCTCGCCGTGCGCGCGACCTGCGCCAATTCGAAGCTCACGCACTCGCACTTCATCGCGCTGCGCACCAAGGACGCCATCGTCGACGCGATCCGCGACCGCAGCGGCGTACGGCCCGACGTGAACGCCGACGACCCCGACGTGGCCGTGAGCGTGCGCCTCGCGCGCGACGTCGCCACGGTGTACCTCGACCTCTCGGGCGAGCCGTTGCACCGCCGCGGATACCGCCTCGAGGTCACCGAGGCGACGCTCAAAGAGACCCTCGCCGCCGCGGTGATCCTCCTCTCGGGGTGGAAGCCCGGCCTCCCCTTCATCGACCCCCTCTGCGGCTCCGGGACGCTCCCCATCGAGGCCGCGATGATCGCGTGCGACGTCGCGCCGGGCGCGCGCCGACGCTTCGGCTTCGAACGCTGGCCCTCCTTCGACCACGCCGCCGAGGCCCGCTGGAACGCCCTCCGCGACGAGGCGCGCGCGAAGGAGCTCCCGCGCCCCGCAGCTCCGATCATGGCCTTCGACCGCGACCCCGAGGCCATCGAGTCGACGCGACGAAACGCGCGCCGCGCAGGCGTCGAGGGCGCGATCGACATCCGCGTGCTCGACGTGCGAGACCTCGAACCGGCCACGGGACCGGGCTTCGTCGTGAGCGATCCGCCCTACGGCGATCGACTGGCCACAAAGCCCCTCCAGCTCGCGGGCTTCTTCCGTCAGTTCGGCGAAGCGATGGCGAAGCTCCGCGGCTACGAGGTGGTGCTGCTCTCGGGCAACCCCCTCCTCGAACGCAACATCACGATGCCGCGCCTGCGCGAGCACACGCTCTTCAATGGTGCGATCGAGTGTCGGCAGCTCTGGTACCGCGTCGAGGCGTGACGAGGTGCGGCCGTCGGGTCGCATTTCGGGTCTCGCGCGGATTCGAGTAGAGTCGCGCGCCGTGACGCTTACCTCACCGCTTCGAGCTTCAGTCCTCGCCCTCTCGGTCGCGCTCATCTCCGCGGGCTGCGGCGACGACACGACGCCCGCGCCGACCCCGACGCCCACGCCCGACGCGGGACGTCAGCCGCCGAGAGAGTGCCCGCCCGGGCCCAACGTCTGCGCCTGCGCCGACAACGGTCCGCCTGACTTCTCGCAGGCCGAAGCGGGGCGGGCGACCGACACCTCGGACGGCGCGCAGCAGGCCGCGCTCGTTCGCACGAACTACTGGCGCACCGCCGCGGGCCTCGCGCCCATCAACGCCAACGCGCAGCTCGAGCAGGCCGCGATGGCGCACTCGACCTTCATGGCGCAGAACGCGGCGAGCTGCTGGCCCGGCGCGCACTTCGAGAACGAGCCCGGGTGCATGGGCTACACGGGCCGCACGCCCTTCGATCGCGTCGCGGCCACGGGCTATCGCGCGTCGGCGGCGGGCGAGGTGATCAACTGGGAGGCGACGCCCACGCGCTCCATCGACGGGTGGATCTGGACGGTCTATCACCGCACGCCCTTTCAAGACCCGTCGTACACCGAGGCGGGCTTCGCCGCGGCTCCGGGCAGACCGGGAGACTCGCGGCGCTTCCACAACACGATGGAGTTCGCGCGCCCTCAGGGCGGCACCGCGGGCATGCTCACGGACGTGTCGCTCTTCCCGCCGCCGGGGACGACGGGCGTTCCGTTCCAGTTCCAGGGCAACCTCGAAGGCCCCACGCCGCCCACCCCCGCCACGGGTCGCTGGCCGAGCGGAACCGTCATCTCGATGATGTTCCCCACCAACGACTTCAGCATCACGACGCACAAGCTCTACGACGGCCAGTGCCAGGAGGTCGCCCACTCGACCTTCCGCTCGTCGCGCGCCGCGGCCTCCACCGTGACCGACGCGCAGGCCGACACGAACAACAGCAACCCCCGCTTCGTGTTCCTCTACGGCGACTCGCGCCTCGCCTCGAACACCCAGTACACAGTCGAACTCCGCGGGACGCTCAACGGCGCCCCCTGGTCGCGCGTCTGGGCCTTCACCACCACGCCCTGAACGCCTCTGTCAGAGTACGTCACTCCATCGCGCAGCCGCGACGCTCTTCGAAGGCGCCGCGCGCTTGAAAATAAGCCCTGAGCGCGGGGTGATCGATGGGCGATCGCCCGCCGGGGCCGAGCGCGTTCCACATGCCCTGGTTGGGCATGATGAGCAGCGACGCGGGCGCGGGCGTGTCGACGGGATGCATCGCGGGCGTATCGAACGCGGCGGCCCCTCGCGCGAACCACACCTGGCCTTCGAAGAGCCTCCGCCCGTCGAGCTCCGCGACGAAGATCGACAGGTCGAGGTCGTCTTCGAGCTTGCCCGTCGCGCGCCCCGAACCTTCGCGATGCGCCGCCGCGTCCGCGCGCAGCCTCCGCGCGCCAGCCGCCGTGAGCACGAGCCTCACGCAGAGCGCGGGGTTGGGGCCCGTGATGAAGCGCTCGATCGCATCGGGACGCAGGGTGATCGTGAAGTCCGACGCGACCGAGCGTTCGACGCGCGCGCGCAGCGAGTCGAGGTCGTAGTAGGGCGCCGCGCTGAAGGGGTCGAAGCGGATCACGAAGCGACCGTCATCGGGCGCCACGGCCCGCACGCGAGGTCGCGACGAGGCGCACGCGCAGAGGGCCACCGCGAAGGCGAGCGAGCGCCTCACGCGGGCGCCGGAATCGAGCGTCCGCCGACGACCATGGGCACCTCTTCGACGCGGCCCTCGTCGTCCGACGAGTAGTCGGGGAGCAGGTGCTCGTTGGCCCATTTGTAGAGCCCGCCCTCCATGTGGTCGCCGTCGCTTCGGAGCCAGATCACGGGCTTGGCCGTCGGCGTCGGCGAGTCCGTCGACTCGACCGCGCGATAGGCCGCCGACCACGTCCCCGAGTTGCCGTGAAACACGCCGCGCTCCCAGTGTCCGTAGGGGATGTGCGTGTGCCCGAAGACCACCGCGCGCACGCCGTAGATCTCCGCGATGCGCGGGCTCATCGACCGGACGGCGTTCCAGTTGTCGTCGAGCGAGGGCTTGGGCACCGCGTACTCGTAGGCCGCGAAGATCATCGGGAGGCCGATCGCCACGCCCACCGCGGCGCGGTTGTTCCTCGCGAAGATGGGCACGGTCACCGCCGCGGCGCAGAGCGCGCCGAGCATCGCGCGGTCGACCCAGAACTCGCGAACCACCTTGTGGAGCGCGTCTTGCGCGGGCCGAGAGTAGAGCGCCGCGTGACGCGCGACGGCCGCGGGGTCGGCGCCGGTCTCGTCCGCCGCACACTGGACGTTCTGCGTCGCGCGGTCGAGCGAGGCCACGTCGCGCCCCGCCATGAGCTGCGAGAACATGCGCACGAGCCCTACCGCGAAGGGCTGAATGAGCGCCCGCGGCGCGAAGAGGTAGTGCTTCACCCAATGCGCCACGTAGCCCGGCGCGCTCAGCATGAACGACGCGTCGACGTGGGGGTTGAAGTACCCCATGCGCGAGGCCATGTAGCGAAACGCGATGGAGCCCACCGTGGGCATGATCTCGGGCTCCGCGG
>JBPOHC010000782.1:0-4360 GCA_052035985.1 Myxococcota bacterium | reverse complement strand
GGCTCGCGGCGCACATTCGAAGCCGTGTCGAGCGCGCGCTCTCTCACGCCACGATCGGTCAGCGCGCGCGCGTGACGCTCCGATGGCTCTCGTCGACGGAGGATGAAGCGCTCGACGCGCTCTCGTCGGGCGCCCCCGACCTCGCGGCCGACGCGATCGCCTCGCTGCGACACACCGATGACGCGGGCGCTCCGAGGCTCACAGACGCGCTCTGGGAGGCGCTCCGCACGCGACACCACGAGGCCGTGCTGGTGAACGCCGCGCTGCTCCTCGCGCGACATCCGGGCGGCGCGATCGACCTCGACGCGCTCACCGACCTCCTCGCGCACCACCCCTCAGACCGCGTGAGAGCCGCCGTCGCGACGCTCGCACGCGCCCTGCCCGAAGCGTCACTCGATGCACCCGCGCGCGGACGCCTCGCGGCCGCCCTCGACCGCTGCGCCACGGGCGCTGGTTCCACTACGCTGAGGGCGCGCTGTGACACGCGCGACGCCCGCCCGACCGCGCCCGAGCGCGCCGCGATCGACGCGAGGGTGGTCGACGCGGACGGCGCGGCGCGAGCCTCCGTCGACTACGCGCTGGTGCTCCCCGAGGGATGGATTCGCATGGGAACCACCGGGCCCGACGGATGGATCCACGAGCGCGCCGCCAGCGAAGGGACCTTCAGCGCGATCGATCCCTCGGAGCTCGCAGACGCGCCGTGAGCGACGGAGACATCACTCAGTTCAAGGGCATCGGCACGCACTGATACGCCGTGCCCGGACAGGTCGTGCACGGGGTCCCGTCGCAGGCGCGCGCGGTGAAGCCGGGGCGGCAGTAGCAGGTCCGCGTGGCGTCGTCGCAGAGGCTCCATCGGGGGCAGAGGTACATCCCCGGGCACAGGATCGCGCCGCCGCCGCAGAACGGAGCGGGCGCGCACCACCAGTCGAAGCCTGAGCAGCCCGACGGCGGACACCGATCGCCGCTGCACACGCGCGCCTCGTAGCCCGTGCTGCACACGCAGCGTCCGCCCACGCACTCGCTGTTCGCGGGACACCGCCCCGCGCCGCAGGTCACGGTGAAGTTCGTCGGGCCGCACGCGGTCGAGACGCAGGTCCCCGTCGGGTCACACGACGTCCCGCCGGGACACTCGCCGCAGAGGCCCTCGCACCCGTCGGTGCCGCAGCGGCGGTTCACGCAGTCGGGCACGATCTCGAAATCGCAGCGCGTCGACCACACGCCCGAAGCCGTGCACGTCTGCCTCCCGTAGCGGCAATAGCCCACGCCGAGGCGATCGGGGTTGCCCGTGTAGCAGTTGCGCGACGCGTCGGCGGCGCAGGCGCCATCGGGCAGCGCGACGTCGGTCACGTCGCTCACATCCCGCGCGTCGGTCACATCGCTGACGTCCGTCGCATCGCTGACGTCGGGCACGTCGACCACGTCAGGCGCGACGGGCGTATCCATCGGAGGGACGTCGGGCGAGGGGATGTCTCTCGGCGGCGCGACGTCGACGACCACATCGGGCGCGGTGTCTCTCGGCGCGGGCGTGTCGCGTCGCACATCGGGCGCGGGGAGCTCCCAGCTGCACGAGGCCGCCAACACCGAAACGAGGAGCGCGCGACGGGTCACCACGTGATGCGCACTCCTCCCGGCGTCACGCCGAAGGCCACGCGGGTGATGGTGGGACGCCTCCGCGACGCCCGCACCTCGAGTCCCACGCTCACGATCGCGGTCACCGCGGTGATGCCCGAGAGCACCCAGAGCGTGTTCACCCCCGCCGCGCGCGAGGAGAGCGCGTCCTGCGTCTCCTGCCAGTCCGCCTCGCACGCAGCGGGTACGTTGGGTCCGCCGCATCGCGCGAGGTAGGCGCTCTCGGTGCCGTTTCCGCTCGCCCAGAGTCCGAGCGCGATGCCCGCGGAGAGCACCGACGCGGCGCCCGCGATGTACGTCGTCCAGCGGTACGGCGAGATGGTTCCTTCGGGCGGCTCGGGCGCGTAGCAGAGCCCGTCGCGCATGGTGAAGCCCGGCGCGCACCTCGGCGGCGGAGGTCCTTCGGGTACGGGCGGAGCCTCTCGTTCGAGCGTGATCGACGCGTTCGCGACCTCTGCTCCGACCACCGTCACCGTCGTGGTCGCGGGGCGATACCCTGCGGCGCTCACGGCGATCGCGCAGCGCCCCACGGCGACCCTCAGCGGCTCTCTCAGCGGCGCGCGCCCTGCGACGATGTCGTTGACGCGCACCTCGGCGCCCTCGACGTTGACCGTGATCGCCACCGTTCCGATCGAAGCGCGCGCCGTCGAGAGGGCGTCCTCGATGTCGCGTCGGTGGTGCCTCACCCAGCGCTCGTCGGAGTACGTCAGCGCCTCGGTGAGGTGCGTCTCCGCGTCGATCGAGCGACCGATCGCCTGCTCGACGTAGCCGAGCTCCGCGAGGCCGCGGCCCGTTCTCTGCGCCGTGACCGCGCTTCGCAGGAGCTCGTAGGCGCCCTGTGAATCACCGCGCCGCGCGAGCTCGATGCCGCGACGCACCTGCGCCTCGGGGTCTTCGTCAGACTGTGCGAACGCAAACGACGAAGCGCCGAAGGCAGCGCACGCGAGCATCACGGCGACGCGCGAGGAGCGTCTCACCGCGACGTCCTCTTCTTCGCGGCGGGCTTCTTCGCGGCGGGCTTCTTCGTGGCGGGCTTCTTCGTGGGCTTCGTGCCCGGCGTCCTTACGGCCGCCGGTTTCTCCGCGCGCGGGGGGGACTTCGTGGGCTTCTTCTCGCCCTTCTTCGCGGGGACCTTGCCGATGCGGAGGTCGCCCGCGCGCACCAGGGCGCACGCGCGCAGCACCGACTCTTCGAAGTCGTCGGACTCCTCGGGGAGGTTCTGCCAGCCCGTGATCTTCGAACCGAACACCGCGATCGAGCGCATGCTCGGGAGCTCGTCGCGCAGCGACGCGTGGTGGGCCTCGATGGTGGCGAGCCACACGCCGCTGTCGTGCGCGTCGTCGGCCTTCTTGCGCAGGATCATCACGATGCGCTCGCCCACGTAGACCGCCGTGCAGCCGAACATCGGGCGCGTCGTCGGAGACATCGCCGCGAGCTCGTCGAGCACGAAGTCGAAGGGGACCTTCTTCGCGCCCTTCACGGGCTTCGACTCGTCGAAGCGGTCGAGGTCCTCGTTCCGTCTCACCATCCCTCGGAGTCATACCCGACCGGGCGGCGCCCTGTGTAGAGTCCTTCGCGTCAATGGCGCTCCCACATCAGATCGTCGCACCCGCGTCGCCCACGCGCTGGGCCCTGGTCCTCCACGGCATCCTCGGCTCCAAGACCAACTGGCGAGGCATCGTTCGAAAAGCCTCGGAATCCCTTCCCTCATGGGGTTTCGTGCTGCCCGACCTGCGCAATCACGGCGACGCGCAGGGACTCCCCCCGCCGCACACCCTCGACGCGGTCTGCGATGACCTCGCGGGTCTCCGAGAACATCTCGGCCACCCCTTCGACGCCGTGATCGGCCACTCCTACGGCGCCAAATCCGCGCTCGCCTGGGTCGACCGCACGCGCGGAGACCTCGACCGCGCCGTCATCGTCGACGGAAACCCCGGTCTCCGCCCCGACGTGCACGGCGCTGAATCGACCGTGGGCGCCATCGAGACCCTCGCCACGATGGGTCGCTACTTCGACTCGCGCGAGTCCTTCGTCGAGCGGATCATGGCGAAGGGCTTCGGCCGCGACCTCGCGCAGTGGATGGCGATGAACCTCGCGCTCGACGACGGCCGCTACCGCCTCCGCACCGACGTCGACGCGATCCGCGCGATGCTCGACGACTACTTCGCGCGAGACCTCTGGCACGTCATCGAAGCGCCTCCGGGCCGCGTTCGCATCGACGTCGTGATCGGCGGAACGTCACCCGCCCTCGACGCGAGCGAGCGCGAGCGCGTCTTCGAAGCGTCACGTCACGCGCCCGATCGGGTGCGCTGCGTGGTGATCGAGGGCGCGGGCCACTGGGTCCACGTCGACAAGCCCGCGGAGACCGTGCGAGCGCTCGTCGCGTCGCTCTCGGACGTGGGCTGACTACGGGCTCGGCGCGCGCCAGCGGGTGAGCGCGAGCATCGGGTGCTGGAGGTAGCGCTCCACCTCGGGGCCGATGGAGTTGGTCTCCTCGTAGTGGTCGCCGCTCGCCTCGAGGATGTACGGGAGCGTCGGGTTCAGCGCGTAGTTGTACGCGGGCACGATGTACCCGAGAAAGTCCTCGGTGAGCCCTGCGACGAGGGGGTATCGCACGCCCGGGTTCATCATCATCAGGTCGCGGAGAAAGGGCGCGGTGGGCGCGCGAGAGAAGTCCGGCGCGTTGTCGGTCTCGGTCACGCGCGTCTGACCCCACGACCAGCGGTTGTCG
>JBPOHC010000923.1:0-16359 GCA_052035985.1 Myxococcota bacterium | reverse complement strand
ATCGCCGCGTGGTGTTAGCTCGCGTCACTCGCGTGGCGTCGCGGCGCGCGCGCTGAAGCTCTCACCCCGTCTCTGCTCTTAGCGGGCGCGCTCATAGAGCTGGCCTCGCGCGGCGCCGCCAGCGGAGCGCGCGTCGACGCCGAGCTCATCGCCGTGGTCTACGCCTTCGCCACGCTGGCCTCGGGGCTCCTGCGCGACGCGCGACGCGGACCGCACGTCGCGCTCGCGATCGCCACGGTCTTCGCGACGCTCGGCGCCGCGCGGGCGACGGCGTGGCGCGACCCCACCGCGCTCGCGCGTCGAGACCTCGCCGCGCACCCCCACGACGGCCGCGTCGCGCTCTCGCTCGCGTACGAGAACCTCCGCGCCGGACGGCCTGACGCCGGGTGCCGCGCCGCGCTCGAAGACCCCGCGGTGCGCGCCCCCGCGCTCGCGTGCGTCGCCGTCGAAGCCGCCGCGGCGGGGAGGCTCGACGAGGCGCGTGGTGCCGTCGATGCGTACCGCGCGACGCCCGGTTACCAACCTCGCCTCGCGTGGGATTTCGGTCGCGTCCTGAGCCTCCGCCCTCACGAGGAGCGCGCTCGCACGCGACGCCTCCTCGGGCTCCCCGCGGGAGGCGCGCAGTGACCCTCGCGCTCGCCCTCGTGGCCCTCGCGGCCCTCGCGCTCGCCGCGCGCAGCGACGACGCACGAACGCCATTGCGGGCCGGCGTCGGCGCGGCGCTCGCGGTGCTGACCCTCGCGACGCGCGCTGCGCTCGACGACGCCAACGCGCATCGGGCGCGCGCCGCCGTGGCGCTCCTCGCGCTGGCCTCCTTCGGCTGGATGGCCGCGCGGAAGGCGAGGGGCGCGCCGCTCTCACGCCACCGCGAGCGCGGCGTGGCCGTGGCCCTCGCGGTGATCGCGGTCGGAGGCTTCTACGGCTTCAAGGGCCCCACGTCGGACCAGCTCTTTCACCACCGCGACACCTTCCATTACTACCTGGGGTCGAAGTACTTCCGCGAGCTCGGGTACAAGGGCATCTACGAGTGCGCGGCCGTCGCCGAGGCCGAGGTGCGAGGCCCCGACGCGCTCCGCAGCCGCTCGATGCGCGACCTCGAGCGCGACGAGGTCGTCCCCGCGTCCCGCGCCCTCGCCGCTTCCGACCGCTGCCACGCGGCCTTCGGCGAGCCGCGCTGGAGGGCCTTCCGCAGCGACGTCGCGTGCTTCCGCTCCGTCTGCGACGACGCGTACTGGAACGGCATCCAGACCGACCACGGGTACAACCCCCCGCCCGCGTGGTCGATGCTCGGCGGCGCGTTCAGCTCCCTCGGCCCCGCGAGCGAGACGCTCCTCGCCGCGCTCGCGTTGATCGACGTGGGGCTCCTCATCGCCGCCTTCGCGGTCACCGGGTGGGCCTTCGGGCTCCGCGCGCTCTGCGTCACCATCGTGATCTGGGGGTGCCAGGAGCCGGGCTCCTTCGTGTGGCTCCAGGGCACCTTCCTTCGACAAGACTGGTTCTTCTGCCTCGCGCTCGGGGCCGCGCTGCTGCGCCGCCGTCGGTGGTTCGGCGCGGGCGCGGCGCTCGCGTCGGGGGCCGCGCTCAGGGCCTTCCCCGTGGTCTTCCTCGTGGGGCCCGCGGTGGTGCTCGCGCGGCGCGCGCTCGAGGCTCGCGCCCTCCCGATGACCGCGCGGCGCTTCATCGCGGGCGCCGCCCTCGTCGGCGGGATGTGGGCCGTCGCTGGGGCGTTCGCGTCGCCGGGCGCGTACCCCGCGTGGGTCTCTCACATCCGTCAGCACGACTCCGTCGTCGCCACCAACCGCATCGGCCTCCAGACGCTCTTCGAATACGGCCCCGCGACGCGCCTCGAAACATTCTCGCAGAGCGCCGACGGCGACCGCGCGTGGCTCACCGCGCGACGCGACGCGGCGGCGCGGTCGTCGAGCGCGCGCAAGCTCGCGGCCCTCGGGCTCATCGCGGGCGTGCTCCTCGCGCTGTGGTCGGTGCGCACGCCCTGGATCGCCGCGCTGCTCTCGGCCTCGCTGCTCTTCCCGCTCTCGTCGCTCAACAGCTACTACTACATCGTCATCACGCTGCTCGGCCCGCTGGCGTCGCTCGGGGCGCGCTTCGAACGGAGGCTCCTCGCGGGCATCGCGCTGATGCAGGTGCTCGTGGTGATGCCCGCGCTGTCGTGGTGGTGGGACGACCGCTACGCCGTGATCACCGTGGTGATCGCCGCGCTCGAAGGGGCGCTCCTCGCGCCGTGGCTGATCCGGTCGTTGCGGTCGGTGAAGCGCGCGATGCTCAGCGGTCGCGCGGCGTCCGCGGGGCCTTGAGCGCGGGCAGCGCCCACTCCTGCGAGGCCGCGGCGATGGAGCGCGCGGCCTCACGCGCGGCGGGCGACGGCGGCGGCTCCGACGCGGGGCCGAGGGTGTCGAGCAGGCGCTCGGTGGCGTTGCGGAGCTGGCGGATGCCCGCCACGGCGATCTGCTCCTGAAAGCGGATCGCGAAGGGGCTCGACGCCTCGAGGAGCGCGTCGAACACGTCGCGGTTGAACTCCAGCGCGGTGACCTCCGTCGTCGCGCACACCGTGGCCGTGCGAGGGAGGCGCTCGACGAGCGCCATCTGACCGACGATGGCCCCCGCGCCCTGGATGGCGATCACGCGAGGCCCGTCGGGCGTGCGGCGCGCGACCTCGACGTCGCCCGTGACGACGAAGAAGCACGACGCGCCGGGGCTGCCCTCTTCGCAGAGCGACTCTCCAGGCGCGAAGCGGCAGAGCCGCGCGGCGCCGAGGAGCACCTCGAGCTCGCGCGTGGTGTAGTCGCGGAGCATTTCGAAGGCCCTGAGCTGTTCCGCGCGGATCATCGCGAACCTCGCAGCCAGTCGAGGAGGCGACGCATCCCGCTGCCCTCGGAGCTGCTCGTGTCTGACACGTCGGGCGCGGGCTGTTGGCTCAAGCGCGTCGCGTGGAGCGTCGCGTCGATGCGGGTCTCGACCTCGCGGAGCCGCTGCGCCACCTCGCGGATCACCGCGCCGACGATGGCCGCCGACGCCTGCGGGGCGACCACCTGGAGCGTCCGGAGCCCGTCGCGGGAGAGCTCGCCGACGACGGTGGGCGTCGCGGCGACCACGGTGGCCGAGCGCGGCGCGGGGTCGAGGCACGCCATCTCGCCGAGAAAGTGCCCGACGCCCACGCGGCTGAACTCGCGGCGCACGCCGCCGGACTCCGAGCACACGGTCACCGCGCCCTCGACCACGAAGACCATCGTGACGCCCGGGGCGCCCTCGCGAAAGAGCACCTCGCCGGGCGCCAGCGCGCGCCAGCGCACACACGACAGCAGCGCGTCGGCGTCGTCGGAGCTCAGGCGAGAGAGGGCGTCGACGCACTTGAGGTAGACCTTGGGGTCTTGCGCGACGCGAGGGGCGAAGGGGCGTCGCACGGGCGTGAGCGACGGCGCGGTGCTGCGCGCGGGCGGCGACGAGGCCGTGGCGGGCGGCGTCGACGAGGTCGCGGGGAGGCCCTGCCCGAAGGACTCGGTCCAGACGCGGCGGCCCTCTTCGCTCGCGAAGGGGACGAGCGCGCGCGCCATGTCGATGGCGCGTGTGAAGCGCTCGGCGGGGTCGTGCGAGAGGGCGCGCGCGATGACGGCGTCGAAGCGCTCGGGCAGCTCAGGGCGCAGCGTTCGCAACGCGGGAAACTCGCCCGCGATGATGGCTTCGAAGACGCCCTCGACGTCGGCGCCGCGGAAGGGGACCCGACCCGACGCGCACTCGTACATCGTCACGCCGAGGGCCCAGAGGTCGGCGCGCGCGTCGATCACGGCGTCGCCGCGCACCTGCTCGGGGGACATGTAGTCGGGCGTCCCGATGCGCGACGAGGGGAGGTCGCTCGACGGGTTGGCCGCGCGGAAGCTCGAGATGCCGAAGTCGAGCACCTTGGGGACGAGCTTCGTCCCGTGCCCCACCGAGAGGAAGATGTTGCCGGGCTTGAGGTCGCGGTGCACGACGCCCCGCGCGTGCATCACCTGGAGCGCCCAGAGCACCGGGAGCATGAGGTCGACCAGCACGGGCAGCGGGAGGGTCTGCTCCCGCACGATCGCGTCGAGGAGCGACTCGCCCTCGAGGAGCTCCATGGTCATGAAGGGGATGCGCCCGCGGAGGCCGAAATCGAGCACCTCGACGACGTGGGGGTGCCGCACGGCCGCGGCGACGCGAGCCTCGGTTTCGAAGCGCGCGGCGATGTCGGCGCGCGACGCGAGGTGGGGGTGCATCACCTTCAGCGCGACGTGGCGCCCGAGGGGGAGCTGGACCGCCTCGTACACGGTGCCGAAGCTCCCGATGCCGAGCACGCGGCGAACGTTGTAGCGCCCATAGTCGATGCCGAGGACCGGCGTCGGCCGGTCACCGAGGTCTTCAAAGCTCATGGTCGCAACCCCCTCCGAGAGTCGTACCTCTGCCCGGTCGGGGGAGATACCACCAGTCGCGGCGCGGCGCGAGGGGTGCGATCAGCGAACGAAGAGCCACGAGACGCTCCGCGCGATCTCGAGGTGAAAGTGGTTCCTGTGTTCGTCATTGAAGTTTGGCGAGAGCGCGACGTGAAAGAGGCCGTCTCTTACCGCATCGCAGAAGATCGCGCGGATCGCCCTAGCCTCGGGGATGTTCGAGACCCGCGCCGTCGGTCCGCAAACTGGATCGCCGAGGTGACCGCGAAAGTCACGCGTCACGTTGAGCTCGCTGCCATCGTCTCGCACGAACACCGCCGCGTCGATGGCGAGGCCCCCCGGGTGCCGCGGGAGCAGCGGCCGCGACGCCACCTCGGCGGCCGTCGCCGGGCGGTGCAGCGAGAGGTGCCGCACCTCGCGGACCCCATGCGCGCGCAGAAAACCCGCGTATCGCACCAGCGCCACGGCGAGCAGGCAGTCCATCGTCTCCCGCGGCGCGGCCCCGCGCCCTGCGTGCACGAGGATCCCCGCGATGGGCCCCGTGACCACGACGGGGGTGGCCATGCCCGATGACCCCCAGCGCAGCCGTTCGAAGGGAACCCGCGCTCGCGCCAGCGCGCGGAGGCACTGCCTCGGCGAGAGCGCGGCGATCTCCGTCGCGCGCAGCGGTGACTCCGAGAAAGCCTCTCCCTCGGCGACCTCATCGGCTCCTTCGCGGCCGCTCGTGGCGTCGGTCGCGACCGGTGCGCCCGCGTCGGAGGCCCCCGCGTCACGGGCGGCGGAGACGTCGATCGGCGTGTCGATCGCGGCGTCGGCGCTCACGTCGGTCGTCGCGCTCGCGTCGCGCATGGGCTGGGCTTCGGAGCGCGCCGTGATCGAGAGCGCGAGGGCCGCGAGCGGGAGCGCGAGGTGACGTCGGATCACAGCGGCAGCGGGCGGCCCGGCGTCGTGCCGACGAGCTCGACGGGCACTTGATAGCGCGTCGCGCCGCGCTGAAACGCGAAGGTCGCCCTCGTCGCGCCGCGGAGCCGCGAGAGCGCATCGAGCGCGTCGTCGGGCGAGCGGAGCGGCATCCCGTCGACGCCGACGAGGACGTCCCCCGGAGCGATCCCCGCCGCGCGGAAGAGTCCCAATCGATCCGTGCTCACCACCCTGTATCCGTCGCTCACGCCGCCTTCGCCGGGGGGCGTGATCGAGACCCCCGCGAGCGCGACGCGCGGCGGAGGGAGCACGCGCATGTCGGCCACCCAGTGATGATCGACGTAGCTGAGACCCGGAGGGAGCGGCGCGGTCCGGGCGCTCCGGGAGCCCCCTCGAAGGCGACGCGCGGCGCGGGCGTCGAGGATGTCGGGGCTCTCGGCGAGGGGCTGTTGCGCGGTCGGCGGTGTATGCGGGCTGTCGACGGCGATCGTCGCCGACGTGGGAGCCTCGCGTCGCGCGCTCGCCAGGAGCGCCGCGGGGACGCGCTGCGCCGACGCGAGCGGAGGGAGCAGCACGCGCGGGATCGCGACCGCGAAGAACGCGGCGGACAGCGCGACGCAGAGGAGCTCCTTCGGCCACGACTTCACGAAAAACCCGCTCGCCTCCAGGGGGCGCGATGCACGATAACGTGCCTCGGGTTCCGAAATACGATGCCTCGCACACCGACGACAAGCCCCCCATGTCGATGACCCCTCCGCGAGACCATCGCCGCGCCGTCGCGCGGGGGGCAGGCATCGCCCTTCTGATCGCCTCCGCGCTCGGGGCCTACGCCGAGGTGCGCCGCCTCGACGCATCCGAGAAGAAGCACGAGCTCGGCGCCGTCGCACCCTCCGCGTGGGTCCGTCGGTCCGACGGGCAGATGGGCCTCGCCGCGGGGCCTGTGATCCCGCTGCCCGCGCGACCGAGCGTCCGCGTGAGGGCCTGCGCCGCGGGGAATAGCACCGCCGACCTCCAGCTCGAAATCACCGACGCGCGGTCGCGCCGCGTGATCGCGAGGGAGCGCCTCACGGTCTCGCACGCGCTCACGCGCCGCTGCCTCGACGCCGAGTGGCGCGGAGCGTCCGCGGTCACGGTCCGGGCGTCGCTGGTTTCGAAGGCCCTCCCGCCTGCGATCACCGGGCTCGAAGTGCGCGCCGGCGGAACGATCCGCCCCTTCGACGTGCTGCCGTCGCTCGGCGTCGTCCTGGCGCTCGCGCTCTTGATCTTCGCGCCGGGGCGCGCGCGCGGGCCGGGCGACGAGACCCCCGACGAGCTCCCATCGGTCGAGTCATTGCCCCACGCATCGCGGGGGTATCTCGGCCTCGCGCTGGCGGTCGGAGCGCTCGTGTCGGCCAACGTGCTCGCGCAGGTCCCGGTGCTCCGCGGCGGCGTGCGGGGGACGACCCTTCTGGCCTCGCTGGGGCTTCAGCAGCTCCTCCTCGCGGTCGCCTCGGCGGCGCTCATGGGGGCCTTCGTCGCGCCCTCGATGCGCGTCGCGATGGAGCTCTCGGCGCCACCTCGGGGCTGGGGTCTCCGCGCGCTCGCGGCCTCCGTCGGGTTGCTCTCCATCGCGGTCTCCGTCGGTCTGCTGCTCAAAGACGCGGGCGACAGCCCCATCGCGCGCGCCGTCGAGGCGATGCCCGTGCGCTACGTCATCGCCTTCGGGGCCGTGTGCGCGCCGCTCCCCGAGGAGCTCTTCTTCCGCGGGCTCCTGGGGCGCATCTTCGCGTCGATCGTCGGTGCGCAGCGGGTCGCCGCGGCGATCGTCCTCTCGGCCGCTGTCTTCACGCTCATGCACGCGATGCAGCTCACCAACGCGCGCCTCGGGCTCGTCCCCATCGCAGCCCTCGGCCTGGTCAACGGCTGGCTCCGATGGAAGAACCGCGGCCTCGCCGTGCCCTGGGCGGTCCACACGCTCTACAACGCCACCCTCGCGCTCTCGGCCCTGGCCTGATCACCCACCCGCCCTTTCGCAACGGAAAGGCCGTTCTTTCATTTTTGAAATGCACCCTCCCGAGGCCCCTCACGGAACCCGCGCAATTCCGTAGATCGGCTCTGGCACGACGGCTGCAACATACACAGGCAAGCGGCGACACCGGCGGTCCCCCCCACGCCAGAGGTTGTCGCCGCTATCTTCTCTCACTGCATCGAATCAACCCCTTCAACACGGCAGAGCGCCGGTTGCGGGGGTTGATGCATTTCAGCCCTCGCAGTACGCGAGCGCCTCTGCGATCGAGAGCACCTCGAGCGGCGTCGCGCGCTCCGCGAGCGGAATCGTCGACGCGAAGGCCCTCGCCGCGTCACGCATGGCCGCGCGATCGCCGAGGCCCGCGCGCGCGAGCAATCCCAACACCTGCACCCCGAGCCTCGGGAGCTCGCAGCCGAGCGCCCACGCGATGAGCGCTTCGAGGTCCTCGCGGTCGACCTCGGCGCCCGCTGCGACGGCGAGCGCGCGAGAGATGCCCGCGCCCGGCGCCCACCCCGACGCCGCCCAGATCGTGCACGCCCGCGTCGCGATGGAGCGCGTGAGCTCCATGTCTCCCGAGCGCCACGCGTTGGCCGCCTCGTCGAGCGCCGCGAGGGCTTCGAGGTCCTTCACGCCCACCATCGCGAGCAGCTCCACCTGATCGATCGACGGGCGCATCGCCACGCCCGCCCGGTACGCGCTCGCCCGGATGAGATGCTCTGCCCAGGCTTCGAAATACACATGCCGACAGCGGGCCGCCTCGTCTCTCAGCGACTGCGCTCTCGCCATCGCGAGGTCCGGTCGCAGGGCCTCGAGCCACGCCGACGCGCCACCCGCCAGCGCCGCCATCCGCTGCAGCGCAGGCGCCTCGGGACGCACCCCCGCGTCGAGGATCACCGCGGCCTCCTCGAAGCGCGACTGCCGGTACCTCAGCCGCCCGAGCCAGTCGATGAGCGACGCGTGGGCCCGCGGGTCCGTGAGCGACCCGGCCCACGGACGCAGCGCCTCGACCACGGCCTCCTCGCGCTCGATCGACGCGCGCCGCGCGGCCAGCACCCGCACGCCGTGACGGCAGAGCTCGAGGCCCAGGTCTTCGAAGGGCTCCACCGCGTCGGCGAGCTCGAGCCCGCGCTCTCCGCCCGAGCGCGCGGCCAGGGCGGCGCGAACGAGCGAGGCGAGGTGCTCCAGCGAGTCGGTGCGCTCCGCGCTGCGGCAGAGCTCGTAGTGCGCGCGGTCGAGGGCGTACGGGGTCCCCTCGGCGAGCGCCACCTCGACCCACGTCGCGAGCAGCGCGCGGTGCTCGGGCGCGTCGGTCGCGAGGCCGAGCCTGCGCGCCGCCATCAGCCCCTCTGCGAGCGCCGCCGTCGCAGGACCGAGCGAGCCCTCGCGCGCCCTCCGCTTCGCGAGCGCCACGGCCTCGAGCGCGAGCGCTCGGGCGAAGCCTTCGTCCGCGCCGTCGTGCGAGGTCTCTCCGAGGCAGGCCGCGGCGACGAGGTGCGAGAGGCGCCCCTCGGTGCCCGGTTCGAAGGTCTCCGCGAGCGCGGCGTGGGCCGACCTGCGCTGCTGCGGCGTCCATAGAGACTCCGTCGCGGCGGGGCCCGAGGGCTCCCATGTGCCGACCTCGGAGCGACGCGCGCGACCCATCGCTTCGAGCTTCACGAGCGATGCCTCGACGCGCCACGAGGCGAGGCCCGTGACGCGCGCGAGCAGCGACGCGGTGGCCGTGGGCGAGGCGAGCAGCACCCACTCCAGCATCTCCGCGAGGTCGCCCGCGAGGTCGAGCGACGGACGCGGCGACACCGAGAGACCCGACGCGCGCAGCGCCGTCACGCGCGGGCCGATGCCTCCGAGCGCGAGGGCGTCGAGGCTGCGGCGGTCGATCTTGAGCTGCGACCCCTCCCAGCGCGCGACGCCCGCGCGCACCCACGCGGCGACCTCGGCGGAGACCCGCGCGGCGAGACCTCCCGTGCGGGTCCAGAGCGCGCGCGCCGCGTCGGAGGGCAGGTGAAACACCCGCTCGGGACCGTGAAAGAGCGCCGCGAGATCGTCTCGGGTGAGCGCGCCGAGCGTCTCCACGCGCGCGGCCGGATGCTGCGATCTCGCTCTCAGCGCACGCACCACCGCGCCGTGCGGGAGCGCGCGCTCGATGGCTGCCGACGACCACGCGTCGACCTCCTCGGCGTCGTCGACGAAGAGCGCCGCGGCGCCCGAGAGCAGCGCGGCGAGGCGCTCGTCGACGGCGCGCAGCACCTCGTCGAGCCCGCTCGCGTGGAGCGCGTCGAGGCCCCCGAGGCAGCGCTCGAGCGAGGCGAAGGGCGTCGACCCGCGACCCGCGCGGACGCACTGAATCCCCGCGGATTCGAGCGCGCTCATGGCCTCACCGAGCGCCCGCGTGCGGCCCGAGCCCGCGGGGCCCACCACGTCGATCGAGGCGCGCGCGCGGGCAGCATCGACGACGGCGCGCACGGTCGCGTCGCCGCCGAGACGGGGAGGGGCGATGCGCACGAGCCCCGAGACCTCGTGCGCGACGCGATGACCGCGGAGCATGCGGATCACATCAGCGGCGGAGCGGGGGCGCTCTTCGAGGCGTCTTCGAAGCAGCGCGTCGACGGTCTCGCACGCCACGCGAGGCGCCGTGGGACACCGCGTTCGCAGGGGTTCGGCGTCGCGGAACACCCGCGCGTAGACCATCGCGGTGAGGGCCTCGCTCTCGAAGGGCGTGTGGCCCGAGAGCGCTTCGAAGAGCATCACGCCGACGGCGTAGAGGTCGGTGCCGGGGCCGATGGGCTCGCTCGCGACCTGCTCGGGGGCGAGGTACGCGGGCGTGCCGACGACCTCTCGGGGACCATCGGACACGGTCTCGAAGGGCGCCCACGCGACGCCGAAATCGAGCACGGTGGGGCGGCCCGAGGCGTCGACGAGCACGTTGGCGGGCTTGAGGTCGCGGTGCACAACCCCCGCGGCGTGGATGCGCCCGAGCGTCTCGAGAAGCGCCACGGTGGTCTCGGCGATGTCGTCCCACGCGCACGGCGTCGGGCGCCCGGGGAAGGACTCGCCGTGCAGGCGCTCCATCACCACGAAGACCTTGTCTCCCTCGGCCCCCTCGTCGAGGAGCCGCACGACACCCGGCACGTGGAGCAGGCGCAGCGCGGCGATCTCACGGCGCACGCGCGGCGAGTACGCGCTCGGAGAGACGCCCTTCAGGAGCTTCACCGCCACCTCGGCCCCCGTCAGCGCGTCGTGCGCGGACCACACCTCGCCGTGACCGCCGACGCCGATCTGCGAGAGGAGCTCGTAGCGCCCGCCGATCGTGCGCAGCGCGACGGGCTCCGTCGGGGCGTCGACGGGCTCCGTGCATTCTTCGATGGTTCGGGTCGGGGGCAGCACCGTGACGGATTCCCCCGCGACGGCGCGCGTCCCCCGCGAGGGGCTGAACTATAACCGCCCCGCGACGACCGCGACGAGAGGCTTTGCGTCGCGCGCGAGAGTTGGCGTAGTCGTCGCCCATGCGCTCCGGTCGAACACGCTCGGTCTACCTCCTCGCGGGGGAGTACTCGTGCCCCCGCGACGTGACGCCGTCGAAGGTCTTCACCGAGCCCCGCGCGCGCGGCGCGGGAGGGCCTCCGCCGCTCGAACACCTCATGCGCCTCGCGTGCGAGCGCTGCATCGACAGCATCGGCGGCGCGGACGCCGCGCCCGCCGTCACGCACCTCCTCGGGATCACCTTTCCCGGCCGCGACGCGGCGTTTCTGAGCGAGGTGCTCAACCGCTTCCTCGACCTGAAGAAGATGCTCGGCCTCGGCGAGCGATGTCAGACGCGCTTCGAACTCGGGTCGTCCGATGCCGGCGCGGTGCTCTTCTCGTCGGCCCTCCAACAGCTCCGCGGCTCCGACGGACCGGCCACCGCGCTCGTCGTGGCGGGGCAGTCGTTTCCGCCGAGCGCCAACGTGATCGACACCGTCGCGCGCGTCGTCGAGGCCGAGGAGCGCGCCGTCGGGCTCAACATGATCGCCGTCGGAGACCTCCTCGTCGACGCGATCTTTCACCGCTGGGCCGCCGACACGGGAGGCGCCGCGAGGCCCGACGCAGAGCCCGAGTTCAGAGCCTTTCTCGACGCGTGGATGGACGCCCGACTCCGCCTCGCCGACGAGTACCCGGCCGCGCAGCGCGCCCGCAAAGACACCGCCGCGCAGCCCCCGCGATGGAACCGCCCCTACGGCCGCTGGATGGGCTACCAGCACATGGCCTGGGCCAGCGTCGGAGCCTGCGCCGTCGCGCTCACCACCGACCGCGCCCTCGTCGAGCGATGGATCGAGCGCGAGCGCGGCCACGGTCGTCGCCCCAGGCTCGTGCGCGTGCTCGGCGTCGGCGAGGGAGACGCCCGCGGAGCCCTCACGCGCCGCGCCGAACCCTTCGTGTACTTCAAGGCCATGCGCCAGGCGCTCTCGGAGCTCCGACGGGCCACGGGCACGAACCTCGACTACCTCCGCGCCTCGGCCTTCGCGGTGCTCCACGACGCCTTTCCGTCGATTGAAATGGCCTTTCTGCTCTCGCTCGGGTTCTCGCCGCTCGACGCCTCGCAGCGAGCCCTCACGTGGTGGCCCAACCCCTACGGCGGCCTCCTCGCCTTCGGTCACGCGCTCGCGGCCTCGGGGCTCGTGCAGATCGCGCGGGCCTTTCACGCCTTCACGCGCCCGACGACGTACCTCCCGAACGCCGCCGCGATGCACCCCGACCTCACGGGCACACGTGAGGTCGCGCACTGCCTCACGACCTCCGTCGGCGGACCGATGACCCACGTCGTCGCGACGCTCCTCGAAGCGTTTCCGCTCGACGAGGCGTGGGAGCAGAACGCCAACCGCGCCTCGGTGCCGCCCGGTACGCGCCGCCGATGGCTCAACGACGACGCCCCGTCGGAGCAGCCCTTCGCGCCCGAGAAGCGCCACAGGCTCGACTCGTTCGATAGCGAATCATTCGAACACAAGACGCGCTGGGTGGGCGCCGTGGCGAGGCGCTACGTCGACGCCCTCGATGGCGGACTCGCCGTGCTCGAGGCGCGCTCGAGCTTCACCGTGGCGCGCGTCCCCGACGCCCTGCTCCCGCTGCCCGACGCCTTCCTCTCGACGTGGAAGCCCGACGCGGTGCTCTACGGCGCGTGGCGCGCGGACGTGCCCGACGCGCTCGTCGAGGGACTCCGCGCGCTGCTCTCGTCACACGATGAAGACCCCGAGGGGAGGGGGCCCATCGACCTCGCCTGCGAGGCCATCGAGGCCCACGCCGCGACCCTGTTTTCTGCGTGGAAATCGTCGCACGCCGACGTCCGCGACGAGCGCGTCGTCAAGCAGGACCTCCGCGACGCCCTCTACCACGCGCTGCGCATCCCCATCGGCCTCGTGAGCGCGCGCGGGGCCTCCGCCGACGACGCCGAGACCTCGCGTCGGCTGTGCATCCTGGCCGCCGCGATCATGACGCCCGACGCGCCTCCCGTGGGCACCCTCGTGCGCCTCGTGGAGCACCCCCGCATGGCCGTCGCCGTCGCCGTCGAGCCCGCGACGCCCGGCCTCGTGCCGCCGTGGTACCGCGATCCGGCGAGGTCGTACGGCCCCGTACGATCTCCCTCGCTGACGCAGGTCGACGCGCTCTACGACCTCGCCCGCACGCTCCGGGCGGGGCCCCTCACGTGCGAGATCCTCGAGACGCTCCGCGAGGTGTCGTCGGAGGCCATCGACGACCTGCTCTCGTCGCCCGACCTCGCGCCGCACCCTGGACTCATCCGCCTCATGCACGAGCTCGTGCTCGACCCCGACGAAGACCGCTCGCGCCTCCTCGCGGCCGTGGAGTCGTGGATCGGCGACGGAGCGCGACGCATCGACGACGACGAGACCTTCGCGTGCTGCGCCTTCGCGCTCGCGGCGCCTTCGATGCCCGACGGAGACGCGCTGCGGAGGCTCGAGGTCGTGGCGCGCGCCATTCGAAGGGCCGAGGGGTGGTTCGGCGGCGCCGCGGTCATTCACGAGCGCGTCGGAGAGGTCTTCGCGATCACCGTGTCAGACCCGCGCACCCGCGCCGCCGACGCGCGCTCTTGGTCGGGCCTCGCGCGCTTCGCCCGTGACGTCTACCAGGCGTGCCTGCGAGAGGGCGTGCGCATCCGGGCTGCGGCGTGCATCGACCGGGGGCAGCGCTTCCGCGAGGTCGACGCGCATCATGGCGTGGTGGGCGCGGTGCAGCAGGCCGTCGACCGATGCCTCCGCGAGGGAGACCCCCACGAAGACGGCGTGAGCCTCGTGATGCGCGCCGCCGCCGCCGCGCGGCTCGCGGGCGAGGGCGACGCCTTCGACGTCGTGTGGAGCCTCGTGGGCGGAGAGCGCCTCGAGGTGGGCGCGCGCGGAGAGTTCTCGGCCGACGCTTCGAAGCGCGCGTCGCGGTTCTGCTACGAGCTCCGCCGTCGACGCGAGGCCGACGCGCCGGGCGTCATCGTGGCGCCCGCGGGCTGAGTGGCGCGAGACGATGACGCGGGTCAGACTCGCGGCCCTCTCGCGCCATGAAGCCCACCGAGATTCTGCCCGATCCGTGCCCCGTGTGTGAGCGTCCCAACTTTCACCCGAGCGATCACCACATGGTGCCGCGCTCTCGCGGGGGAAAGGCCACCACGACGATCTGTCGCGACTGCCACTCGGCGATTCACGCGACCTTCTCGAACCGCGAGCTCGACGACCAGTACAACACCGTCGACGCGCTGCTCGCGCACCCCACGTTCTCGCAGACCATCGCGTTCATCGCGAAGCAGGACCCGGGCGGGCGCGTGCGCACGGCGCTCGTGAAGACGCACCACCGCCGTCGGCGTCGCTGAACGCCGATCAGGCGCGATGTGGAGCGACTCGAAGAGAATGCGCGCCGTCCCCCGACCCCAGGCGGTGGTGAACACAGCGGGACTCGAACCCGCGACCTTCAGATCTCAAATCCGACGTCCTGACCGGCTGGACAACATGCTCGAGCCCGGAATCCACGTGGAGACGGCGCGCCGCGAACCCTAGCACGGCCCCGCACCCGCTCCCCTCACGCGGACGCCCCACGCCCTTGCCCGGACGCGATCGCGGTCGTATCCCAGGCGCCCCTTCGGCCTCCTCTCCGCGCGTTTCCGCGCACCTCCAAATCCCATCACGGTCGCCATGAGTCGCTCCCGCAAGGCACCCATCTCCCTCCCGCACGTCGACGCGTTCGCACGCAGCCTCGCGCGCGGCGGCGCCGCCGCGCAGACCGCGCTCGCCGCGCTCGCACGCCACGTCGGCGGCCTCGGATCCGACGCGGCCGCGTACGTCCGCGTCCTCCCCGACGCGCTCGAAGGCCTCGCCCCCGAGCACCAGCGCGCCGTCGCCGAGCTCTGGCTCCGCCTCGACGCGTGCGCGCACGGTCGCGCCGTGCCGCCGTGGCGCGAGGCCGTCCGCGACGCCGCCGCGCGCGCCGCGTGGTGGCACGTCGAGCTCCTCCACGATCCGAGCTCGCTCGTTGGAGCGCCCGCCTCCGCCGAGCTCCGACACGCCGTCGAGACGCTCCCCGCGTCGCGCGTCGACGCGCCGTTGCCGATGGTCGACGCGCTCCTGCGGCGCTCGGAGCCGTACTGCTCACGCCGCGCCCTCGCGCTCCTCGACGACGCCCTCACCGCCAGCATCGCCCAGGCCGACAGCGTCGCCGAACGGCTCGCCTCGCTCGCAGCGCACCCCGACCCCGACCTCCGCGGCGAGGCCCTGCGCCGACTGGCCGCTCCGTGGGCCGCGCTCCGACCGCGCCCCGGTCTCCTGCGACCGTCGCTCCTCGACCCCGCCACGCGCCGCGCCGCCCTCGACTGCGCGGCCTCCTGGCGCCTCGAAGGAATGTTGCGAGGCGCCCTCGTCGACGGCGACGAAGCCGACGCCCGCCGCGCGCTCGTCGCGCTCGCCGACGTGTCATCGCCCGACTCCTTCGCCGCAGTGATCGCGGACGCGCGACGCCGCGGGGCGTGGATCGAGCCCGAGCTCCTCCGCTTCGTCATGGCCTTTCATCAGCGCGGGGTGTTCGTCCGTGAGGGCGCGCTCGACGACGTGCTCGCGGTTGTCTCCGAAGCCCCGCGGCGCGACCTCGACGCCTGGGCCACCGCGCTCTACACCGCGCGCGACGAGGTGCTCTCGCGGGCCGAGGCGTGCGCCCCCGACGATCCGCGCGCCGTCGGTCTCTGCGCGCTGTCGCTCGCGCTCGGACGCGTGTCCCCGACGTTCTTCACCGACCGCGCCGTCGCGCGCGCAGAGGCGCTCCTCGACACGACCCGCAGCGAGGACGTGGCGGCGGCGCTCATCCCGCTCCTGGCCGAAGCCGCGCGGCCCACCAGCGAGGCCGCGGTGCTCCGCTGGCTGCCGACGCTCGGCGCGGAGGCGCTGCCGGCCGTGGTCGCGTGCGGCGGCGCTGCGTCAGCGGAGGCGCTCCTCGCCGCGCTCGTCGAAGGCGGATCGCGCGCGCCCTGGGCGGTGGCGTCTCCGACCGCCGTCGGCGAGGCGCTCTATCAGCTCGTCGCGCACGATCGAGAGGCCCGCGACGCGACGCTCCGGCGCGTCGAGCTCCTGCGATTGCCGCGCGTCTGCTCGTGGTTCGCGGCGGCGCCCGCGTCGGCGCGGCTCGACGCGGCCGCCGCGTGGCTTCCTTCGGCGAGGCGCGTCGAGATCCTCGCGGGCGGCGACGGCTGCGCGCTGGACGCGATCGACGCGCTCGTCACCGAGCACCTCCAGTCGAGGGTGTCGGCCCACCTCGCGGGGCGCCTGCCCGAGCTCGAGACCGTCGTCGCGCCCGAGGTCATCGCGGCGCTCGCGGGCCTGACGCGTCGGCTGCGGGCCGCGGGCATCACCCGGCCACGCGCGCTCGCCGTCGACCCGAGCGACGACGCCCTGGCCGCGTCGCTCCTGCTCCGCCAGCTCGAACAGGCCGAGGCCGACGCGGTGCGCGCGGCGCTGATCCGCACGCTCGCGGGGCTCCGCTCGCCGC
>JBPOHC010001048.1:0-2306 GCA_052035985.1 Myxococcota bacterium | reverse complement strand
CCTGAGACCCGCCACCCCTCCGCGCTGCTGCGCCTCGTCACGATCTTCGCGCTGCTCGTCGCCGCGTGCTCGATCAGCTCGTGCCGCCGCGCGCGCAACGTCTGGGAGCGCCACACCGCCGTCGGTCGCGCCCGCGCCGCAGCCGCCGCCGCGCGCGTGCGTAGAGGTCACGTCGCCTATGAGCGCTACTGCGCGCTCTGCCACAGGCCCGACGCGCAGGGCTACGCGGCCGACCACGCCAACGCCATCGGCAACGCGGCCTTCCTCCAGATCGCGAGCGATCGCTTCCTTCACGACGCGATCGCCGACGGACGCCCCGGGACGCCGATGTCTCCCTGGGGTCGCGCGCGCGGCGGACCGCTCACCGACGCGACGATCCGAGACATCATCGCGTACCTCCGCACCTTCGCGCGCAGGCCCTTCATCCGCGTCTCGACGGCGCGTGTGACGGGTGACGTCGAGCGCGGACGCGTGCTCTGGGAGTCGACCTGCGCGCGCTGCCACGCCTCTCGCGGCGAGGGGACCAAAGACGTCACCAGCGTCTCGCACCCCCACTTTCTCCGCGAGGCGAGCGACGGATTCCTTCACCACACCATCGAGCACGGACGGCCGGGCACCGCGATGGAGTCCTTCGCGAGGCTGTCGTCTCAGTCCATCGACGACCTCATCGTCTACATCCGCTCGGTGGAGCACTTCCCCGGACCGCCTCCGCCGCCCGAGTACGAGCCGCCGCCGGGCCTCGATCGGCTCATCATCAACCCCACGGGACAGCCCCCGCAGTTCACCCTCCGCGAAGAGCGCTACGTGCCCTCGGCCGACGTCGCGAGGGCGCTCACGGAGCACCGACGGCTGGTCATCCTCGACACGCGCGCCACGTCAGACTGGTCGGCGAATCACATGGCGGGGGCGCTGCCGTTTCCCTTCTACGACATCGAAGAGATGGCGAGCCGACTGCCTCGCGACGGGACGTGGATCCTCGCGTACTGCGCGTGCCCGCACGCGGCTTCGGGGCACGTCGTCGACGAGCTCCGGCACAGGGGCTTTCAGCACACCGCCGTCATCGACGAGGGCATCACGTACTGGACCAACCAGGGCTATCCCACCGCCCACGCCGCGCTTCTGCACCCGTAGAAATCTGTCAGCGATCGCCGCGGCGGAGGGCCTCTGCCGCGGCGAAGAGGTCGGCCTCGTCGACGGGGTCCCACGCGAGCCCGATCACGCGCTCGGCGGACCACGCGTCGAAGACGTCTTCGCGGATCTCGATGCGCCCCGCGTCGTGCTCGGAGTTGCGCGCGCCCGTTCCCACGGCGCGTACGAGCTCGTCGAGGTCGGGCTCTTCGTCGAGCGCGCGAACGGGGATCGACACCCAGCGCACGCGCCCGCCCGGTCGCTCGGGGTCGGGGTAGAACACGCGCGGAAACTGAAACGCCTCGGCCGCCGTGAGGTCGCGCACGCGGGGCTCTTCGCGCCCATCGCGCCAGCGCCAACCGTCAGAGGTTCGCGTCAGGAGGCCGCCCATTGCTGTGAGGGGAGGTGCCACGGCTGCGAGGTGGTGCCGCGGTCTGTGTCGCGTGTCAACGACGCTCGGCGGGGGCGTGCTCCACGGCGCGAACGCCGCCTTCGATCGCCATGCGCGGATCAGCGGGCGCTGCGGGGGGCGTGGGTTGCGGCTGCGTGGCAGCGAGTCCGCCGGGTACGGGCATGCGTTCGGGGTGCTGCGGAGGACGCGGCGTCGTGCGCTGATGCGGCGGCGGCTGCGGAGGAGGCTGCGGAGGTTCGGGCTGCACCTGCATCGGGCCTCCCGAGGGCGCGATGGGAGGCGGCGTGGGGTCGACCACGGGCGCCGCGCCGGGAGGCTGGATCACGGGCTGCGGCGTGGTCGTGACCACGGGCGCTTCACCGGGCGCCGAGATGCGCGAGGTGCCCGTGTGCTTCACGAGTCCGAGCGCGACGCCGATCTCGTGGAGCGCGTTGGAAGCGCGTCCGCGGCGGGCCTCGCGGAGAGACTCCGAGCCGTGGGTCTGGAGCTCATCGGCGCGCGTCGATCCGCACTCGACGTCGGCGCAGGCGGGGACGAGGGCGCCGCCCGCGATCACGGCGACGAGCGACGGAAAGCGCGTCTGATACGCGGCGCTTTTGGGCATGCGCGTCGAGGGCGCGGGCGTCGCGGAGAGCGTGCGGGGCGCGGGGCGGCGAGGGCGTTCGTTCATGGGGAGATCGCGCTCCTAGACGCGGCGGGTGGTGGGGGCGAGAGGGAGCGGGCCGACGGCGTTGAAGTCACCGCCAGAGCGAGCCGCGGGCTGCGG
>JBPOHC010000680.1:0-1659 GCA_052035985.1 Myxococcota bacterium | reverse complement strand
CATCCATGCGTCTCTGCTCCGTGCGTGCGCGAATGCGTCCGATGCGCTCGATGTGTCGCAGCGCGATGATGCGTTCTTCTGCGTCGTCGGGCAACGCCTCGACCTCGGCCACCGCGCGACGTAGCACCGCGCCCGCGCCCATGAGCCGCAGCAACAGCGTGTCTGCGTGCACGGGCAGCTCACGCACGAGCACGAGGCGTAGCGCGCTCCCCTCGGGGCCTTCGTAGAAGCCCTGCGGCCAGTCCTCCATCGGCGCGAAGGAGACCGCGAGGCGCAGCTTCCGCGGCGTGCCTGCGCAGATCAGCCACAAGGGCGCCATCGGGGGTGCACGGCGACGGCGCACCTTCGCGCGGGCGACGCGCTGTCGATGCCACGCCTGCACCTTCTCGACGCACGTCACGGCGGTGAGGAAGTCCGGCGGGCGGTGGGCGAACTCCCACAACGATGCGATGCGCGCCATGCGATCGACGAGGTCACGCGGGCGCCTCGGGAGCAGGTCGCGATCGGGCTCCCACGCGAGGTCGGCGTAGAGCGCGTCGCGCGTCAGCTCGCACTCCGTCTCCGCGTGGCCGAAGAACGCCTGGCGGTCGACCACCAGCGATTTGGCGAACTCATCGAAGGGGTTGTGCGTCACGGCGACGCGCCTCGTAGCGAGCGCGGTGCCATCGCGCGAACACTCTTCTACGAAGACGTTTCGCGAAACAGGGGGTGGCGGAAAGGGTGGCGGATGGGGTGGCGAGGGGGTGGCGACCCGCCACCTGCTGGAGCGCGATCGGGGCGCGGAGAACAGGAGCCGCGGCGGTATCCTCTGCGGCTGGACGTCTCCCTCGAGGATGCGCGTCGTGTTGTTCTGGTGTGCGCTGTGATTGAGCGCGTGTTCGGCGATCGTCGTCGACACGCACGCGGACGCTAGTCACGACGCGTCCTCGCGATGCGTCCTCGCGCGGGTCTGCCACCGAGACGAACCGAACGGCTCCGCGGCGCCACGCATCGAACACATCGCGTCGCGTGCTCACCGAGAACAACCCGGCGCGCCGCGCTGTCGGAGCGCACCTCCTCAACAGATCGGATGAACCTCGTGCCGAATCGTGCCTGGTTGCTGTTCGCGCTTCTGCTGCTGTCGACGCCGTCATCGGCCGCCGCGCAGACCGTCCCGACGTGTGATCCCGATGTGGTGCTGCCGTGGGCGAGCGCGCCGTTGCGACGCGACGTGGTGGGCGGAGCGCTTCGATCGTGCGGGTACACCGAGCCGGTGTCGGCGCGGCAGCAGTGCGAGAACATCGCGGAGCCGCCCTGTCACGTCGACCCGAGTGCCACGCAGACCGTGTTCGAAGTTCGGTGGACTCACGCTGGAGCCAGCATCTCGCTGGCCGGGCCGACGCCGTTCATGACGCGTTGGCCCGCGGTGCATGCCTCCTCGCGAGGCCCGTACCGCATCTTCGAGGTGACGCTGACCACCGAGCACTACGGCAGCTCGCGCACGACCTCGTACATGGTCCTGTTCGAAGACCGCGTCGTGTTCGACGAGCTCCTGCAGGAGTGCTCCAACAGCGGCGCGCGATGGGACTGCGGGCCGCGCGCGCGGGTCACCTGGACCAACAGCCACACGCTGCAACTGCGCACCGGGGCGGGCACGCGAACCGTCGACCTGCGCGCGCC
>JBPOHC010001103.1:0-13682 GCA_052035985.1 Myxococcota bacterium | reverse complement strand
GCGAGTTCGCGAGCTGCCCGGGCTTCACCTCGCTCGAAGAGGCCCTCGACGAGATGCGCCCCGAGGCCGTGATCGTCGCTGCATCGACCGCGGCCCACTACGCCCTCACGCGCGCGGCCCTCGCTCGGGGGCTCCCGGTGCTCATCGAGAAGCCCGTCACGCGCACCGTCGCCGAGGCCGAGGCGCTCGCACGTCTCGATGACAGCGCGCGCGTCGTGGTCGCCTATCCCACGCGCTTCGCCGCGGGCCTCGACGCGGTGCTCTCCGCGCCCGCAGGATCGCGCGTCGAGGTCGTCCGTCGCGTGACGTCGCAGGGCCCCGGCGCGATGCCCGCGTGGAGCCGTGACGCGCTCGGCGAGACGCTCCATCACGCGATCGCGCTGGCCGGTCACGCGCTCCCTGGCACGCCGCGCGTACGCGACGCGTCCTATCGCGGGGATCGTGCGCCCGAGCGTGTGCGCGTGCTCCTCGACTACGACGGCGACGCGGAGGCGCTGATCGAGCTCGACTTCACCGCGGCCTTCGACGAGACGCAGGTGACGCGTCGCGCGCGCGCCGAGGAGCATCCGAGAGCGACATGGCGACGTCGCGGACCTCACACCCACACCGAGCTCGATGGCGTCGAAATCACCGCGCCGAGAAGCGGTAGCGACGTGCAGCGCATGCTCGCCCACTTTCGCGCCGTCGCACTCGGAGAGGAGACCTCGAAGATCACCCTCGCCGAGGGGCTCCGGGTGCTCATCGCGGTGCACGACGCGCTCGACGCGCTCGACGCCGCGGGCGCGCCATTCGAACGCGCGGAGTCGCCGCGTCACGCGCGCTCGCGGCTCTCGTCGGAGACCTCGCAATGAGGCGATTGCCGCTATTTCGTGGCACTTCGAGCGCGCTCGCGCCGCGTCGCGTGATGCTCGTCCTGCCGCCTGACTTCCTCGCCCCCGCGTCGCACCTGCGCCATCGATTTCCGCCGATGGGACCCGCGGTGGTCGCGGGCGCGCTTCGCGAAGACGGCGTCGACGTCGGCCTCGTCGACCTCATGCTCGACGTCGGACAGCGACCGCCGACGGTTCCCTGGGAGCCGTGCCTCGACCGCGCCCGCGTGCGTCGACACTTCGTCGGCGACGAAGACCCCGAGCTCGACGCCCTCGCCGAAGACCTCCTCGCGCGCGTCGCGGATCTCGACGCCGACGTCTTCGCGCTCTCCGTCGAGCGCCACACGCAGATCAACCCCGCGCTGCTGCTCGCGCGCGCGCTCAAGCGACGCACCGGACGCCCCGTCGTGATGGGCGGCGGCAACTTCGGCGGCGAGTGGCGCACGCAGGGCCTCGGCGACCTCGCGGGCCTCGACATCGTGACCATCGCCTCGTCGCCCGACGAGATCCGCGCCGTGTTCCGCGCCGCGCGTGACATCCCGCAGAACCACAGCGCTCCGCCCGTCGACCCGATCACCGAGCTGCGGCCGACGCCCTACGACGACTGGCCCCTCCCCGACTTCTCGATCTACGACCTCGCGCGCTACAGGCGCGACCCCTTCACCGCCGACGGCGCGGCCTTTCCGAGCTACGACGGCAGCGTCGGTCCGCTGCTCTTTCTGCCCTACGCGATGAGCCTCGACTGCCAGTACGCGTGCGCGTTCTGTCAGCGCGGAGGCTCCCAGACCGTGCGCTCGATGAGCCGCGTGGTGCGCGACCTCGCCACGCTCGCGGAGCGCTACGAGACACGCGACTTTCTGCTCTTCAACTCGCAGCTCAACCTCCACGCGGAGGCCTTCGCGAAAGGGCTCATCGAGGCGCGACTCGAACTTCAGTGGGGCGATTCGTTTCGCGTCGCGCCGCGTCGACCGAGAGACGTGCTCGAGACGATGCGCCGCGCGGGCTGCACGCAGCTCACCTTCGGCGTCGAGAGCGGCTCCGACCGCATGCTCAAGCGCATGGTGAAGGGACACACCGCGCAGATGGCGACGGCCACGGTGCAGGACGCCCACGCGCTCGGCATCTACACGCGCGTGAACCTCCTGCCGTGCTTCCCCGGCGAGACGGCCGAAGACTTCGCGCTCACCGAGCGCTGGGTGCGCGAGAACGCCCTCGCCATCGATGATATTTCTCCCTCTGCGTTCTACATGACGCTCAGCTCGCCCGTCGGCGAAGACCCCGCCCGCTGGGGCGTTCGCATCCGTGAAGCGCGCGACGACGTCGAGGGCGATCACCGCTTTCGCAAGGCCCACGCGCCCATCGCCTACGACGAAGAAGGCATGTCGTGGGAGGAGCGCGAGAAGACCCTCCGCACATCCGAGCACGACCTCCGCGTCGCGTGGCGCGAGGGACGGCGACAGCTCGGGGTGTCCACGACGCAGCCCGCGCAGACCTTCGCGCTCTCGCGGCGGTTCCCCTCGAAGGCCGCGGCCTACGCGCACATGCTCGCGTGGGTGAGGCACACGCCCTGCGCGCCGCCCTCCGTCCAGGCCGTCGCTGCTCTGCTCTCTCAACGCGGCGAGGCGCGCGTCGATGGGCCCGCCGAGGCGTTCCGCAAGCGCGCGTTCGCGGCGCTGCGCGCGGCGCTCCCCACATGGATCTCCGTCGAAGCGGGCGCGGTCGAGCAGGGCAGGGTCTCGCTCACGGTCTCCTCCGGGGACGCGTCTTGCCGCTTCGTCGTCGAGCGCGCCCGCCCCGACCTGCGCGCGTTCCGAACTCAAGGTCCCCTCGCCTTCTGGTACGCGGCCCGAGGCGGAGACCCCGTGTGGCTCCGCGCGGCGCTCCCGGCGGCCTGCGCTGCGCTGCTCTCGCGATGGTTCGTCGAGCACGCGGACGCGCTCGGCGAGGCGATGGCGCCGACGCCTTCGAAGACGCCTCCGCGGTGGTCTGTCGTCGACCTCGTGCGACAGAACCTCAAGCCCGCGGCGACGTTGCTCGAAGCCGATCAGGCCGATCCCTTCGCGGGTCTCGACGACCTGCCCGCGCGCGTGACCTCGCGGCTCTACTTTCACCGCGACCCGCAAGGAAAGCTCGTTCCGACGAAGACCGGCGAAGGCCGCCGCATGCTCTACGTCGGTCGGAGCGTCGCCGCGGTCGAGCGACTGCGCGACCTCGAGGAGTCGCTCTACCTCCGCGCCGACATGGCCGAAGACGAGTTCGCCGCCGCGCAAGACGAGATCGGTCGCCTCCTCGGCTTCCCCGCGTGCTGCACCGCGCCCTACGCGCGCGAGACGCGCCGCACGACGCCCTACGCCGACTACTACGCATGGATCGAGCGCACGGGCGCTCACATGCGCCCGACCCCCTGGCAGCTCAACTACCCGCTGACCTGCTACCTCCCGCTGCCGGTGCTCATCCACGCGCCGTGCAGCGTGAGCTGCGAAGCGACCATCGCGCGCGTCAACGAGATCGTCCGAACGCTCTGTCCGGGCGATGCTGGTGCGCTCGTGAAGAAGGCGATGTCCACGTCCGCGGCGGTCTTTCCGAGCGACCGCATCATCCCCTTTCAGGCGGTCGGCGTGCCCGAGGGTAACGAGGTGGTGGTGGCGGAGTTCAACGTCGATCCCGCGCCCGAGCTGAACCCCTCACCGCGCGAGGCTTCGCGCAGCGCACCCGTCGACGCGCAGATGGGCTTTCTCGACGCCGAGGTCGAGATGCTCCGCGTCCGCGACGGCCGCCTTCAGGTCTTCGCGCGTGGGTGCTGGAACGACTTCATCGTCCGCGAAGAGCCGCAGACCTTTCCCCCGCGCGTGTTCATCGCGCGTTGACGCTCATCTCGCGTTTGCCACCGTGAGCCCGCTTGAAGGCCCCGCGCCGATCGATCGCAGCGCACCCAGGAGCGCTCCGAGTCCACGACGCAACGCCTGTGCGCGCGATGCGTGCTCGCCTTGCAGCGCGTAGCCCACCTCGGGCGCAGTCGACGCGAGCCACACCACGACGCTCGCCCCCTCGCCCGCGTCGAGGTCGAGCTCCACGCGCGCGCCGCCCTCCTGCACACGCACGCCCGTCCACCGCAGCGGCGCGAAGGGCGACGCGTCACGGAGCCTTCGAAGACGTGCGGCCACGCGCGGCGACAGCGTGGCGTCGACGTCGTCACCGAGCGGATGCAACTCCTCGCCGCCCACCACGGCGACCCGCTCCCACAGCGCCGAGAGAACGCGCCGCGCGCGCTTCGCATCCGTCGGCCACGCGACGAGCTCCATCGCGCAGAGCGCGCGACCCGCGACGCCTACGCCTGGCGGCACGAGCTTCACGACGAGCGCGTCCGACGCGGAGAGGTCGACCTCGACGACGACGGACCCCGCGCGCCGCAGCACGCGCAGATCGCCGGAGCACTCGGGCGGCGTCCACGCGCGGAGCACGTCTTCGAGCATGGGCGCGACGTGGGCGTCGAAGATGCGCGCGGGCGGGGCCGACGCGAGGAGCCGCGCGGCGGTGAGGGGCACGAGCTCATCGAGGCCGTAGAGGTCTGCGTAGACGGCGGGCACACCCGCGCAGCGACGGTCGAGGACGCAGCCCGCGCAGCCCGGCGCCTTCACCCGCTGGTCGTCGCGGAGGCCGTATTTGTCGCGCGGCTCGACGACGCCGTGCGACTCGTTGACGACGAGGGTGGTGGCCTCGCCGTCGTGGCGCGTGACCGGCGCGAGGCCGGGCTCCACGCAGAAAGGGAAGTTGCCGACGTTGACGTCGAAGCCCTCGTCGAAGCCGCGCACCATCGCGCGCAGCGAAGGCGCCACCTCGGAGAAGCGCGGCATCATCGCGCGGATCGCGTCCATCGTGAGGTCGCCGGGGTCGCGCACCATGTCGACGTGC
Source organism: Myxococcota bacterium (assembly GCA_052035985.1). Classification (GTDB taxonomy): domain Bacteria; phylum Myxococcota_A; class Polyangia; order Polyangiales; genus CAISKJ01. The sequence continues at coordinate 8,901 of JBPOHC010001103.1, read as the reverse complement.
ACCTGCCGCACGCCGCGCCCCGCGAAGAGCGACGGAAAGCGCGCCATCGACGCGTGGTTCGACCGCACCGCGCAGGCGTTCACGCTGACAGGAACCCCTCGCGCCGCGGCGACGTCGAGCGTGCGCAGGAGCCGTTCGAAGGACCCCTCGCGCTGCGTGGTGCGCTCGTGGCTCTCGCGGTCTCCGCCTTGAAACGAGAGGCGCAGCCGCAACCGTCCGGGGCCCGCGGCTGCGAGCAACGCGTCGACGTAGTCCTCGCGCCCCGTTCGCACGCCGTTCGAGAAGACGACGACCTCTTCGAAGCCCATCTCCGCGGCCGCGCGCACGAGCTCGACGAGGCCGCGCGCGAGCGTGGGCTCTCCGCCGACGAAGGTCACCCTGCGATCACCCGCGGCGTATGACGCGCGCAGCGCTTCGACGAAGGGCTCCAGCGGCTGCGGTCGCGCGAGGCCGAGCGCGGTGAGCCGTCCGCTCTCGCAGAACACGCAGCGGTTGTTGCACAGATGGCCGAGCTGGATCTCGCTCTGTTGCTTGGGTTCCACGGCGCGCGAGGGCGATCGTATCGCGCGCGGCGCAGCGCTGATAGCGCGCGGTCGACGCTTGAACACGCCGTCTCTCAACGTCTATCGTCCGCCGCCATGAGAGCGCCGCGCACCGTTCATGTGGTCGAGATCCTCCGCGATCAGCTCCCCTCCGCGCTCGGCACCGAGGCGATGCCCGGCACCGAGGGATGGACCCTCCGCGACGTGCGCTCGGAGCAGCTCTTCGAGCGCGCCGTGACGACGCTCACGCTCGCGTGCGAAGACCACTCGCTGCGCGCGCATCTCTTTCCGCAGTTCGCGCTGCGCGAGCCCTGCGCGCGCACGGCCCACTTCGACCTCTACCACCGCGACGGCGCGATCGAGGAGCACGCGAAGCGCGATCGCGCACTGGTCGTGCAGCTCGTCGCGTGGCTCGACGAGGCGCTCCCCCGCGCGGTGCCCGTCTCCTTCGAGGAGCAGGGCGGACCGCGGCCTCCGGAGCTTCCCGCGCCCATCGCGACGCTGCTCCCCGCGCTCGAAGAGGGACTCCGCGCGGCGATCGCGAGCGGCGCGCACAAGGGCCTCGACGGCTGGTCGCTCGATACCGTCGCGGTCGAGTACTACGTCTTCGAAACGGTCCCCTTCCTGCGGATGTCGCGCGGCACCAACGGGCTGAAGATCTACCTCCTGCCCCGAGGCACCGAGCCCCTCGCGCACTTCCGCACGAGCCGCTTCGACGTGGCCTACGACGAAGACCAGCGCGGCTCGACCTACGCCCACCACGTCACGGCGCTCGAGGCGCTCGTCGCGTGGCTCGAAGCCACCTTCCCCGCAGCCCCCGCAGCGTCCTGACGCGCTACCGATATCCCCGCGCGAGCAGCCGCTTCGCCGCTGACTCGTAGTACCCGCTCGTCTGCGCGGGGACGTCCCACCCCATCGTGTCGGCCAGGCGGTCGTAGATCGCGAACAGATACGCCACGTGCATCGCCTCGGTGAGCGCCTCGCGCGTCACGCCGGTCGCGAGCACCGCGCGCGCGTCGTCGGCGGTGAGCGCCTCGTGCTCGAGCGTCATCTTCTTCAGAAAGCCGAGCGTGGCGCGCAGCCGATCGTCGATGGGCGCCGACTCGTAGTCATCGAGCACCTGCTGCGTGAGCTCGTCTCCGAGGCTCGCCACCGCGACCGCGGCGTGTGAGCGCGTTCAAAATCGACAGCGGTTGAGGTTCGACACGAAGGCCGCGAACAGCTCTCGCTCGCCCACCGACCACGTCGAGCGCCCGCGCAACGCGGCGTGCGTGTGCTCCGAGTGGGGGCCGCCGAAGAAGGCCCTGCGATACCGCAGCGTGCGCATCACGTCGGGCGCGCGAAACCCCGACACGACGCGAATCACGCCGTAGAGCAGCGCGGTCGCGAAGCTGTCGCCTCGCTCGACGTTCGCGAGCCTCACGCCTCCTCCAACACACGGAGACCCGCGCGGAGCCGCGCATCGGCCGCGCCGAGCACCATGGCCACCACCGCTTCGAAGAGCTGGTCGTCGCTGTAGCGTCCGCGCAGCGCGTCGAGGTCTTGATCGGTGACCTCGTAGGCGTGGTCGCGCACCTTCGCGACGAGCGCGCGCATCTCGTCGGGCCCCTCGCCGCGGGCCAGCGCCTCACGCACCTTCACGGGGAGCTCGCCGTCGCCGCGGAGCGCCGCATCGACGGTGGCGCGCCTCAGGGCTTCGAGGTCTTCACGCATGGCGCGATGAGGGTACCAACAACTCGCGCGCGCGGTCGAACGCTCAAAACAGCGTGTAGAGAAGGGGCGCCGCGGCCTGGCTCGCCACCAGAAGCCCCGCCACCGCGAGCAGCGCGAGCACCAGCGGGACCATCCACCACACCCGCTCGGCGCGCGCGAAGGCGACGAGGTCGCGGAGCAGCCGCAGGGCGTCCGAGCGCTTCGACATCGGCGCGACGATACCGCGCGCTTCAGTCAGGCGCGAAGGAGGCAGCACCGCCCGTCCACGGCGGCTGCGCGGCGCGCTCCAGGAGAAATGGGCCGAGCGCGAGCGCGTCGATGTCGCTCCGCATGAAGCACGCGTAGGCATCTTCGGGGGTGCACACGATGGGCTCGCCGCGGAGGTTGAAGCTCGTGTTGACGAGCGCCGCGCAGCCCGTCCGCGCTTCGAAGGCCGTGAGGATGGCGCGCAGCGCGGGGCTCGACCGCGCGTCGACCGTCTGCACGCGCGCCGACCCGTCGACGTGCGTCACCGCGGGGATGTCCGAGCGCGCGATGCGAGCCCGCGCGGCCACGTCCATGCCCCGCTCGTCGCGCGTCGGAGTGCGTCGCGACGGTTTCACGGGGGCCGTGAGGAGCATGTACGGCGACGGGTGCTCGAGGTCGAAGTACGCCGTCGCGCGCTCGGCCAGCACCGCGGGCGCGAAGGGTCGAAAGCCCTCGCGGAGCTTGATCGACTCGTTGAGCCTCGCGTGCATCGTCGGAACACGCGCGTCGGCCAGGATGGAGCGGTTGCCGAGCGCGCGCGGCCCGAACTCCATGCGCCCGTCGAACACGGCCACCACCGCGCCTTCTGCGAGCCGCTGCGCCACGCGCGCCGCGAGCTCGTCGCGCGCGAATCGCGCTGCTGGAAGGCCCTTCGCGTCGAGCCAGCGGGCGATGTCTTCATCCGCGAAGGCGGGGCCGAGCAGCGCGCCGTGCATCCCGTCGCCGCGCCGCCCCGCGGGCCTCGGAGCGCCGTTCGTGCCGTGCCACCACGCGAGCGCAGCGCCGAGCGCGCCGCCCGCGTCGCCCGCGGCCGGTTGCACCCAGAGCGCGTCGACCACGCCCTCGCGCAGGAGCCTCCCGTTGGCGACGCAGTTGAGCGCGACGCCTCCGGCGAGGCACAGCCGTCGTCGGCCTGTCACCTCGCAGGCGTGGCGGGCCATGCGGATCACCACCTCCTCGATCACGTCTTGAATGGAGCGCGCGAGGTCGCACTCGCGCTGCGTGATGGGGTCTTCGGGTCGTCGCGGCGGTCCGTCGAAGAGCGCTTCGAAGCGGCGCGTGGTCATCGCGTGGCCCGTGAGCCAGCCGAAGTAGCGCATGTCGAGGCGAAACGATCCGTCGGCCTTGAGGTCGACGAGGTGCTCGAGGATGCGCCTCGTGTAGCGGGCCTCTCCGTAGGGGGCGAGGCCCATGAGCTTGTACTCGCCCGAGTTGGCGCGAAAGCCCGCGAAGACCGTGAAGGCCGTGTAGAGCAGCCCCGGCGAGTGCGGAAAGCGAAGCTCCTCGAGCAGTCGCAGCGCGGCGCCCTCGCCGACGCCCACGGAGGCGCAGGCCCACTCGCCCACGCCGTCGAGCGTGAGCACCGCCGCGTCGTCGAAGGGCGACGGATAGAACGCGCTCGCCGCGTGTGAGAGGTGGTGCTCGACGAAGTGCACTCGCTCTGGAGCGCGCGCGCCGAGGGCTTCGAAGCACGCCCGCGCGGTGGGCTCGACCCAGAGCTTCTCGCGGAGCCACACGGGCATCGCGCGCACGAAGGACCCCACCCCTCGCGGTGCCACGGCGCGCCACGTCTCCAGCATGCGGTGCAGCTTCAGGATGGGCTTGTCGTAGAAGACCACGGCGTCGACGCCCTCGGCGCCCACCGCCCCTTCGGCGAGGCAGTACGCGACCGCGCGTGAGGGGAAGCGGGCGTCGTGCTTGACGCGCGTGAAGCGCTCCTCCTCGGCGGCGGCGACGACGTCACCGTCGACGACGAGGCAGGCCGCGGCGTCGTGGTAGAGGCCGCTGACGCCGAGCACCTTCATCAATACGGGCGCCCGACGTCGCGGTGACGCGCGTCGCGCGGCGTCCAGTAGCTCCGCGCGCCGCGGTCGCGCGTGAGTCGGAGCGGGTCTCCTCTACGCAGGAGGCGCAGCGGCGTGAAGAGGGCGAGGTATGCCGCGCCGAGCACCGCGGCGGTGAAGGTCTTCGCGAGCGCAGCACGGGCGCGCGCTGCAAGCGTGGGCGCGAGGTGCTCCGTCGCGAGCGTGAGCGCGCTCGCGGTGAGCGCTGCGACGCCGCCAGAGCGCACGCCCGACAGCACGAGGACGACGCCGATCGCGAGCCCCACGAAGGGCCCGAGCGTCATGCGACGGTGCGTTGGCGCAGACGTCGGAGGAGCGTCCCAACGCCACACGACGCGCGCGGCTTCGGGGCGGCCCGGGGCCTCCGTCTCGGTGTCGTGAGGAGCGTGCGACGCGCGCGGGAGCACGCGCAAAGGATCGCCGTAATTCGCCCGCAAAGGAACCGTCAGGGAGGCGCCGTCGGCGGCACCCGCGTCATCCAGACCGCGACGCGCGGCGTGAGATAGGACTGGTTCACATGGCCTGGAACAGCGGGCAGCGAGACGGGGCGCCCTGGCGTCACGCCGAGCGCTCGCTCGAGGGCCTCGCACGGCGGACGCCCCTCTGGAGTCGAGCAGATGGAGTCGTGGACGTAGTGCACGCAGGCGTCGCTCGACGAGTGTCTGCGCGCGTCGCCGATGCCCTGGTTGGACACCGACATGTTGTTCCACGGGGGAAACACCGGCAGAAACAGCGTGGTGTCGGTGGCGCGTCCCAGGTACATGATCTGGCACGCCGGGGGGACCGCGCGCAGAGACTCGCGCAGCCAGCGGTACTCGTGGTGCTCGGTGGTCCTCGCGCGGACGGTCGACAGCCCGCCGAGGAGGGCGATGGCGGTGGCGCCGAACGCGAGGAGCGCGTCGCGCTTCGACAGCACGAGGGCGAAGGTCATGAGCGGAGCCGCCACGAACAGGCGGTCCATGGCCTGCTGCCAGACGGGCGACACGTCGAAGTTGTCGCGGGTGTAGAGGCACACGACGAGGTGCGGCAGCGCGACGAGCGCGAGCCAGCGCGCGGGCGTGAAGACGAAGGCGGCCGCGACGAGCCCGATCACGACGAGCGGAGCCACCGGGCTCGCACCGGGCGCGTTCGGATGCATGATCGCCCCCGACCGCAGCGCCTCGAGCACGCCGCGCACCACCTCGCCGCTCACGACGAGGATCGTCGTCCCGACGAGCCCCATCGCCCCCGCGGCGTACACCGCGCGGCGCCACCAGGGCATCGCCGTCCCCGACGCGGCGGCGGCGAGCGGCGCCAGCGCGACAGGCACCCACGCCGTCGGATGGATCCGAATGACCTGCGCGCCGAACAGACAGGCGACGGCCATCAGCAGGGCCGCCGGGACGCGCTGACGATCCTGTTCGAGGCTGACGGCCGCAGCGCTGAGGACGCCGACGGCGAGCGTGAGGGCGATGATGGACGGCAGGTATGACTCCGTCGCGGCCATGCGCAGCGCGACGGGATCGCCCGCGAGGAGCGAGGCCACCGCGAGCGCGGAGAGCGGCGCCGCGCCGGCCAGGCGACCGAGCGCATACGCGAGCGCCGGAGCGAGCGCCGAGAAGACCGCGTTGACGACGAAGATCGCCGTGTCCGGCGCGCTCGGAGAGAGGCGCGCCACGGGCCGGAAGATCTCTGAATAGCCGGGGCCGAAGCTCGAGAGGAACGACGGGTCGCCGATGGCGCCCTGCAGCCACAGACCGCCCTGCCCGTTGTGATGAAAGGGGCCGTACGCGCCGAGCAGCAGGCGGAGCGCGAGCGCCACCGCGAAGAGCCCTCCGGCGTACCCGACGTCCATCGGCGCGGGGCGAGATCGCTTGATGCCGACGACGAGCATGAGAAGCGTCGCGCCGACGACGAGCCAGCCCAGCGGCGTGCGCCCGCGTCGGTCGGCCACGGGAGGCGTGCGAAACTCCGTCCAGGTGAAGCCCGACTCTCGGGCCGAGACCCTCGCGGCGACGGCGTCCATGAGCCCGGCCGGAGCCTCGCCTTGCACCCCCAGCGCGAAGCGTCCCGCGATGGCGCCCGCGCTCCCGGTGTCTTCGACGTGTCGGAGCCACACGCTCGCGCGCCGTCCGCCCTCGCAGCCGTACACGACATCGATGTGGCGCCGACCGACCGTCACCTCGTCGACGCGACAGCCTCCGGGGAACACGTCAACGCCGCCCACCATGGCGCGGATGAAGCCCTCCTGGCCCCGGGCGATGACGTGATCGTTGGCCTGCGCCGCCGAGCCGCGCAGCAGCACGACCGCCATCAGGAACGCGCACACGACGGTACGCAACACCCGTGACAGCCGCAGAGGCACACGAAGCCGCAGCGGCGCGCAGGAATGTCCCGAAGAGAGCCCGTTCACGGAGCGATCGGAGTTCCAATATGCCGCACCGTCAAGGCAGAACGGGCCTTATCTTCTCAGGGAGGAGGTCATCGTCATCGCAGAAAACCTTGAATTGAAAGGTCATTCGAACACGCTCGTCCGGCTCGCGCCGAGCGGGGAGGCGCGAGCGTGCGGATGATGGAGGACTCGTGAAGCGATCGCCTCGACCAGGCGCGGTGCTGATCACCGGCGCCGCGGGGTTTCTCGGGAGCGCTCTCGCCCGACACCTCGTCGCGACGGAGCACGCCGTGACGGGCCTCGACGTCGCGCCCGCGGCGCCCGAATTCCCCTCGGTCGTCGTCGATGTGCGCGACGCCGCGGCGTTACGGAGCGCGGTGCGACGGTCTGGCGCCGCGGTGATCGTGCACGCCGCGGCGGCGCTCCCGAATCGCTCCGCCGCGCACCTGCACGCGGTCAACGTGACGGGCACCCGCAACGTGCTTGAGGCCGCGCGAGACTGCGGGCTCGAGCGCGTCGTGTTCGTGTCGTCGTCGTCGGTGTTTCCGGTGCGGGGTCACCACGACGAAGACGACGCGCGCGCGGGCGCTGGCCCCTACGCGGCCTCGAAGGTGGAGGCCGAAGACCTCTGCGCGGAGGCTCGTCGGCTCGGCCTCCCGGTCGCCGTGCTGCGCGTGGTGCCCGTGGTGGGCCCCGGTCGCCTGGGGATCTTCGGGCTGCTCTTCGAATGGGTGCGCGAGGGGCGTCGCATCCCGATGATCGGCGACGGCGCGAACCGCCACCAGCTCATCGACATCGACGACGCGTGCAGCGCGATCGAACAGCTGCTCGACGCGCCCGTCGACGCGCTCGCGCGGCCCTTCAACGCCGGCGCGGCGCGCACCGGCACCGTCCGCGAAGACATCAAGGCGCTGTGCGACCACGCCATGACGGGCGCCAGACCCGTGGCGACGCCCGCGCGCGTGGCGACGGCGGCGCTGGCGCAGATGCACCGGTGGGGGCTCTCACCGATCCACCACCGCGTGTTCGAGTCCGCGAGCGTCGACGCCACCGTCTCCATCGCGCGCCTGACGGGCTTGGGATGGCGCCCGCGCCATTCGAGCGCGGAGGCCCTCATCCGCGGCTACCGCTGGTACCTCGAACATCGGCACGAGCTCGACGCGCAGGGCCAGGGCCATCGCTACGTCTGGCACTCCGCGGCCCTCGACGCGCTGCGCAGGCTCTTCTAGAGCGCTGACTCGGATGTCGTGAGTGACGAACTCGCGGACTTCGGAAGTTCGCGAGAGCCGCACTTCGTGACCGCGCGATCAGCCCTTGTTCTCAGGCGGATCGTTGTCCTTGCGGGCGTCGCTGGTCTTGGCTTCGACCTTGATGGTGCGCTCGTCGGTCTTGGCCTGCTCGGAGCCCACGTCTTCGGCCTCTTTGAGCCCGCGCTTGAAGTTCGAGAGCCCCGCGCCGAGGCTTCGACCGAGCTCAGGGATCTTCGCGGCCCCGAACAGGAGCACCACCAGGAGCAGGATGATCAGGAGTTCCGGTGCGCCCATGCCGAACATATTCGTAGACCTCGCGGCGAGGGGTAGCACCATCCGGTGACCGGCATCAACGGTGCTCCGCGGCGATGTTCACCTGCGGCGCCTTCAACGGATGGTGCGATGTCGAGCGCGCTCACGCCGAGCGCGTGAGTCACCAGCTCCCGTGAGAGCCGTGCGATCCGTGGCTTCCGTGCGAACCGTGAGAGCCATGGCTGCCGTGCGAGCCGTGCGATCCGTGTGAGCCGTGGCTTCCGTGCGACCCGTGCGAGCCGTGCGAGCCGTGTGAACCGTGGCTTCCGTGCGACCCGTGCGAGCCATGCGATCCGTGTGAACCGTGGCTTCCGTGCGACCCGTGAGAGCCGTGCGAGCCGTGGCTTCCATGCGACCCGTGAGAGCCGTGTGATCCGTGCGAGCCGTGGCTTCCGTGTGAGCCGTGCGATCCGTGGCTTCCGTGTGAGCCGTGCGATCCGTGTGAACCGTGGCTTCCGTGCGATCCGTGCGACCCGTGGCTTCCGTGTGAGCCGTGGCTTCCGTGCGATCCGTGTGAGCCGTGCGATCCGTGGCTTCCGTGCGATCCGTGTGAGCCGTGGCGTCCGTGCGTTCCGTGTGAGCCGTGGCTTCCGTGCGAGCCGTGGGAGGCGTGGCTGCCGTGG
>JBPOHC010001081.1:0-3607 GCA_052035985.1 Myxococcota bacterium | reverse complement strand
GTTGGTTCTTCCCGAGCGTCTTCCTGGCGTCGGAGAGCTACGCCGCGATCGAGCCTTCGGCGCTCGTCGTCCGGGTGCGCGAGGCGCTCGCGGCACTCGGCCACCTGTCGAACGCGGTCGACCCGCGCGCGCCGCACAAGGGCCTGCAGCGCCATCTCGGGATCGCCCTCGGCACGGTCGAACGAATGGCCCACGAGGCGGCGTCGGTGCCTCCGCCGAAGCGCTTTCTGTCGAACACCGACGGCGACTGCGTGGAGTTCCACGACGTGGAGGTGGCGATTCCTGGGACCGTGCGTGCGGTCGCGGCGGCCATGCGTGCCGCCCACGACTTCAAACCCTTCGCGAAGGACACCCGGGATCGCATCGACCGCACGCGCGTCGAGCAGATGCCTGGGGGCGAGAGCGTCGGGCAGCTCGCACGCGAAGGGCGCCGCTGGGTCGTGCGCGCGAACTCGGCCCCGCGCGTCAAGGGGCTGCTCGGTCGGCTCGCGGAGGTGCTTGGCACGCGCCCCACGGAGCGAGCACGAACGGTCTCTGCGCCCTGGAAGAGCGAGCCTGGCGTCGTGCGTACCCGGGAGGAGGCGCAGGACACGCTGGTGCTCTCCGTCCGAGCGAGGTCCGCGCGAACCGAGGCCGAGGGTCAGCAGCTCGCGCGACCTCCCTTCGCTCGTACTGCGCCGGTCGCTCGACATGGACGTGCCCGCCGTCGGTGGCCTCCCGTGGGTGCGGGTGAGAACGCCCGAGGGCCGCGACGCGGTCGAGCGATGGCTGCGCGACCGCGAGCGGAAGGGGCTCCCCGGGAATGCGCCCGGCGGGCGATGGATCGACCTGGACGAGCTCCGCACAGAACTGGGGCTACCGACCGTCGCGTCGATGTTGGGTCACTGAAGCGGGTCGAGCGTGTCGAGGCGCTCCAAGCGTCGGAGGCGATCACCGGAACGCAGCAACGTGAGGACGTAGACGTCATCTAGTACGTAGACGAACTATGTTCATTCGTGTTCATATCAAAGCAAATTGTGATGCGTATTCAAAAGAAGTTCGTATCCGAAGGATCGTCCGTCACGACGCTCATCGCGCGCTGGTGACTCTCTTCGCCTTCGCCAACCCCGACGGGACCTGCACCTTCGACGACCTCTGCTTCCATCTTACGCGCGATCTCCGGAACCGGGATGTGAGAGGGCGAGGGTGAGGTCTCAGCGCCAGCGGTCATCGTCGGCGCGACGAGGGCAACACCACCCGCCGCTGAGCTCCGCGCCGCGTCAGGCGTGCACCCGGCTCGACGGCGCGTCGAGCGACGCGAGGGGGTCGGCGACGACCATCGTCTGCGCGTCCGTGTCGCCATCGAGGAACGCGACGAGGCGCGAGCCGTCGCATCGATCTGCGATGCGGAGGAGCGTCTGGCGCATCGATGCGAGGATCGCGTAGGGGCCACAAGGGCCGATGCGCCTCGGCAGCGGCGGCTCCGCGACGCCAGCGGGCGCTCGTCGACCGACGACGCATGCGCGCAGCGCGGGACGCTCATCGGGCGGCGTGCGCTCGCACCCTGCAGCGGCGATCGCGAACGATGCGCGGAGCAGGGCGCGTCGAGTCGAGCGCGAGGGGCGAGCGCTGCTCCGGAGTACGTGTTTGCTGCCGCACTTCGCGGACGGTTCCGTCGAGGGCGCGACGACCGCGTTCGAGGTCCGCGTCGATCTCGCGTGTGGGCGGTGACCATCGGGGACCATCCGACGCGCAGCAGGCACCGCCGCGCGACGGACTTGTCGACGCCGATCGCGGCGCCCGCGGCACCCGCGGCGACGTAGCTGCCGGTGCGCGCATACACCTCGGCAGGCGTCCCACCTGTTTCCCACGCGGCGCAATAGCGCTTCGCGGTGGAGAGCAAGCACACGAGCCGGGCTGCGACGTCGAGGCCCGTCATGGTGTGGGCGAGGGGAGCCTTCCGCCCGATGGCGGGTGTACGTGTCCCCTCTGCAACGGGAGCTTTTCTGAGCTTTATTCGCGCGTCAAGCGTTGCGAGAACATGGGGCGTGCCCGTCCCTCGTGGGCGCACGAGTCACCAAGACGCGAGCTGCGGCTCCGTTGCGCTTGAAGGGACCGACCTCTGAAGTCCTCACCCGCGGACGTGCTCGAGGTCATCGCGTGCACATGCTCGGGCTCCGCGGACCCATCCAGGCTTCTGGCGCGGCTCATTCCCGTGCGGACCCCAGTCCCGATCGACCGCGAACTCGAACTCACACCACCTACGCCGGGCCTTTCATCGGCGACTCGGCCAGCTACCCGCCTGCTGGAAACGAAAGCAAATTGCGGCTCGCATGTTGCTTATTGCAATATCGATGCTATGATCGGATCGAGTTGAGGGTGAGGCCTGGCAGCCCGTGGGCGGAGCCTGTCGGGGCACCTTTGCCATTCGTTCGGAGGGCGCTGTGATGACCTCGATGACGCTTGGAATGGGGCTCTCGACGCGGCAGGAGCTTCGGCTCTCGCCGCAGATGCAGCTGACGGTGAAGGTGCTCGGGCTCACGCGCGACGAGCTGCACACGTTCGTGTGCGAGGCGGCGCAGGGGAATCCGCTCCTCGGAGTTCCGGATCGGGGGGCCGCCGCTGCGACGTTGGGCCGTCGCATCCGTCGCCTGGAGCGCGGCTCGGGCATGCGGCGCCTGGAAGGAGACGAGCCTGTGTGGGATCGGGCGCTGACCCGCGCGGACACGCTGAGCGAACACCTCCTGAAGCAGCTCGTCACGAGCGACCTCGTCGGCGCCGAGCTCCGCTTCGCAGCGTTGGTGATCGGGAACCTCGACGAGCGCGGCTGGCTCGATCTTTCGATGGAGCCTGGGCCTGATGGTGAAGCGCGTCCTGACCTCACGCTCTCGGACCTCGCCGAGGAGGCTGGCCTCGACCCCGAGGACGCGGAGGAGGTGCTCGCGATCGTGCAGCGCCTTGACCCGGTCGGAGTCGCCGCGCGCAACCTCGCCGAGTGCCTCCGCGTCCAGGGTGAGGAGCGCGGCTTCGGCGCGCTCGAACTCACCGTCATCCGCGAGCACCTTCCGCGCGTCGAGCGTGGTCAACACGAGGCCATCGCGCGGGCGATGGGAGCCGACATCGGCGCCGTGCGCGAAGCGATCGAAGAGATCCTCACGTTGGAGCCGAGGCCCGCCCGCGCCTTCGGGGGTGACCCCTCCGAGCTTGCGGCGCGCGAGCCCGAGGTCGCGATTCGAAGGATCGACGGGGAGTACGCGGTCATCGACCTCTTCGTGCACCCGTACGGCGTTGTCGAAACGCCCTCCGAGTACGCGTCGGATCGCACGGCGAAGCGCTTTCTCAGCCGCTGCCGACGCGAGGCTGACATGCTGATCACCGCGCTCGAGCGTCGCTCCAACATGGTGCTTCGAGTCGCGCGCGAGGTGCTGCGCCAACAGCGAGAATTCCTCGATCATGGTCCGAGAGCGCTGCGCCCGCTCACGATGCAGCAGGTCGCGGTCACGCTGGGGGTCCACGAGTCGACCGTGTCGCGCGCGGTGTCCGGCAAGTCGGTCGATACGCCTCAGGGCATCTACGACCTTCGCTATTTCTTCCGCGCGGGCGTCACGTCCGATCGCGGCGACGCGGT
>JBPOHC010000682.1:0-12464 GCA_052035985.1 Myxococcota bacterium | reverse complement strand
ACGGTTTCGTCGCGAAGTACTCGCTCCCCGTTCAGGGAGCCGCGCCTCCCTTGCATCGCCGGTATCTCGCGGAGGTGCTGGCCTGTTCCTTCGAGCACCCTGACGATTACTGGCAGGGGCTTCGCCCGTCGCGGTGGTCTCCGGGGTGGTTCATGGATCCGCCACGCGAGGCGATGGGCGGATCGAAAGAGGAGATGCCGCACCACACCTTCGAGGTGCGCCGCGCGGGGAAGGTGCTGCTGACCGAGGGGCTCCTGGCGGTGGTCGCGAGCGACGAAGTCCTCGCGAGACGGCCCAGAGCGACGCGAAATCTCGAAGGCTGGGCGCGCAGGCACGCGGTCTGGCAGACCGGTCGTCGGCTGCACCGGGTGAACACGAAGAGTGGTAAGACCGTCACGCGGACCGCGATTCAACTGGTGGAGCAGTACCTCGGAGAGGAGGCAGCGACATGAAGCCCGTGGAGCTTGAAGACCTCCAGGTGATCGCGGTGGCCGACGAGGGCGGAGAGGGCTCTGTCGAGTGGCACGCTGCGCAGGTCGTGTTCTCACGTAAGGACGATCCCGAGAGCCTCCTGCTCGTGGATTACTACCTGAGCACTGAACGGTCTGAGGGCGCGGTCGGCGAGGCATACACCTCGTCGGAGCTCGACCGCGACGTGGCAGAAGGGCTCTTCCGTCGTATCGACCCGATCGAGGTTCCGAGCTTTCACCGCGTCGTCTGCCGTCGCGGCGGACACTGCGAGGTCGTGCGGCGTGACGAACTCATCCACCGCCGCAACCAGGCGTTGCTGCGTCGGTTGCGTGAAGCGCTGCGGCTGGTGGCGACGTGCGCCGATCGCGACGCGACGACCGAGGCGTTCGAGGCGGCCCACGACGTGGACCCTTGGAACCTCGCCTCCAACCTGCTCCGCTGCGGCTGGCGGGTCGAGCACGAGGAGCACAAGGAAGACGCCATCGATGATCTGTTGGAGGTCGAGCCTGATCCCGCGAACTTCAGGCGGGTCTCGAACCACTGGCTCTGGCGCGAGCTCGCGAGAGATCCATTCACCGTTGAGAGCACGGTGAGAGGCCGACTCGCACGGTCCGCGAGGGAGGCCGCCGAGCGTCACGTGATGCCAGAGTTCGTCCTCGCCGCGCCGGTTTCGGAGACGATACAGCTCAAGGCGACGCTGCTCGCCGTGCTTCGCCGTCGATGGGGCTTCGCGCAGCCTGCGGAGCTCGCGCACGACGACCTCGCCAGCGCGCTGCGGGGCGAGCCCGAGGCGCTCGCGCGCGTCGACGGGCAGTTGCGCGTGAGCCGCGAGTGGCGCCTCTGGACGGAGCTCATCGATCGGTCTCCGCCGCGCGCGCTCGACGAGATGCGCCGGAGCTTCGGCCCGTCGAACCTGACGCTCGGACGCGCCCGCTGCGAAGACCTGCTGCGCGTCGCGCGCACGTGGCACACGTTGGAGTCGAACGCGGAGGAGCACGAAGATCGACAGCGCGCGTGGCGATCGACGCTCGCGCGCTTCGGCGCGTGGACGGTGCGCGATGGCGCGCCCTGGCGCCAGGGCATGCAGCTCGCGGACGCAGTGCGGTCGCGATGTGGCATCGGTGATCGCGAACTCTCGAGCGTGTTCGAACTCATGAAGGAGGACTTCGGCGTACGCGTCGACGGCGCGCGGCTCGGTGGCGACGAGGCGCACGTCGTGGGGACGATGCCGCGACGCGCGCCGCCCTGCGTGTTTCTCCACGCGAACGCGCCCCGTGATCCGTTGGCGCCGCGCTTCGCTGCGGCACACGAGCTCGCGCACTTGCTCCTCACGGGGCGAACGGCACGACGCGACGAGGCGTGGTACTGCGTGACGGGGGCGGAGCACGGGGCGTCCGACGACCACGAGCAGCGCGCGAACGCCTTTGCTGCGTACTTCATCGCGCCGCGAGAGGCCGTTCGCGCGGAGGTGAGCGAGCTTCCCGAGGTGGGCTCCGCGAGCTTCATCGACGCGGCGATGCGCGTCCGCAAGCGCTTCGGCCTCACCGCGGTGACCGCGGGCGAGCACGTTCTCAACTGCGTGAGCCGCGAGGGCACGCACGAGAAGCTCCCCGCGGACGTTCGGCGGCGGCTCCGCGATGCCGCGTCGTCGCAGCAGACAGAGTTCGGGTCGCGCGACCCGGTTCCGGCCGTCGACGCGACGACGGGACGCAGCAGGGCGTTTGCGGAGATCCTCGGTCGCTGCGTCGAGATCGGCGCGGTGGAGGCGGACAAGATGCGAGAGGTGCTTCCCCGCGCGGTGGCTTGAGCAGGCGGCGATCGGGTACGACGCGCTGGTGACGGCGTGGCCGAGCTGACGCGAATGGCCGCGGAGACCTGGCTCCCCGTTCGGGGGGCCGCGCCTCCCTTGCATCGTCGTTACCTCGCTGAGGTGCTGGCCTGCTCGTTCGAACACTCCGACGATCGCTGGCAGGGCTTGCGCCCGTCGCGTTGGAATCCGAGATGGCTCCCGGAACCGCCCCGCGAGGCGACATGCGGTTCGACGGGGGCGATGCCGCGCCACACATAGAGGTCGACCGTGCGTGGCCGAGGTTTGGTAGAGAGCATCACGAACGATGACTGAACCGAAGCGGAGCAATCCCGAGGTCCCCGCGCTGCTCTCCGACGAGTCGAAGGAGGCGCTTCGCGTGTTCACGGAGGCGCCGACGGCGCGCGAGCGCCTCCTGTCGCTGCGACGTTTGTTCACCGCCAGACAGATGGCGGCCGTCAAGCGCCGGGCGGAGTATCCCGTCGCGCTCGCGTGGTGCGCCGAGCGCGCGGGCGCCGATGCCGTCGTGGCCGAGGACGAGCGCCTCTACGCGCTCACGGTGCTCGTGCTCGCTCGGAGCGGGCGCGCGACAGTCGACGATACCTCGCTCGGTCAGGCGATCGAGCGGGCGCTGGTGCGAGCGATCCCGCCGCTCGAGCTGCTCGACGACACCGAAGACCAGGCGCGCGTGCTCGCGGTGGTGCGCGAATTCAGACCCCCGTGGCTGGTCGCGTATGCGCTACCGATGACGTGCATCGAGGCGCCCAAATCGAACGTGCGCCGCGAGGCGATCGCGTCGGTGCTCGCGGGGAGCGACAGCTTTCTGAGCGCCGCGGAGGCCCTCGCCGGGGCGCTGGAGCATCGCGGGAAGAAGCTGGGGTCCACAGCCTTTGTGCGTCTCGCCCACCTGGTGCTGACGGACCTCCTCGCGTCCCTTCAAGAGGGGCCTCGCCTCGCCGACGAGCAGGCCGCTGCGGGCATCGTTCGTGTGGCGGAGATGCTGCGCGCGAGCGGCATCGGCGACGTGAGCATCGCGGACGCCGCGCTCGCGCTCGACGCGATGTCAGACCTCGTGAGGCGCGTCTCGTCCACGCGACTTCGCCGCCTCCTCGACCCGGCCTCGTATGAGGCGATCGTGATCGTGCGGGGGGCTCTCGCGAAGCAATGGCCCGCGGTGAGCGCGCGGGCCGCGGAGGTGACCGCCCTGCGCGATCTGGTTTGCGAGGCGCTCTACGTGCAGGTGCGTGCAGAGGTGCCCGATGCGGGGCTTCTGCGTGTGCTCGAGGCCCTCTCGATCGGCGAATCAGACTTTACGGCGAGGCGCGGGGCGATCGCGCGTGAGTCGGGCGTCTCCGACGCGATGGCGCGGTGGCTCACGGGCGATGAGGCCCCCGTCGGCGACGCGTCGGTCGATCGGGTGAACGCCGAGAGCGAGCGAGACCTCCTCGCGTCGTTGCTCACCGCGGTGTCCGAGCTCGAAGATCATCGCTTCGAGCACCCCGAGCGTGTCGACGCCCCATGGTCGCTCGTCGACCCGGCCGGGCAGGCCTCGATGGCGCTTGCCTCGCGTCGTCGTTTTCGGGTCGCGGGCAGGTGCGGAGACATCGTACCGTATGACCCGCTCCGCCATGAGTTGGTCCGTGTGCCGGAGCGGGGTGTGGCCCGGGTACGGCTGGTCACGCCCCTGATCGTCGAAGCGCGAGAGGACCGTGTGATCGTCGTTCGCAAGGCGCTGGCAGAGGTATTCGAGGGAGGGGAAACGTGAAAGTCATGGTGACACGCCCTGGTCTGGTCGGCCGTTTCGGCAAGAAGCACCCGTCAGCGCTCAAAACCATCGCCCGCGATCTCACGGCGACGACGCTCGATGACGGCCTTCGAGCGCAGCGCGATACCCTCTTCGTGCGCTTTCTGAAGGCGCGGGGCGATCGCAACGTCACCGTCGCTCGCGCGCCGAAGCGCTTCATCGAGAGCCTCGAGCGACCTGAGGGCGTGAGCGACCTGATGAGTGATGCGCAGCGCCCAGTCCTTCGCGGGCTGTGCGCGATCTGGCTCACCCTCCAGAGCGACGCGGTCACCGAGGTCGAGTCGGTCTTCGAGGTTTCCGATGAGCAGGAACTCGAAGCGCCAACCTTTGACGAGATCGAAGCGGCGCTGGGGCGCTTCGGGACCGGGCGCGGCGCGGCGGTGAGGACTGCGCTCTTCGCGCTCCTCTGCACGCAGCGCCTGGGCGCTGTGAGCGAGGTTCTCGTTGGTGTTGTGCCGGGGGGCCCCGACCGAGGGGCTGAACGTCACGGGGCTGCGGCGAACTCGGACGATGGCGGAGACAGGGGGCGGGGGCAGCCCGTTGTCTCTCCAGGGGTGACCAGCGTGGTAGAGGCTCCTCCGAAGAGCGGTACTGCAATCAAATCTACGACGCTGGGGGCGCTGCTGAAAACGCTCCGCGCCCTGTCGCCCGATGACCCCGCCTGGGACGAGATCGATGACTGGGTCGCGGAGGTTCGCGGCTGCGCAGAGGCCGCGAGGGCAGAGCGCACCCGGCTCCGTGACGAGGCGTCGCTGCGCGCGCGCCTCGCGCGCTGGAGCGGCGAGTATGCTTCCCTCTCGGAAGCGCTCATGCATCGGATTCCCACGTGGGCACAGCTTCGGGACGTCTCGTCGACGAGATTGTCTGCTTGCATCGACGCCGTGTTCGAAGCGTACGACCTCCTCGTGGCGCTCAAGGCGCGACCCCGCGAAGGGTTCGACGCCTTCTTCTCGCTTCCGGACGAGATTGCCGCGAAGAAGCTCCGAGCCGGTGTCGCGGTCGATGCCGTGTGGCGCCTGATCCCCGCGGTCAGCGATTCGTCGGTCGCGAAGAGCGGGGCGACAAGCCAGTCATCGATCCCCTCACTGGTCGAGGCCGAGAAGCCGCTCTCGCCTTCGTCTCAGCCCCCCTCGCCGCAAAGTGCAAAACCGCCGCCCCCGCAGCCGCTGGCGCACGCGGCGCCAGCGTCGACGATCGCTCCCTCGAAGCCGCCTGCCCCGCCCGTGCTCATCCAGCCTCCAGGTAAAGCGGCCACGCCCCAGGTGTCCGCCGCGATCTTGCGGGGGTACGGACGACCCGCTTCCGATCGCGCTCGAGACGTGATGCTCTGCCTCGATTTCGGCACGGCTCGATCGAAGGCCATGGCTGTTCGCTCCAATGGGAAGCCTGAGTTCCTCGCCATCGGGGCCGTCACGCGTTCGACGCTCAACCAGTCGATCGGGTCATCGGTGTGGATCGACATGGCCGAGAGCCGGATGCACTTTGGCGACACCGCCATCCAGAAGAGCGTTTCGCAGGGGCAGGTGCGGCATCGACGCATCGATTCGCTGAAGGATTTCCTCTCTGCGTCCACAACGATCGACAGCGCGCTCCCCAACCCCGATGGCCAGCCGTTGCCCGAGGGCTTCGATCCCTCTGGGATGCGGTTCACGATCGGCGAGGTCCTCGTGCTGTACCTCGGGTACCTCTGCTGGGCCGCTGAGGAGTCGCTTCGAACCGTCAAAATCACCAGCGACGTTCCCCGCCGCTTCGCCATCCCGAGCTGGGACCACACCCGACGGAAGGCGGGCGTTGACCTTCTGCGTACCTACCTCGCCCGCGCGACACTGCTGGCGCGGCACGTGGGGGCTAGGTGGCTCGACGGCCTCCCGCTTGAGGAGGCCAGGTCGCTGGCGCGCGCAGCGCTCGAACTCCCAATCGCTGACCTGCCTCTCGATCTCTATGTCGAGGGGATCACCGAGCCGTTCGCGGCTGTGGGGACGCGCAACGAGGAGCTCGTTCACCGTAACGGTCTCGTGCTCGTCGCCGACATCGGAGCGGGCACGTCGGACTTTGGCTTGTTTCTCGTCAGCGCCCCCAACAGCGAACCCCGCTTCATCGAGGTTGCGTCACACAGCATCAACCGAGCAGGAAATCACATCGACGAGATCCTGCGCCGTTTTGTGGTGCGCGACCTTTTCGGCGGCAAGCAGGGCATGGCGAGCGCGGCGGCCGACATGGAGCTTCAGCTTCGCCAACGGTCGATCAAGGAGGACCTCTTCACGCGCAAGCAGACGCGCGTGAAGTTGCAGGCTGGGCTGCAGATGACGCTGGACCTCGAGACGTTTCGTCGCGAACCCGAGGTGAAGACCTTCGAGTCCGATCTTCGGAAGGCCTTCTGCGAGACATTCGCTGTGGCCGAGAGGACGCATGCATCGAGCGGACACAGCATCGACTGGTCTCGCTACCTCAACGTGCGTGTGGTGCTCACCGGCGGCGGTGCGGTGTTGCCGATGGCGCGTGATCTCGCTGGCCTCAGCTTTCAGCCGTTTCGCAACCCGGGATTCGAGAACGCTCGGGTGACGATCACGTCGCAGGCTACCGCGAGCCTTCCGCAGCCCGTACGGGCGTTCGGCGTGACCGAAGAGGCCTACCTTCCGCTGGCGGTCGCGTGGGGAGGTGCGATGCCTGTGTTGCCCGAACAGGGGAATCCCGTCGGCCCCGCGACGGTGCGGGCCCCCGGCTCGCAGCCGTCTGTCGCTGACGCCCTCGTCCCCGCTGCGGAGCGAGCGTGGCGTTGAGGCCAATCAGAATCAAGACGTTCGGCGCTTCGTTCCGAGACTTCACGGCGTGGCTGGGTGAGGCGCGCGGGGGCGACCTGAGGCTCTTCGAGCATGCAGCGAACGGATTCGAACAATGGCTGCGCGCGGAGTTCTGGCTCTTCCTGTTGCGGAATGGGATCGACCACCGCGAGGTCGGTATGGAGTACCGCGCGGAGCTCGACGAAGAGGCTCGATCGCTCATCGGCGAGCGACAGAAGCGAGTCGACCTCTGGGTTCGGGCGAACGGCCACGAGGAGAAGTATCACTACGCGGAGTTGAAGGTCGTCTTTCCCAACAAGAACGCCAACAAGATGTTCGCCTCGGCGGGGCGTGACCTTTGGAGCCTTCGGCACCTGCACGAGAATCAACAGGCAGCCTCGGTCTCCGCGGTGGTGGTCGGCCCCTGCATCGACGACGCCTTGTGGGAAGACGGGGCGCGTGTCGTGATTCGTGAGGCAGAGGTCGAGGCGGTGTCGACCGAGTTTCGTCGCGGGACCGTCGGTCCTCTCCGCTGGGGAGTATGGACCTGCGCAGTCGCTCCGGGGTGACGCTCGGGGCACCCTGACCACGACGGTTGAAGAAGAGAAGCTTGATCGAATGAGTCGGCTGCGGGAGGATATCGCGAGACCTTGATGACGTTGCTCGGCGAACAGATCGCGAAGGCGATGAGGCAAACGCACCTCGATGTCGCGACGCTCGCCGCGCTGGCCGACCTTGAGCCCGAGCGCCTCTCGGCGATCCACTCTGGGGCTGACGACGTGCTGCCCGATGAGGTCGACCGCGTGGCGCGGGTGTTCGGCGTGCGCGCGCGTGACTTCGCGAGGGGGGCCGCGCTCCAGGCGCCGCTGCAACTGCTGCTTCGATCGGCGTTCGAAGAGGGCCGTCCCGCGATCGACGCCCTGATCGAGACCGCCGTGCTCCGAGAGCTCGGAGAGTTCCAGCGGTGCGTGCTCGACGTGTCGGAGCTCGAAGACTCCCTGGGGATCGAGCGTCGCAGGCTCCCGACGGCCTTTCACGCGAGCGACCCGGAGCGTGCGGCAAAGTCGCTGAGGCTGCGCCTCGGCCTCGCCCTGGCGCCCATCGCGTCGATGCGCGACCTGCTGGCGAACCTGGGTGTTCGCGTGTTCTTTACGGCCCCCGACCGCCTCGACCGGCAGATCGACGGTGCGTCGACCGGCTCGCCGCGTCCCGCGATCCTGGTCAACCTCGTGGGCGGGAGCGAGTGCTGGTGGCGCACGCGCATGACGCTGGCGCACGAGCTCGCGCACCTCCTCTTCGACACGAGGGCGCACCAGACGCTGTTCTCGCCGCATGTCCCCTCGTACGCGCGTACGCGCTCCACGGGGCGCTGGCGACTCTTCGAAGCCTTCGACGACATCGAGGTCCGCGCGGACGCGTTCGCGGCTTGTCTCCTCGCCCCGCGTGACGCCGTGATCGAGGCCGTGGGCGCGCTCGACCCGACGAGCGAAGAGGCGATCGCCGTCGTCGGCGCCCGCTTCGGGGTCGGTCGAACGGTGGCGATCAACCGCCTCCAACACACCTTCTTGCTCTCGCTCTCAGACCGTCTGCGCATGGAGACTCGCGAGGTGCGGACGTCGTGGGAGGCGAGCTTCCGAGATGAGATCGCGCGTGGCGAGGTCGGGCTGCGCCGAGGCGTCCTCCCCGAGCTCACGGGCGAAGCGCTGCGCGAGGGCAAGATCAGCCGTGTGCGCGCGAGAGAGATCCTCGGCCTCTCGCTGCGCGATCCGCTGCCGTTGGAGGGGATCGGAGAGGCGCTTCGCGCGCCCGTCATCTCCCCTGCGTCGAGCGCGCGCCTCGCCGCGCAGCGACACCTTGCGATGCACCACCCCGAGGCGGAGCTCACCGCCGATCGCGTGGAGCGCGTATGCGATCGGTGGCGCGTCTCGGTGCTGCGCGGCGCCGTCGGCGCGGCGACCTACGTCGCCGCGGGGATGCTGTGGGTCGACGACCGCGGCGCGGTCACCGACGACCCGATCGAGACGATCGCAGGCTGAGCGGCGCACGTGGCCATCGAGGGGCGGCACCACGCCGAGCAGGTGTCTCGAAACTCGTGCGTCGCCGCCTGCGTGGGGATGATCCGTCGCGCGCGCGGTGAACTTCACGACGAGGCCGCGTTGATGGCGCGGTCGACCGAGGACGGGCTGTCGATGGCCGTTGCGGCGGGCGAGGTTCGCGGCCGGTTCCATGCCTGGCTCTCGCCCGAGGATCTCCTCGCGATGCTGGGGTTCCTCGCGGGGGAGCGCGGGTTGATCGTGAAGGTGAGCGGCCCGGTCTATGTGAAATGGAAGGGGACCGAGCCTGGCGGGCATGCATCGTCCTTCGGGGAGCTCGCGGCCCCTGGAGATTTCGGCCGCCCCTTCCACGCGATCCTGTTGCTCGACCTGGAGGGCGAGTGCGTGCGGTACCTCGACCCGTGGTACCCGTCGGCCGGTCAGCCGTTGTCGATGTCACGCGACGACCTCGTCGCGATGTACGTCGGCGCCGCCGTTGATGTGCGGCTCTGAATCGGTACGAGCGAGCTGCCCGAGTTGGGCATCACCGATGCTTCATCGACGCGGCGGTGCGCGTCCGAGTGCGCTTCGGCCTCACCGCGGTGACCGCGGCTTCGCTGTTACGGCACGGCCTTGAAGTAGGCGTTCAGGAACTTCACCCAGGTCTGCGTCTGCACGAACTCGACGGGGAAGACGGTGTTCGTTGCGAGGTATCCCGAGCCCTCGGGATCCGCGGAGAACACCTGCCCCGTGATCGGGTAATAGATCGCGATGCCGTTGGAGCCGTAGGCGCCCTGGCGGCTCGTCGCCGCGTAGTTGGCGACGACGGCGGCCCGGGCGGCGGCGATCACCTTCTGTGCGGCGGCGACCACGGCGGTGTTGGTGCGCATCGCGGTCGCGACGGATTGAACGTAGTGAATGAGGTCGATGCTGTTGAGGGGGTAGCCGGGGGCGTAGTTGTTACAGGCGGCGCGCGCGGCCTTGAACTTCTTCGCGTTCGCGGCGACGAGCGGGCGCGCGACGTTCGAGAACGCGCTGACCGCGGCGGCGACGGCGTCTGCGTGTGAGAGGTCGAGGGCGGCGAGGGTGGTCGCGTCGTGATCGGCGTACTGGTTCTTGTAGGCGGTGACGATCTGGCTCGCGAGCGCCTTGCCGTCGAACGCGGCGGGGTCGGCGATGAGGGGGGCAAGCGCGGTCTGGTAGTTCCACCCCGATCCCGGTTCGAGCTCCTCGCTGCCGACCATGTAGTCTGCGACGCCACGGAAGGCGTAGGCCGATTCGAGCATCCCCATGAGGCACGCGTCGAAGCCGAGCACGTCGAGCTTCTCGGCGCCGAGCACGGCCTTGAGCCCGTCCTGGATGGCGCGGTTGTAGAGCTTCGAAGCGAAGTCGTCGTCGTTCGAGACGTAGCGGACGGAGCCGTCCATCACGATGTCGTCCGCGACGGAGTTCTTCGTCGGCGCATCGTGCGAGTGACGCACGCTGCGACGCGTCTTCGGGAAGGTCCCGAGCTCCTCGGGCTTGAGCCGCCGCATCGACGGCGCGCGCCACCCCTGGCCGTGATCCCAGATCACGAGCATGTATCGTCGGGCGGGGTAGTTCGCCTTCGACCATCGGACGAAATCCTGAAGCGAGGCCGCGTCGCCCATGTCGACCTGACCGAGGTCCTGCAGGGCCTTCGACTCGATGGGCCCCGTGGCCTCCATGCTCTTGTCGACGCGAAACCGCAGCGTCTTCGACCAGCCGCCGTAGATCTGCGCGCAGTACTCCATGTCGGCGCTTCGTCGGGCGGGGCGCCCATATTCGACCAGGAGGTTCACCGCCGATGTGCTGCCCAGCTTCGCGAGCTGTTGAAAGTTGGTGAAGCTCGAAGGCTCGAGGCTGTTCTTGGCGTTCAAGAACACCATCACGGTCCACTCTGCGCTCATGACGTCAATCTCCGTACGGTGAGGGGCGCCCGTGGCGTGACGTCGCTCTGCGGCACGTCTGGTTGGCGCCGCGTGGGGTCAGTCGCTCCCGGCGGGGAGCGCTCTCAGCAGTTCGTGCCAGCGCGTGTCCTTCGCGAAGGCGAGCGCGCCGTAGGTCTCCGCGGGCGGCGATGTCTTCGGCAGCGCGATCGAGAGGCCGTAGGCACCGCCGATCGCGGCGCGCGACGCGATCACGGGCCCCTCGGCGCTGTCATCGAACACGCGGATCAGCGAGCGCGACGCCGTCTCAACGTCGGTGCCGGGGAAGGTCTCCGCGAGCCGCAGGGCGAAGTCGCGGAGGTCGCAGTACTGGTTCTGGTAGAAGCCCCGGGTCTTCGCCCGCGCGAGCCTGATGCGCCGGTTCTCGCTCGCGGTGGGGGTGCGAAGGAGCAGCGCGGCGGCGAGGCTGCTCACCGCGTCGACGAGCGTCTGAAGCTTCGAGAGATCGAGCGCCATGAAGGGGAGTTCCTCTTGCGCGTGGTACTGCGCGAAGCGCTCGACGATCGCGGCGCCGAGGGCGCGCGGGTCGTCGATCCTGGGTGCCGTCTCGCTCAGCGCCCGCGCGATGGCGCCGTAGGGCCACGCGCGCGTGGGCTCCGGGCCTTCGCAGCCCACCAGGACGGAGACGGTGTTTCGAAGCTCGTAGGCGGTCTCGATCCCCATCATGAAGCACGCGTCGAAGCCGACGACGTCGAAGCGGCGACCCTGCGGGCGGGCGCTCGAGACGGCGCTCTCGAGGCTGACCGTGTCGATGCTGCTCGCGCTCGAGTAGTCGAACGCGAAGTCATAGAGCTGATCGTTGGTGAACCCGTGCGCGAGGAGTTTGGCGTCGATCCCCGCGCGCAGTCTCGTGATGTCTTCCGCGTGCAGACGAGGGCGATCGTCGAGCGGGGCGAGGTGGATGTTCTGCGGAGGATCCGCGGCGACTTCGCGCTCCAGGCCCGTCTCGACGGGCGCCGCCGCCTTCGAGGGACCTGCGTGTTGGGGCGATCGGATCGTCTCTTCGAGCGCCTGCTTCTCGGGCGCATCGGCAGCGGGGACGTGGGCTTCGACGAAGCGGTCGAAGTCGGACCAGCTCTTGAAGAGGCTCGACGTGTCGAATCGCGCGCGCGTCTCCGCGAAGAACCCCGGGCGTCTCAAGGGCTTGAAGACCTCCGCGCCGCCGCGGGCCTTGTCCTGGAGCTTGATCGTGCCCGTCCCGTGTCCCCAGAGCACCACGAAGCGCCGCCCGGCCTCGCAGGCGTCGACGCCGAACTCCAGGAAGTCGCGGAGTGATTTCGCGTCGCCCGAGTCGATCGCGCCGAGCGACGTATAGGCCAACGGGGCGCCTGGGGCCTTCGGCGGGCCGAGCACATACCGCCTGCATCCGCTCCAATCGCTGACGGTTCCGTCGGTCGACGGAGGGCGATCAACTTCGAGCGCGATGCCGAGACGCTGGCTCGATCCGACGGCGGCGAGAGCGTTGAGCTCGTCGATGGCGACGCCCGAGAGCTCGTTGTCCGCCGCGAAGTAGCAGAGCATGGACCAGTCGGTCTTCATTCGAACCTCTCGCTTCTGCCCTGTCCCGGGGGGGGGGCGGCTCTTCTTCGTCCGTCGTCCGCC
>JBPOHC010000340.1:0-7303 GCA_052035985.1 Myxococcota bacterium | reverse complement strand
TGGCGGGCGTGGGTAGTGCGCGCGACGCGCTTCGACGAGGTGACGGTGACGTTGCGACGTAGCGAGGCGCTGGCGCTCGCGAACGCGCCCGACGCGGTGTGGCTCGCGCTGGTGGAGCTCGACGGCGACGACGCGGGGGTGCCGGTGGAGATTCGCGGCGCCGTGCGCGAGCTGCCGGGCTTCGAAGTAAGCGAGCACGTTGTGCGAGTGGGGTGAGTCCCCCGCTGGCTTCACGGCAGTCATTGCGCTTGTGGACTTTCCAGCCCGGTGCCACGATCCCAACATGGTGTGGAAGTCATTGCAGGGGACGCTATTTCTGGCGTTCGGGCTTCTCGCGTGCACGACCGAGCGTGGCAAAAGCTGTGAGCAACACTCGCAGTGTGTGGCCGCGAGACGTGCGAGTGACGCGGGTGACGCGGGGGTAGGAAGCTATTGCTCCAATGAGGGGCATTGCACGAAGGAGTGTGTTGACGACAAAGACTGTCCGTGCGGTTCGATCTGCGCTGCGACGTGCGGCGTGTGTCTCGGTATCGACCTCGACGCAGGGGTCGTGAAGAGGGCGACATGCTTCACGGCGTCCGTCGAGTTCTCGGAGATCCTCAGTGCATGTCGCGGGGATCTCAGTGATCTAGCCGGGCTTGCTGAGCGTGCGGCGAGACCGCTTTGCGCGCCAGCGGCAGCGAGCGGCTGCAACGCGGGAGGGTACCTCGGAATTTCGCTCGCGTTCGCGGACGCAGGCGACGCGACGACGACGTCCGACGCCAGCCATGACGCCAGCAGCGAAGCAGGCACCGACGCCAGCGGTGACGCTGCGAATGATGCCAGCAGCGACGCGGGCGGCGACGCGGCGACGGACGCCAGCAGCGATGCGGGCGCGGACGTCGGCGGCGACGCGGGGAAGGGGTGAGGCGATGCGATCACGATTCTCTCGACGTCCGTCTCGTTCGCTGTTCTCTGCGATCGTATGCGCGAGCGTTGCGCTGGTCGGGGCGCCTGCCATCGCGCAGACCACGCCTCCGAGCGATCCAAAACTGACCTCGGTCACCACGCGCGGCGGGCGCTGGGATTGGGGCGCGAGCGTCTCGCTCCTTCGGATCGGCGCGCTCCGTGACCCCACCCTCCCCGGGCGGACCCACCAGTATCAGACGGACATCCGTCCCCTCGATACGCAGGTGACCTTTCAGGCCTTCTTTCACCCGGCAGGGACCCCGTGGCGTCGCACCGATGAGCGCACGCTGCGCGACTTTCAGCTGCTGAGTCTCTCGGCGTTCCTGACGCTTGGTATCGACCCGCAACACTCCGCGCAGAGCGAGATCGCGCTCGGGGTGGGGCTCGGGCTCTTCGAGAACTTTCTGGTCCTCGGACTCGGCTTCGATCTCTACCGGGGTGTGCCCGTGCGCGGAGGCGACGGCGTCCCGGGGAGTCACACGGCCTCTACTGGCCTCCTCGCGCCTCTCACCAGCACGGAGGGCGAGGTGACACCCGAGAACTTCTTCTTCGTCATCCATCTGAACCTCGTCTCGCTGGTGAGGAGCACGCAATGAGCCGCCGTACCATCCTCGCAATCGCGCTCGGGCTCGGGCTCGTCCCTGCCCCTGCGTTCGCTCAGGCGCGGTCGGTCTACTATTCTGGATTGCCGCGATTTCAGGTCTCTGCGATCGGGGGACTCGGCCGATCGTTCGATGGCAACGTCGGCGTGCAACGACTGGGGTTGGGGCTCTCCTACCGCTTCTCACATCGGTTCGGAGCGGAGCTCGACGGGCTCGTGACGTGGCTCCAGGAGCCATCGAGTAGCGGAGGCGACCGCGTCGGGTTCGCCGGGCTCGGCGCCACGGCCAACGTCGATCTGGGCGGCAGTTCCGAGAGCGTTCGATTCGGTCTCTACGGCGGTGCGAGCCTCGTCGGGCGCTTCGACGACCAAACAGCAGCGACGACGGCACACTCCATTCTGTCGGGACTCGTAGGGTTCGAACTCCGCGCGGGGTGGCCTTGCTTCGCGTTCTCGATCCGCGCGGGTGCCGAGTTCAACGCGAACCTCGCAGGTGACGCTCCGCTGGGCGGTGTTCTGGCCACGGAAATGCGCATCGGGATCGGTACGGGACGCGTTCCTTCCCTGCCAGAAGCGCGCGCGGAGGACGGGGAGCCCGCCGCCGCGACGACCCTGCGCCAGCACATCTGCACCGACCTTCGGGCGGATCTCCCCAGCGACATGACGGGCTTCTGTGACCACCGCGAGGAAGACGCGGCGAGCTCGCTTCCGGTGTGCCGGGCCACGTTCCCCACAGATTGGGGGCTGGTGACGGTCTCTCCGATGGGAGAGTCGTGTTCGACCACGGACGTGGACACGGTGCGCGCTCCCATCAATCCTCATTCGTGTGCGATGGTGGTCGCACAGGCGACGGCGTCACATCCTGTCCAGGACCTCGATCTTCGCCTCGTGGACGCGGCTGGGGTAGAGCTCCTCTCCGATACCGCGACGGACGACTGGCCCGTCATCATTGCGTGCAATTTCTCCGACAATCCGATGCCCTTTGGACAACTGCACGGTCGTTACGCGAGCGCTCCGTCCAACGTGATCGAGGGCTACGCGACGATTACTCGTATCAACCTTTCGCCCCCCACTCTGTTGGCTCCCGCTGCGCCCCTCGCGGCCGCCTCGGACCCCGCCCTCCCCGCGCTTGCGAGTGCGGCGCCCTTCCAGGTGCGCGACTGCGTTGGATCTCGCCTCGATGATCAGGCCTGCGGCTTCACGCTTTCGTCGACCGGCGACCGTCAATTCACTGTTCCCGGGGGCGAGCTCTGCTATGTCGCGTCCGCGCTGTCGGGGATCACCTTCTCGTACAGCTCTGCCGGGGTGGCCAACGGCCCTTCGATCCCGCTCCGGAACGGCGGGTGGGGTACGTTGACGTGCCAGCGTCTGCCCGAAGATCAGGGCGAGTGGCGAGTGACCGTACACCTCGGCGACACGGTCGGAGGACCAGTCATGATCTCGCACGCGAGGAGCTCGGTGGATCGTGAGCTTCGGCTTCGCGAGGCGATGGGAGGCGCGCTCCGAAGGCGTGACGATTCCGAAGTCGCCCCCATGACGTTCGGACTCGCAACGACGGATCAACCTCTGCGCATCGAGAACATTTCCGTTCCGCGTTTCGCGACGCTCGAGGTTCGCGCTGTCACCGAACGCGACGACGTAGGTCCGCTCTCCTTCTCGATTCGCGATCGCAGTCGCGAACTCGCGAGTGGGCGTGCGGAGACGCACGGCGTCGCTCTGCCTGCCAGCATGAACTGGCTGAACGTCGGCGAGGCGGCCAGCGTGAGCGCCTCCGTGGCGCCCAACACCCGCGATCGGGTGGCACTTCATGCTCGACTACACCTGCCCGCGTGGCAACGAGACAACGGCACGGTCGGGCCGACGCGCGAGGCGCTCAACAACGTGAGTGTGTGCTCCGAGGCGATGCTGAACACTGCCCCCGGCAGCCCCGGGAGTCTCTCCGCGGGAGCCATGTGCCGTCTCGAATCGACGACGCCCCCCACTCCGTTGCGCGTCGCGGTCGGGACCACGCTCTGCTTCGCGAGCGAAAGCGCTCCGAAGCTCAAGCATCTCGGCCGTGAGTTCCGAGACGCGCAGCACGTCCACCTGGGGACCGTCGTGCCCGCCTCGGCGCCCTGTGAGTCGATCCAGAGGCCCAACGGACAAGCGAGCGGGGACGTCACGCTCGAAGTCTCCTCGCCGACGCTCGTGTATCGTCCCTAGCGACGCCACCGCCCGCCCCAAACACTCGCCCTCCTCGAGGTGATCGGTGCCCCCATCACGGGGGCACCCGCTTGCTGCTCAACAATGACGATGAGCTCCTCTGCATCGCTTCGTAGCAGAGGGGCCGCGGAAGCGCGCTCGAAGGTGTGGTACCCGCCCCGCGATCCGCGAGGCGGGTCGGCGTATCGTTCCTCGCCGCTACTTCGGCTCGACCGGCGGCGGCGGCGGTACGGGATCTTCCCCCGCGCTCCCCGCGCTCGACGTGTCGAGCGTTCCGCGGAGCCCTTCGACCAGGTGCGACAGCCCCGCGATGCGCGCGAGCGCCTGGGCGAGCTGTGCCGCATTGACGTTCGCCGTGGTGAGCGCTGCGAGGGCGGCGTCGCGCGTGGCGCGTGTCGCGATGGCCTCCTCCTCTTCGCGGCGAACGTCTCCGCGGGCCTTCGTGAGCGCGTCGAGGGGCTTCTGGAGCAGCGCGATCCACTGGGCGCCGTCGACCGCGCCGACGCCCGGCATCTGCGGCTTCGGGAGCTTGTTCGCCCCGAGCGCGCCGATCACCGTGTCGGCCGTCCGCGCCACCCACGTCGGATCGGGCGAGAGCTCGCGGGGAAAGGTCAGCTTCGTCACCCACGCGTCGCCGAAGAGGCTCTTCGTCGTGCCCTTGAGGCCCACGAGCGCGGTGTAGAGCTCGGCCGCCGCGGCGTCGCGTCGGTCGCGCGGCTCGGCGTCGTCGCCGAGCTCCTTCTCGTGCGCGTCGTCGGCGGTGAGAAAGGCCGCGAAGGCGCCCTTCGCCTGAGACTCGACGTGCGCGAAGAGGGGAAGCACGTCGACGGGGTGCCTGGGGTTCTCCGCGCGGGTGATTCCCTCGATCGCCTGCGCGATCGCAGGCGCGTGGGTCTTCAACACCGTCTGGATGTCTTCGCTGAGCTTCTGATGGGCGATTGCGAGCTTCGATGGCATCGGTGAAACACTCCTTCGGGCGCGGGAACAAAGGGCACCCACGGTCACCTTCTCACCTTCGAAGCTCGGCGGGAAGCACGATCGACAAACCTTCCCACGGCGACATGTCGTACCTCGCCGGGAACGCCTCCCAATGCCATTTCATCGCCTTCCAGGCAGACCGGAGCGGGGCAGAATGGCGTTGTGATGCGCTCCAAGCTGCTGTCGGTTTCATAGAATCCAGATGTGACGCGCCCCTGGCTGCCGGGGAATCGACACCACGGCGTAGAGGCGCGTTCGGGGCTGCGCCGATGGGCGCTGCGCGGCGATGGGGGCACTTCGCGGTTCCCTCGCGCCCGGTCGATCGGGCAGACTCGCGCGCCCAGACGCCATGCCCAAGAAGTTGATCGAGGTCGCGCTCCCGCTCGAGGCCATCAACAAGGCCGCGGCGAAGGAGAAGTCCATCCGACACGGTCACCCCTCGACGCTGCACCTGTGGTGGGCGCGGCGTCCGCTGGCGGCGGCGAGGGCGGTCCTCTTCGCGCAGCTCGTCGACGACCCGAGCACGTGGCCCGAGCTCCAGGGCGACGAGGCGGGGCAGAAGCGCGAGCGCGAGCGGCTCTTCGCGATGATCGAAGACATGGTCCCCTGGGAGGCCACCCAGGAGGAGGGGACCATCCGTGAGGCGCGGCGAGAGATCGCTCGGAGCCATGCGCGCTTCCGTCGTGGGACGCCGAAGGCCGACAGGGTGCTCTCGCCCGAGGTGACACCCGCCGAGGTGAACGAGTACCTCGCCACGGAGCTTCCGCCCGTCCACGACCCCTTCGCGGGGGGAGGGACCATTCCCCTCGAAGCGCAGCGCCTGGGGCTTCGGGCGATCGCGAGCGACCTCAACCCCGTGGCGGTGCTCATCAACAAGGCCCTCATCGAGATTCCCCCGAAGTTCGCGGGGATGCCCCCGGTGAACCCCGAGTCACGCCGCTCCGCCGCCATGAAGACCTGGAAGGGCGCCCAGGGCCTCGCCGAAGACGTCCGCTACTACGGGAAATGGATGCGCGATGAAGCCTTCAAGCGCATCGGTCACCTCTATCCCAAGGTGCAGCTCCCCAGGGAGCACGGAGGCGGCGAGGCCACCGTCATCGCGTGGCTCTGGGCGAGGACCGTGAAGTGTCCCAACCCGAGCTGCGGCGCGACGATGCCGCTCGCGCGGACGTTCGTGCTGGGGACGAAGAAGGGGAAGGAACACTGGTCTGAACCAGTCCTCGACCGTAAAGCGAAGGGTGTTCGTTTCGAAGTGCGTGCTGGTGTAGGGGGCGACAAGGCGAAGGGGACCGTCGATCGTCGCGGTGCACGCTGCGTCGTCTGCGGAGAGGGTACTTCGCTGGAGTACATTCGCGAAGAAGGGCGAGCCCACCGTTTGGGCGCGAAGATGATGGCCGTTGTTGCAGAAGGCAACAAGGGACGAATCTATCTGGCTCCTTCGACGGAACAAGAACAAGCAGCCGCAAACGCGAAGCCAAGCTGGTCACCCGACACGAAGATGGCACGGAATCCACGGCAGATCAGCCCCTGGCTGTACGGCCTGAGCACGTTTGGGGAGATCTTTACTGCGCGACAGCTTCTGATCCTCGATACGCTTTGCAGTATTGTGAACGAAATCCATGCTGACTTGCTTCGGGGCGAGCACGCCTTGTTGAAAGGCAAGTCTGAGTACGCGTCGGCGATCTCGGTGTACTTGGCCCTGATTATTGGTCGGATGGCTGACTATAGTTCGACGACGTGCACATGGGCAAACAATCCTCAGATGGAGATCATTCGCGGGACGTTTTCTCGTCAGGCAATTCCGATGACTTGGGACTTTGCTGAGTCAAATGTCTTCGGCAATAGCAGCGGCACTGTTGACATCTTGCTGCAGTGGGCAGGCAAGGTGCTGCCGCTACTCCCCGCTGCTCACCCTGCACAGGTTCAGCAAGGCTCCGCACTGGACTGTCTTACGGACGGCAATATCGTCTCAACAGACCCTCCCTATTACGATAATGTACCCTACGCTGACCTGTCGGACTACTTTTATGTCTGGCTCAGGCGCTGCCTCGCCTCGGTGGAACCGGATCTGTTTAGAACTTTGTCCACTCCGAAAGCAGAGGAACTCGTTGCCGATCCATACCGGCATCACAGTAAGGATGCCGCAAAGAAGTTTTTTGAGAAGGGATTCTCGGACGTATTTTCTGCGTTGAATAAGGCGCTTCCGAGCGACTTCCCTTTTACGGTCTACTACGCATTCAAACAAGCCGAGGATGACGCTTCGGACGAAGACGATATCGGCGAGGTCACGGCGTCAACTGGATGGGAGACGATGCTCTCGGGGTTGATGGCATGTGGCTACACCATCGATGGTACATGGCCCATTCGCACGGAACGAGCAGGCCGATCGAACAGCAACGAAGCGAACGCCCTCGCGTCCTCGATCGTTCTCGTGTGTCGGAAGCGCTCGGAGACGGCGCCTTCTGCGACGCGGCAGGACTTCCTCCGCGCGCTGAAGCGGACGCTGCCGCGGGACCTGAAGCTGCTCCAGCAGGGGAACATCGCGCCGGTGGATTTCGCGCAGGCGGCCATCGG
>JBPOHC010000073.1:0-5333 GCA_052035985.1 Myxococcota bacterium | reverse complement strand
GCTTCGCGCACCACTCGATCAGCTTCGGCACCATGTCAGCCCCCGTGCCCTTCGTGGCCTTGGTGCCCTCCGTGCCCCTGCGGGGCGCTCTGGTCAGTGCGCGGGGGCGCTGGAGCCGGCGCCCCGTGCGCGCCTCCGCCGTGTCCGGCGTGGCCCGTTCCCGCGCCGCCCGACGCGCGCAGGCGGCTCTCGGAGTCGAGCAGGAACACGCCCGAGGCCACCACGCGCTCCCCTTCGGCCAGGCCCTCGCGCACCTCGACCCGGTCGCCGAGGCGGCTGCCGAGGGTCACTGCACGAGGCTCGTAGGTGTCGGGCCCCGTGACCACGAACACGTGCTGCGAGACGCCCGTATCGACCACCGCGTCGCGGGGCACGACGAGGGCCTGACGCGCGCCCGCGCGGATCTCCGCCGTGCCGTAGGTCCCGGGCCGCAGCGTGCCGTCGGGGTTGGGCAGCGACGCGCGCGCCCGCAACGTGCGGGTCTGTTCCGTGAGCGTGGGCGCGAGGAACTCGACCGCGGCCTCGCGCGGCGCGTCGCCCGCCGCGGGCAGCGAGAGCGTGAAGGGCGTGCCCACGGCCACGTTGGGGATCTCGGCCTCGGGGACCTCGAGGAAGACCCACACGCGCGAGAGGTCGGCGACGGTGACGAGCTCCGTCGACGGATCGACGGCCGCGCCCGCGGACACCCCCCGGTGCAGCACCACGCCGTCGCGAGGCGCGAGCACCGCCACGTCGCGGCGCGCCGCGCCCGAGCGCTCCACCGCGGCGACCTCGGCGTCGGTCATGCCCAGCACGCGGAGGCGGCTGCGCGCGCCTTCGAGGAGGCTCTGCTGCGCCGACGCGAGGGCTGGCGAGGCGCCCGCCCGCTGCGCGCGCAGCACGCTCAGGAGCTCGTTCTGGCTGGCGAGCAGCTCCTGCGAGAAGATCGTCGCGAGGGTCTGCCCGGCGCGCACGCGCTGGCCCGTGACGTTGATGTCGAGGCGCTGTATCCACCCTGCCACGCGCGTGTGCACGTGCGACACGCGCGTCTCGTCGGGCGCTACGGTGGCCGTCACTCGGACGGGGTGACCGACCCCCTCACGGCGCGCGGGGCCCACCGGGACGCCGCTCGACTCAGCGCCGCCCGGGTCGAGCCGCACCGCCACGCGCCGCGCGGCGTCGGTCGGCGCGGCCGCCGCGGCGCGGTGCGCGGCGTGGGGATCGGCGGCGACGCGCCCGTAGCCGTGGTGCAGCGAGAACGGCCAGCCGTGACGGAGGTGCTGCGCGACGAGTCCCGCGGCGAGCGCCACGAGGAGCGCGGCGATCGCGGCCGTCGCGATGCGCCATCGGAGCAGCGAGTTCGACGCGGCGCTCATCGCACACCTCCAAGGGCTCCCGTGGCGCGGTCGAGGCGCGCGCGAGCGCGAGCCAGCGCGACGTCGGCCATCACCTCGTCATCGAGCACCATGGTGAGCATCCGGAGCGCCTCGACGACGGAGACGACGGGCACGCGGCCCGCCGCGTAGCTCGCCAGGGTCGAGTCGAAGGCCTGACGCGAGAGCGGCAACACGCGCCCGCGAATCGCCTCGAGCGCGACGGACGCGGCCATGACGTCGGCGTGCCGGGCGCGCACCTCGCCTTCGATCATCGTGCGCATCGCGGAGAGGTCCGCGTCGACCATGCGCACCATGGCCGTCGCCTCGGAGAGTCCCGCGTGGAGCCTCGCGCGCCGCACCGGGAGCGTGACGCCGAACATGGCCATCACGCCGGGGCCGTCTTGCATGGTGTTCGCGACGCCGAGGCGGACGAAGGCCATGGGCCAGTACATCGACTCCATCACGCCGACCTCGGCGCGTGACCGGGCGCGCTCGGCGCGCATCGCCGCGAGCTCGGGTCGCGAGGCGAGCGCGGCCTCGACGAGCGCCTCGGGCGTGGGCACGTCGGCCTCGGAGCGCGCGAGCGAGACCGCGGGCACGGCCGTGTCGGCGGGGAGGGCGAGCGACGCGCACACCATCGCCTCGGCGCCACGGGTCGCTCGCGCGTTCGAGAGGGCGAGGGCCTCGATGCGCGCGGCCTCGGCCTCGGCGCGGATCACGTCGGACTGCTCCCCCTGCCCCGCGGCGTAGCGCGCGCCGCCCACCCGCACGAGCTCACGCGCCAGCTCGGCCTGCTGCGTGAGCACGGCGCCGAGGCGGCGACGCTCGGCGGCCATGAGCAGCGCGTCGACGGCCTCGAGCTCGACGTCGAGGGCCGCGACGTCGACCGCCGCGCGCGCGCGACGCGCTCCGGCCTCGGCCGCCTCACGGCGTCGGCTGAGCAAACCCGAGAGGGGGAAGTCCTGCTGCAACGCGACGCTGAAGTCCGCGCCGTGAAGTTCGAAGGGCAGGTGGTCGAGCGAGAGCATGACCATGGGCTGGTCGAGCGACGCCTCGATCGCGGGACGCTGCCCCAACGCTTGCGCGCGTGACGCGCTCGCGACGATCTCCTGGCGGCGCTCGCGCGCGATGCGAACCACCGCGCCGACGTCGAGCGGGCTCGGGAGCGGCTGCGCGGACGCAGATGCGCCCTGCAGGAGCGCGAGCCAGATCGGCAGCGCGGCGAGGAGCGATCGCGGTCGACGAGCGGACATCGGTTCTCCGAGGCAAACGGGGGATCGACGCCTCCGCGCACTGTGACCAACGCGGTCACGGCGCGTGACGGGCGGGAGCAGATTCCCTCGCGCGTATCGGCGGGAGGTCTCAACCAACGTGCCAACTCAATCGGGTGGTCGCCGTAGCGACGAGTCAAGCGAGGTCTGGGGCTCCCTGTGTCCTCGCGTGAAGCTGGTGCACCGTCGAGCGCAAGCGCCGCGCGACAACGAACCGGGTGCTCGCGAGGCAGCGCGCGGCGCGTGACCGATTGGGTCACAGATGCCACGTCCTCACGTCTCGCCCTACCTCGGCGCCGTGAGCGTTCGGGCTCGCCGTTGAATCTCTTCGAGCACTGCGGCGTCGTCGGCCCGGATCTCGACCGCGAACCCGTCCCCGGTGGAGGTGACGGCGGCGCTCACGCCATTCGGCACCAGGGGGCAGTCGGGCATTTCCGGCACGTGGTGTCCGAGCGCGGCGTTTCTCGCGAGGTGGCAGTTCACCACGCGCTGGAGCCACTCCGCGGTGAGCCCCGGCAGCGCGCGGAAGGTCACGACGACACCCGCCGTGCGACTGCGCATTTCACGCGCGCTCGTGACGTGCTCGATGAGCGGCGTGACGCTGGCGATGTCGTCGCGGTGCTCGAAGGGGCTCATGTCGCGGTCCACGTCGGAGACGCCGACGCAGGCGCTCGCCTCGGCGTCGCGCAACACCTGCGACGCCGCGCGATGATCGGCCGCCATCTGGCGGTGCCGCTCGGCCTCGCGGAGGTGATCCGCGGTGGGGTTGCCGACGGAGGTCCAGCACACGCTCTGGCTCACGAGGGTCGCGTTGGCGGGGCAGCGCTCGCGGGTCACGCTCGCGTCTGGGGCGTACATCGCCCTGTGATGCGTCGCCTCCGCCTCGTGTCCCGACGCCTCAGCGAGGTGCGCGGCCACGCTCATGTCGTGCGGCTCCGCGCCGGGCGTGGACTGGCATCCCGCCACGACGCACATGAGGATCATCACCCGGTTCGGTCTCATCTTCCTCTCTCCTCGGCAACGCGGGCACGCGTCGTTCGCGTCGTCGCAAGCGAGCCTCTCCGCGCTCAGCCAACGATCCCGTCGCGGCGCGTTTCGCCGCGGACACGGTGCAAGCCCGACGCCGCGCGAGGTGGAACCGTCGCGGTCACACGGAGCGTGTGTCGCACATGGATCTTCGGGCGATCGGCGAGTCGTCAGACGCATCGTCGACGCACGAACTTGCGCGGTGGCGCGCGGGACATTGCGTATGATCTGAGCTCCATTCCAGGCGATGTGGGTCTACAAGGAATCAGTCTTGGTGGGCATTGGCGCGCTCGCCGCGATCGCGCTCATCGACGTGGGAGCGCGACACGTGTCGCCGATGCCCCCGCGCATCATGGAGGTCGACGACGGCGTGCGCGAGTACGCGTCGGGCGACCCCGACACGCTGGTTCTCGGGTCGAGCCACGCGCGCTCGTTCGGGCCGATGCGCGACATGGTGCTTGCGCGTTCGCGGGGCAGGCACCGCGTCGCGCTCGTACCCGTGGAGTGGGGCACCTTCACGTCGTACCGGTGGGTGTTCGAACACCGCGTTCGACCGCTCCTCGACGAGCGCGCGGCGGGGGGTGCGCCGAAGCGACGGAGGCTGTCGCGCGCGATCCTGGTGACGACTTTCTACGACCTCTGCAAGCGGCCCGGACTCAGCGAGGCCAACCTCCCAGCGCGAGCGTGGACGTTCGAACATTTCATGTGGGACGTGGCCTCCCGGGGCATCGATGACTTCAACGGCAACTTCCTCCGGACCCGCGTGACCGAAGCGCTGCCGTTCTTTGACCTGCTCCAGGACCGCGGCCACGGGCGCATCATCGCGGGCGCCATCGATGCCGCGCGCGGGGTCACCGACGAGGTCCTCGCCGAACGCCGCCGACACGCGATCGCCATCGCCCGCGACCGCATGGAGGCGCAGTTCGCCTATTGCGATGACCCGGGCCATAAGCGCGCCTTCTCCGCGCTCGTCGACGACCTCCAGGCGCGCGGCGTCGAGGTTACGGTCGTGCTCTTCCCGCTGCTGGCCGACGTGGTGTCTCCGCGTTCGCGCGACACGACGCTGCGCCGCTACGACGACTACATCGCCGACTTCGCCCGGCGGCGCCCCGTACGCGTCACCGACATGACCCTCCGCGCGCCGCTCGCGTTCGAAGACTTCCAGCCGGACCTCGATCACCTCACGCCCGCGGCCAATGTGCGGTTCTCGCGCTGGGCCCTCGAGCGCACGATGGCCTGGCTCTTCGACGCTCCGACGCGCCCGCCCGCGAGGCCCGCGCGGTGAGCTTCACGACCCTCGCCTTCGGCCTGTTCTTCCTCGCGACGCTGGCGGCGCACCTTGCGCTGCCGCGACGCGCCGCCTGGCAGAACGCGCACCTCGTCGCGTCAGGGATCTTCTTCTACTTCGTCTGCAACCCGCGCTTCGTACCGCTGCTCGTGCTCTCGACCGCCGTCGACTACGCCCTCGCGCTCGATGTCGACCGGCACCGACACGGCCCCCGCCGCGCGAAGTTCGGGCTGGCGCTGAGCCTCGCGTTCAACCTCGGGCTCCTCGGGTACTTCAAGTACGCTGGCTTCTTCGCGTCGACGGTCGACGACGTCGCGAGGCTCCTCGGGCTCGCGACGCCGCTCCCCGTCCCGCGCCTCGCGCTGCCGCTCGGGATCTCGTTCTTCACCTTCC
>JBPOHC010000888.1:0-5709 GCA_052035985.1 Myxococcota bacterium | reverse complement strand
GCCGCCGCAGGGCGCCGGCTCGCTCGCTGTGGGGGCGCAGCACGCCGCCGCGGCCGCGCCGCAGGTGGTGCGGGGCGCCGCGCAGGTCGCCGCACACGCGCCGCCGGAGCCCACCGAGCCCGCCGCGCAGGTCGCCCCGCACTCGCCGCAGTTGGCGTTGTCAGTTTGGAGATTGGCGCAGCTCGTCCCGCAAGGGCTCAGGCCCGCGCCGCAGGTGACCGCGCAGTCGCCCGACACGCAGATGTTGCCCGCGGGGCACGCTCGGCCGCAGGCGCCGCAGTTGGCGTCGTCGGTCTGGAGGTCACGGCAGCGGCCGCCGCAGTCGCGCTGCCCCGACGCGCACGAGAGCTGGCAGGCGCGATCGACGCACGCGTGGCCCGCCTCGCACACGTTGCCGCAGGCGCCGCAGTTGAGGCGGTCGGTGCGGGTGTCGGCGCAGTAGGTAGCCGCTCCGCCATCCATGACCCCGGCGTCACCGCCGACGCACATCGCGAGTGAGACGTCGCAGGTCGTGCCGCATCGCCCGAGGCTGCACACCTGGCCGCTCGGGCACGGGCGACCGCAGGCGCCGCAGTTGGCTCCGTCGGTCTGGAGGTTGACGCACTGCCCCGCGCACACGCTCTGCGCGCCGGGGCAGCGCAGCGCGCACACCGCCGCCACGCACGCCAGATCCTGAGCGCAGGCGGTCCCACACGCGCCGCAGTTCGCAGGGTCGACCCTCAGATCCACGCAGCGCCCGGCGCAGGTCCGCAGCCCGTCCGAGCACGCCACTTCGGGGGCGTCCTCCGCTCGCGCGTCCATCCTGCCCGCGTCGAGCAGCCCCCCTACCACCGCGCCGCCGTCGCAGCCCGGCGCGACAGTCATCACAAGCAGCAACACACTGCTCCTGAAAAAATTTCCCCGCGCAGTGAGCGACGCGTCCATGCCTCTCCCTCTCGAAGCAAGATTCACCGATGATTTCTCAAAAATCGAGCGAAAATAGTCCGGCCGGGGGTTGGCGCGGCGCTGCGCCGTGCTGCTCGCGCCACACCAGGAGTCGCGGCCCCCCCTTTTGCCCTCGCAGAGGAGCCCGAGATAGCTCTCGACGGCGACGCGTTGGCCCTCGAAGAACTGGCCCCTCAACCGGTCGTAGGTCTGCCCGATGTACCCGACGCCGGGAGCCATTCGCGCTACGGGAAGGTGCCGAGGCCATACGTGTCGTGCTCCCGCGCGGTGCAAGCTGTCGCTTCGACAGGCTCTTGCGAGCGCGTCAGGTCGCGTTCCGGGAAAACCTCGGCCTTTCTGACCTCATCGCTCCCACCGGCCGCCGCGACGACTGCGGCGCGGGCACCACAGCGAGGCGTGAAAAGCCTCCGCAAGCAACCGCTGCCACAGTCGCGGCCCGACAGTTCCACGAGCCATAGCGCCGCCTCCGCTGCGCCGTTCGTTGAGAATTGCTGCGGGACGTCCTGTGACCCCGCTCAAACGGCTTACTTTACGTCCGTTCTATCTCTCTCCTCTGACATCGGGTCATCTCGGGTCATAGATAGATGACCCCGTATCCACGGCTTGTTTCGCAGCGAAATCGTGACGAAGGGTCAGAGGGTCACGCTGTTTGAACCCTCCCCTACACGCGCGAGCGGTTTGGAAATGAGAACTCACGCCGCGATGTTCATGCGAAACCCCATGAAAACAGGCTCCCCGCACTGTTCCTGTCCCATTGGGGTCGCAACCGAACCCCCGGTATCCAGAAGCTCCGCAAGGAGACGACGGGTACCGGGGGTTCTGCCTATTTGGGGGTTTCGGGGGACGTCGCAGGGCCGCGAACGACACTCACGCGCTCTGCACGTCGCGCTGGTCACGCGTCGCGCTTGCTTGTCGCGCCGGCCGCGAGCTCCTCTTCGAGCGCCTCGACGCTCGGAAGCGTGCCTTCGAACTCCGCGGGGAGCGAGGCGACGACGCGGGTCTCCCACTCGGCGATGCCGATGGGCTTCTGCACGTCGCGGAGGGCGTACTCGACGACGCGGTCGCGCCCGCGGCAGAGGATGAGCCCGATGCTCGGGCGGTCGTCGGGGTGGCGCATCTGCGCGTCGACGGCCGAGAGGTAGAAGTTCATCTTGCCCGCGAACTCGGGCTCGAACGCGACGGCCTTGAGCTCGACGACGACGAAGCACCGGAGCTTGAGGTGGTAGAAGAGCAGGTCGAGGTAGAAGTCCTGCTCGCCCACGGCGAGGTGCACCTGCCGCCCGACGAACGCGAAGCCCACGCCGAGCTCCAGCAGAAACTGTTGCACGTGCTCGATGAGCCCCCGCTCGATGTCGCGCTCCTGCGCGTCGCGGCCGAGCGTGAGGAAGTCGAAGGCGTACGGGTCCTTGAGCGTCTGCCGCGCGAGGTCTGACTGCGCGGGTGGCAGCGTCTGCGAGAAGTTGCTGAGGGCCTTCCCCGTGCGGTCGTAGAGCCGGGTCTCGATCTGTGCGGTGAGGACCGCGCGGCTCCACCCGTGGGTGCACGCTTCCCGCGCGTACCAGGCACGCGCCGCGGGCTCCTTTACCTTCTGGAGCAGCACCACGTGATGCCCCCCAGGGGGGGGTCGGCCACCGCGGCGGGAAGGGCCTCCGCCAATTGTCGCACAGCCTGTGCGACAATTTCGGAACCGCTGTTTTCCAAGGGGTACGCGAGGGCGAAGCCCCGCATCCGGTACACGTTGGTGCGGGAGAATCCAGCCACGCCAGGGAACGCTTTCTGGAGGTCGTTCGCAAGCCGTTCGAGAACCGCGGTGCCCCAGTGCTTCCGTCTCCTGGCGCTCGACGATCGCGCGGCCGACGTTCCAGTAGAGCGTGAGGAGCTCGCGGTTGACGGCGATCACCGCCGTCGCGCCCACGGCGGTCCACCCGAGGCGCTCGCTCCCGAGGTTCACGCGGAGGCTCACCGCCACACGAGCGCGCTGCGAACCCACTGACCGCGCGTCGGCGACGCGGCCCCCGCGCACGTCAGGCAGACGTCGACGAGCTGCGCGAAGACAGTGGCGAGCTGCGCGAGTCATCGCGTACCGTGCCACATACGCCTTGGACGTATTCGGAGGGGACGTCTCCGCGTCTCCTCTGCGCTGGGGCGCGGCGGGCATCGGCGAGGCATCGACCGCTTGAGCGCCCGCGCCGAGGACTTGTCGGTGCGTGGAGGCGCGGATGAGACGAACGCCCAAACAGACTCGCCCCGAGTATCGCCACCTGAAGATCTTCGCGGTCGATCCGATGGTCGCGCGCGGAGGGGAGTACCACGTCACCGCGCAGGTGCGCTTCGAAGACCTGCACCCGCGAGTCGGCAGCGAGCACGCCCCCGTGAGCCTGCGCGGAGAGCGGGTCGAGGTCGTCGACGTCGACGCGTCGGTGGCGCCCGCGGTGTGGCTCAAGCCGGTCGATCTCGACGACACCTACATCGCGATGCAGCACGGGCTCGAACCCGCAGAGTCCGACCCGCAGTTTCATCAGCAGATGGTCTACGCCGTCGCGATGCGCACGCTGGAGCAGTTCGATCGCGCCCTCGGCCGGGTGGTGTACTTCCGCGGTCGTCGACCGCTGCGCCTCGTGCCTCACGCGTTTCGAGGGCGCAACGCGTTCTATCACCCGTCGCTGCGAGCCGTGCTCTTCGGGTATTTTCGCGCGAGCCTGGAGGAGCCCGGCGAGAACCTCCCGGGGCAGACGATCTTCACGTGCCTCTCGCACGACATCATCGCGCACGAGGTGACCCACGCCGTCGTCGACCGCTTGAGGCCGTACTTCAACGTGGCCGCGGGGCGGCAGGTGCGCGCGTTCCACGAGGCCTTCGCGGACATCGTGGCGGTGTTCCAACGGTTGACCTATCGCGACCTCGTCCAACGCGCGCTGCAAGACGCGGAGGGAGACGTCGCGCGCAGTCGGCTCCTGTCTGAAATCGCCGCGCAGTTCGGGCAGGGCATCGGCGGCGGCAAGGCGCTCCGCTCGACCCTCGACGAGCGCGAGAAGACGAAGGTGCAGGACGTCACCGAGGAGCACGCCCTCGGGGCCGTCCTCGTCGCCGCGATCTTCGAGGGCTTTCGCAAGACCTACGAGCGTCGGAGCGCCGACCTCGTGCGCATCGCGACCGGCGGCACCGGGGTGCTCCCGCAGGGCGCGCTTCACCCCGACCTCGTCGGGCGCCTCACGACCGAGTGCGTCCGCACCGCGCAAGCCGTCCTGACGATGTGCATCCGCGCGTTCGACTACTTGCCGCCGACGGACGTCACCTTCGGCGCGTTCCTCCGCGCGCTCGTGACCGCAGACTGGGAGCTGAACCCCCTCGATGAGACGGGGCTGCGCGCGGCCATCATCGAGGCGTGTCGGTGCCGGGGGATCTTCGCCGTCGAGGCTTCGTCCCTGGCCGTGAACGCGCTCCTTCTCGACCTCGACGCGTTCGACGGCTGGGCCACCGAGGCGCACGTGACCGAGTTTCGTCGCTGGGTCGACCTCGCCGTGCAGATCGGCCTCGAGGAGCAACGCGACATCGACAAGCTCCCAGAGGAGCCCGAGTCAGCGGGGGCCGAGGTCCGCATCGAGATGAGCGCGAGCGAGGTCGTCTCGACGACGGCCGACGCCTCAGGAGGAGACGACTCCGAGGAGGTCTCCGCCGCGAAGGCGCTCGCCATGCGCATTCACACCTGGTTCGAGGGGCTCGGTGCGGCAGAGCTCGAACAGCTCGGGATGTCCGCGGGGCTGAAGCTGCGCACCGCGGGCTTTCACCCGAGCTATCGCATCGCCTCGGACGGGACTCAGCGGTTTGGGCTCGTCGTGCAGCTGGTCCAACTCC
Source organism: Myxococcota bacterium (assembly GCA_052035985.1). Taxonomy (GTDB): domain Bacteria; phylum Myxococcota_A; class Polyangia; order Polyangiales; genus CAISKJ01. The sequence continues at coordinate 909 of JBPOHC010000888.1, read as the reverse complement.
ACGAGCACCTCGTCGGGGCGGTGTCGCGGGCGTTCCCGTCGGGCGCGACCCTGGTGATCGACGTCACCGGGCGCGTGCGCTTCGTGATCCGGTCGATGAGCGGCCGGGCGCGCGACGCTGCGATCGAGGAGACCGCGAGGCTCGCGGCGACCAACGCGATGGGCTGGCCTGTCGGCGCGAGGGCGCGAGACCCCTTCGCGGTCGACTATCGGGGGATGCACCAGTGGAGGCACGCGTGACGGCACCGAAGACTCAGAAGAGCCCAGCGCGCGCCCGCGCTCGGCGCGCGGACAGACACATCGCGGTGCGCATGTACAACGTCGGCTTCGGCGACTGCTTCCTGCTGCGCATCCCCACCGAAGAGGGTGAGCGGCGTGTGCTCGTCGACTGCGGGTATCACTCGCAGGGCAAGGGCGCGTTCGACGACAAGCACCTCGTCACGCAGATCGCCGAAGACCTCGCGGGCGACGGGCTCGACGTCGTGGTCGCGACGCACCGGCACCAGGATCACATCTCGGGCTTCGGCGAGACCGACCTGTGGAAGCGCATCGCCGTGGAGGAGGTCTGGCTGCCGTTCACCGCCCACGTCGACGCGACGAGCGAAGACCCCGCGCTCGCCGCGTGGGGGCGGCTCCTCGACGCGGTGCCGAAGCTCGTCGACGCGCGGGGAGACCTCACGCCCGCGGCGATCAGCGCGCTCGGCGCCCGCTCCGCAGAGGACCGCGGGGAGGTCGCGTGGATGCTCTGGAACGCGCGCGCGAACGCGCCCGGGATCGAGAACCTCCGCCACGGGATGCGGCGCGCCGACGGGACGAAATCCAAGCGTCGGTACCTGCCTGATTCGAAGCGTGACTTCCCTTCGTCCTTCGAGACCGACGCGCTCCCCGGCGTCAAGGTCCACGTGCTCGG
>JBPOHC010000581.1:0-20876 GCA_052035985.1 Myxococcota bacterium | reverse complement strand
CGCCCTCGGATCTCTCTGGACCGCGCTCGACCGCGAGCTGGGCACGTAGCACCGCTCCGAAGGGTCGCCGCTCATCCGTGGGTGCGCGCACTCGAGCGCGCGTCAGTCGAGCGCCGACGACATCGAGAGACTTCTTGGGTATCTGCGACGCGCGCCGCTCCAGTCGCTCACCGAAGCCTTCGAGATCGCGCTCGAGCGCGACAACATCCCCGACAGCGTGAAGGAGCGCGTGGTGAACACCGTGGGCAGCCTCGCGACGGGCGAGGCGAGGGAGTTCCTCCTGCGCGCGGCGACGAATCATCACGGTCGCCCTGCGCGATGGGTCGACCTCGCGCGCGCCAACGCGCAGCGCATTCAAGAGCCGGGAGGCGGGTCATGAGAGGCTTCATCTCCATCGCGTCGCTCGCGTCGCTTGTCGCGTGCAGCGCGGGTCACCGCGGCGCCTTCGGGCTCGCCTACGCGCCTTCGTCGTCGACTGATCTCTCGGCGATCGTCGCCCGCGCGAGCAACGGTTCGGTCGAGGGCCCCGCCGTGGCCGTGATCGTCCCGCCCGCGCCCGCGAGGGGCTTCGCGGTGTTCAGCCTGCCCGAAGGCGTGCGGCTCGGACAGGTCGGCGCGGCCATCACCGGTCGCCCCGTGATCGCGGGCGACCTCGTGCTCGCGCGTGAGCCCGGCTCGATCATCGCGTGGGGCTTCGACGGCCGCGAGCGCTGGCGCGTGCCCGACCGCGGCTACTCCCTCGTGGGCGCATCGCAAGACGAGGGACGCGTCGCGATCACCCTCGGCGGCGCGGGCGTCACGCGTCGCAGCGGCGCGCTCCTCGTGGTCGACGCGGCGTCGGGCGCTTCGATCGTGCAGCGCCCCGAGTCGCACGCGTTCGGCGTCCCGGTGCTCGTCGCGCGAGACCTCTACGTCCCGTGGGACGGTCAGAACCTCTCGGTCTTCGACGCCGCGAGCGGCGACGAGGTCGCGCGCGTTCGCTCTCGCGACGACACCTTCGGCTTCGCGCGACGCGAGGGACCCTCGGTCTGGCTCGGCGCGCGCGCCCTCTATCGCTTCGGTCCCGAGCTCGCCGACGGTCGGTCGAGCAGCGCGCAGCGCTTCGCGTTCTCGCGGCAGGGGTTGCCCGGCGATCCGCCCTTCGTGAACGACCCCTACGTGACGCTCAACGCGGGCCTCGACGCGAGGGAGCGCGTGCGCCTCGCGTGGCGGCCCGACGGCGTGGCGCCTGGCGTGACGCTGCTCAACGGCTCGGTGTACTCGGTCTTTCACCGCGACGTGTTCGCGATCGACGCGCAGTCGAGCGCGGTGAAGTGGGCGCTGGTGAACCCCGCGGACATCGCGGGCATCGAGGTGTCACGCGGCGGCGTCACGGTGATCGACGACGGCGGACGTGCGAGCTTCGTCGACGCCAACACGGGCCGGGTTCAGTGGCGCGCGGAGCTCAACACGCCGACCGCGCAGGCGGTGATCCGCGTGCCCGCGGACTTCGCGCCGAGCGGCGGGGCGGCGGGTGAACCCGATCGCACCCTCGTCGAGGAACTCCTCCTCGCGGCGGGTGGAACCGACACGAGGCTCATGCCCGCGCAGCTCTTCGCCGTGCGCTCGCTCATCGAGATCGACGCCGCCGAGGCCACGCACGCCCTCGTCGCCGTGCTCACGCACCGTCAGTATCCGCAGGAGCTCCGCTCCGCTGCGGGAGAGGCGATCACGCATCGCACCAACGGCGCCGAGGCCATGCTCGAAGCGCTCGCCGTCCACCACGACTACGTCCGCGACGTGGCCGCTCCGCCCGTGGGGCTCCTCGCGCGAGGCGTCTCAGCGGCGCATGAGCGCAGGGCCGTCCCCGCGCTCATCGCGCACCTCCAAGACCCGGCCACGCCCTCGGCGGATCTCCCGCAGATCGTCGCCGCGCTCAGGGAGCTCGGAGACTCCTCCGCGGTCGCGCCCCTCGTCGATTTTCTGCGGCTCTACCACGCCGACACCGGGATGCTCCCGCCGGTGGGTGGCGGAGAGCTCATCGACGATCGCCACGTCGGCGAGCAGGACCCGCTCGACGCCGCGCTCGAGCAGGCCGTTCTCGCCGTCGGCGCGATGGGAGGCCCCGCGGAGCGCCGCGTGCTCGACGAGATCGCCGCGCATCCCCGCGCCGCGATGATCGTTCGAAACGCCGTGACCCGGGTGAGAAACGGCGACACGCAGACCGCCACCGCGACCGCGGGCAACGCCTCGGGGACGTCTTCGACGGGCGGCGTCGACATGGCGTTCCATGCGCCCGCGCGGCTCAACGCCGAGGCCATCGAGGGAGCGTTCCTCCCGCTGCGGTCGCAGCTCCTCGAGTGCCTCCGGGGCTTGCCCTCTCGGCCCGCCACGGTGCGCGTGCAGTTCCGGTATGACAGCACCGGGGCCGTGAGCCACGCGACGGTCAACCCCGCGGCGATCCAGGGGTGCGTCGCGCCCCTCATCGAGTCGGTTCGCCTCCCCGAGAACAACGCCGGACGCGACATCGCGACCTACAACCTCTCGACCTTCCCCTGAACGGCCACAAATCCCTCCACAGTCCCTTCGCCGCGTCGCGCTGCGCAGGTCGTGCACGACTCGGGTGGAGGACCAGACGGAGACACGCAGATGACCACCCCTGAAGATCCCAAAGTCCCCCTCGATCGCACCGCGACGGACGAGTTTCGCGAGGGCCTCACGCACCTCTTCGCCGCGGCCCGCAAGGTGGCGAGCCAGGTCGAGCCGCAGGTGAGCCGCTCGATCGAAGAGGCCGAAGGCGCCCTCCAGCGTCTCGGTCGCGAGGGCGAAGTGGCCGTCGGTGAGGTGAGCCGTGAGGTAGCGACCTTCGCGGCGCGCCTCGCAGACAAGCTCCGCGAGGCAGCCGAGCGGGCGGACCCCAAGCGCCCGTCCGAGCCGCCCCCCAAGAACGACCCCGAAGATCCCGCAGCGCGCTGACGCTCGACCATCGCCAACGGCGGGCGATTGTGGGAAGTACCGCCGCCCCAACGGTTTCCTGACGGAGGAACGAACGTGTTCAAGAAAGTCATCGTCGGCATCGATTTCACCCCGAAGACCGATCGCGCGATCGGCGTGGCGCTCAACCTCGCGAAGTCCACGCACGGCACGACCATCCTCGTGCACGTGCTCCCCGAGGCCGCTGACGAGGCGCACCGCGCGTCGCCCGGCGGCGACAACGACACCATGCTGCACATCGAGGAGCGCCTCCGCGACGAGGCCGCGAAGCTCGCGAAGGATCACCACGCCCACGTCGACTACGGCGTCGTGCGCGGCCGCGCCGCCGAGGAGCTCATCTCGTACGTGCACAAGTGGGGCGGCGACGTGATCGTCGTCGCGAGCGAGGCGCGCAAGGGCCTCGACCGGCTCATCCTCGGCAGCGTCGCCGAGCGCCTCGTGCAGCTCTCGCCCGTGCCCGTCCTCGTGGTGGGTCCGCAGTCACACTGACCGCGGCGCTCACTCGCTCACACCGACAGAATCACTCGTCGTCCGGCGGCTGTGGCGCCGTCGATCCGCCCGCTCTCCCGTACTCGTGGAGCTTGTACTGGATCTTGCGCGGCGAGATCCCGAGGATGCGCGCGGCCTTCGAAGTGCTCCCGCTCATGGCCTTGAGCGTCTCGAGGATCGCGTGGCGCTCGAGGTCCGCGATGGTGCTCCCGGGGACGGGCGGACGCGTGTCTCCCGCGTCGCGCGCGCCGCGCTGTGAGGGCGAAGGCGCGAGGGCGGGCGGGAGGTTGTCGGCCTCGACGCGGTCTGCGCGGGCGAGCACCACGCCGCGCTCGATGGCGTGCTCGAGCTCGCGCACGTTGCCCGGCCACGCGTAGTTCATGAGCCGCTGGAGGGCGTCTTCGGTGAAGCCCACGAGGGCCTTGCCGTTCTCCTGGCTGTAGCGCTTGAGGAAGAAGCCCGCGAGCAGCGGGATGTCGCTCCGCCGCTGCCGCAGCGAGGGGATCTCGAGACGGATGACGTTGAGGCGATAGAAGAGGTCCTCGCGGAACTGCCCCCGTCGCACGCGCTCTTCGAGGTCGACGTTCGTGGCCGCGAGGATGCGCACGTCGACCTTGAGGGTCTCGTTGCCGCCCACGCGTTCGAACTCGCGCTCTTGCAGAAATCTCAGGAGCTTCACCTGCGTGGCGAGCGGGATCTCGCTCACCTCGTCGAGAAAGAGCGTACCTCCGTCGGCCTGACGGAAGCGCCCCTCGCGTCGGCCGATGGCCCCCGTGAAGGCTCCGCGCTCGTGACCGAAGAGCTCGCTCTCGAGGAGCGACTCCGCGAGGGCCGCACAGTTGAGCCGCACGAAGGGCTGCGGCGCGCGGGGAGATGAGCGATGGAGGGCCGCGGCGATGAGCTCCTTGCCCGTGCCCGACTCGCCCACGATGAGCACGCTCGACCGGCTCACGCCGACCTGCGCCACCGTGTCGAGGAGGGCCTTCATCGAAGGGTGCTCGCCGATGATGTGCCCGAAGGCGTTTCGCTCTCGCAGCCGCTCCCGGAGGAGCGCGGTCTCTTCGAGGAGCTTCGACTTCTCCATCGCGCGCTCGACGACGGCGACGAGGGTCACCGGGTCGAGGGGCTTGGTGAGGTAGTTCTCGGCGCCGGCCTTGATGGCCTCGACGGCGGAGTCGATGGTGCCGAAGGCGGTCATCACCACGACCACGGTGGTGGGCGACGCCGCGCGCGACTCCTTCAAGAGCCCGATCCCGTCGAGGCCGGGCATCTTGAGGTCCGTGAGGATGAGATCGGGCGAGAACGACCCGATCTTGCCGAGCGCCTTGAAGCCATCGGCGGCGGTCTCGGTCTCGTAGCCCTCCTCACGGAGGATCTCTGAGAGCGCCGCGCGCGCGTTCGCCTCGTCGTCGACGATGAGGATCCGACCCTTCGTTTCGGCCATTTGCGTCGAGCGAGGTCTATACACCACCTCCGCCTCCGCGGGCGCGCACGAATTGTCCTCGCACCCTCGTCGATCGCTCTCGGGGTGGCGGCCCGCCACCCCCTCGCCACCCCCTCCGCCACCCTTTCCGCCACCCCGTGTTTTGTGAAGTGCCTTGAATCAAGGCGTTTTGCGCGGTGGTACGGCGCTCGCTCCGAGGCTCCGTCAGTGGCGCGCCGACGACCGGCGCCGCCCGAGTGACAGCCCTCACGGAGAGAAAGAGATCAACGCCATGAACATCACCGAGAAGTTCCGCACGGTTCGCACGGCCATCAACGCGCTCGAGAAGCAGTTCGGCAAGGGCACCATCATGACCCTCGGCGACGAGGCCGACCGCGAGCCGCAGGCCGTGATTTCGAGCGGATCGATCGCCCTCGACGCGGCCCTGGGCATCGGCGGCTACCCCCGCGGACGCATCGTCGAGGTCTACGGCCCCGAGAGCTCGGGCAAGACCACGCTGACCCTCCACGCGATCGCCGAGGTGCAGCGGGCGGGCGGCGTGGCGGCCTTCGTCGACGCCGAGCACGCGCTCGACACCTCGTACGCGAAGGCCCTCGGGGTCAACCTCGCCGAGCTCCTCATCTCGCAGCCCGACACCGGGGAGCAGGCCCTCGAGATCGCCGACGCCCTGGTGCGCTCGGGGGCCGTCGACCTCATCGTGATCGACTCCGTGGCCGCGCTCGTGCCGAAGGCCGAGCTCGACGGAGAGATGGGCGACCAGCACATGGGGCTCCAGGCGCGGCTCATGTCTCAGGCCCTTCGCAAGCTCACGGCGGCGGCGCACCGCAACGGCGCCTGCGTGATGTTCATCAACCAGCTCCGCATGAAGATCGGGGTGATGTTCGGCAACCCCGAGACCACCACCGGCGGCAACGCGCTGAAGTTCTACTCGTCGATGCGCCTCGACGTGCGACGCGTCGGGGCGCTCAAGTCGGGCGACGAGGTGCAGGGCAGCCGCACGCGCGTGAAGGTCGTGAAGAACAAGCTCGCGCCGCCCTTCCGTGAGGCCGAGTTCGACGTGCGCTACGGCGTGGGCATCGACGCGCTCGCCGAGGTGCTCGACGCGGGCGTCGACCGCGGTGTGCTCGAGCGCTCGGGCTCGCACCTCACCTTCGCGGGCACGCACGTCGGCAACGGCCGCGAGAAGTGCCGCGAGGCGCTCCTGTCGAACCCTGCCCTCTACGCGAAGCTCCGCGACGCGGTCAGGGCCGCGGCGAACGCCGCGAAGGCCCTCGCCGAAGCGTCGTAACGTTTACGAAGAGGCCCACGCGAGCGCGACGAGCGCGGGGGCTGCGAGCAGCGACGAGGCCCACCACGCGCGGCCCGTCATCGGTCCACCAAAGGCACGCAGCCCCGCGGCGCCGAGGAGCGCGAGCGACGAGAGCGACCACTCGACGCCGCGCTCCAGCCAGCGCCCCTTCGCCGCGTCGAGGAGCCACAGCGGGCGACGCACTTCGAACTCCCACCCGTGCCGCGTGGCGATGATCGCGGCGATTCCAAACACCGAGACCGCGAGGGCCGACCAGCGCGCCCGCGAGGCGCCGACACGCGCTCCCGCGAGCGAGGACGCGAGCGAGGCGGCCGTGGCGCACACGACGATCCACGCCGTGGCCCTCATCGAACAATCCCCGCGACGAGGGCCGCGACGAGGCTCACCGCGACGCTCACTTCGAAGACCCGCGCGGCGACGGCGGGGCGGCGCGCGAGCCACGGCGCGACGAGCGCGACGAGGGCAAAGACGACATATCCTGTCACGCCGACGCGACCGACGAGCGAGGAGCGCTCGGTCCAGATCATCACCGTGGGATCGGGCTCGGGCGCGCGTCGATCGCCGATGCCGCGCACGACGAGGTACACGGTCGGGGCGAGCGCGACGATCGCGGCGGCGGCGGTGTAGCGGGGGCCGCGGTTCGTGGGGGCGTCACGCATCGCGGGAGTGCATCGCGGAGTCGCTCGGGCGCTGTCAACGCGCGCGGCGCAGAAAGACGCCGAGAAGGTGCGTCGTCTCGGTCGGCGAGCGTACCGTTTCAGCACTGCAATGGCTGACTATCCGGAACCTCTCGAAGCTGATCCCGATTCGGTGGTGACCGCGCTCGAGGTGGGCGCCTCGATGTGGTCTCGCGGCGAGCAGGCCGAGGCCATGAAATGGCTGCGAAAGGCCGTCGACGAGGCCTTCGAAGCGGGCCTCGACGAGCGCGGGCTGGAGCTCTCGAAGTCCGCCGCGGCGATCGCGTCGCTGGTGCCTCCTGCGCCGAGCGCGAAGCCCTCTGCGACGTCGACCGCGGCGCCCCCCGCGACGGTCACCGCGCAGCCCGCGCCCAACGCCGGGACGGTGCCGCCGCCCGTCGTTCACACGCCCGCGCCCGCGGTGAGCGCGGCGCCTCCGGCCGCGTTGACCACCGCGCCGCAGGCCGCGCCGAGCCCGCCGCCGCCCGTGGTGAACGCGAGCCCTTCGAGCGTCGCGAGCGTGACCCCGCCCGTTGCGAACCCCGCGCCGCCGCCCGTCACGTCGGAGCCTCCGCCGCGCGCGCCGTCATCGGAAACATCTTCGCTGAAGCCCCCCGCGGCCGCCGCCGCGCCAGCTCCACAGGAGCTCCGAGCGCCCGAGCCCGACGCGTCCGAGCCTGCGGCCGCGGCGTCTGCGAAGCGACTGTCGGTGCCGCTGCCTCCGCCCGTTCCGCGCACCCCGCCTCCGCGACCGCTCACGGGTCGAAATCGCTCGAGCCGTCCGCCGGGAGGGCTCCGCACCGCGAGCGCGAGGCCGCCCGTTCGTGGGTCACGGGGCGATGACTCGTCGAGGCCCGCGCCGAAGACGCCCACCGAGGAGGTCGCGAGCGCGAGGTCCGCCGACGCGTCGGCCATCGCCGCAGCCGAGGCCGCGAGGCTGGCGGTCGAAGACGTGTCGACGCGGCTGACCGTGCCCTCCGACGCGCCTTCGAAGATCGACGTGATGGCCGTGCACGACGCGGCGGAGAAGCGCGCCGACGAAGCGCGCGAGGAGGTCGTCGATCGCCCTCGCTTCGATCGAAAGTTCCTCACGCCGCTGGCCATGCCGCGGACCGCCACGCCGCCGAGGCCCATCTCGGTGCCGCACGCGAAGGAGCCGCCTCCCGCCGCAGCGCCGGAGCCTCCGCGCGTCGAGGAGCGAGCGCCCGAGGAGCACAACCTCGAAGGCATCGTGCTCGCGGTCACGCCCTCGGTGCCGCCGATGACCGAGCCACCCGAAGGTGCGACGCGCCCGGCGCTGCCCGACGAAGGGTCAGGCTCGCATGAGCGTTCGCACAGCCCTCGCGCGCAGTGGACGACCACCGGCGCGGTGCGCGTCGCCGTGTCGAGGGAGGGCGGTCGCGTGACCGTGCGCGCCTACGATGGCGGAGCGCTCCATGACGGCGAGGTCGAGGCGTTGCTCGTCGCGACGCCCGACGTCGAGCGGCTCTTCAGGATGCTCGAGGTCGACGGGTCGAGGGGCGCATGACCCGCGCGGCGCTCCGCGTGAAGGCGGCGCGAGTCATCGCGGCACCGCGCGAGAACGGTTACGATGGGCGCAGGAAGCGTCCATTGTGGGCGTCTCTCACGATGACCGCAGAACGCCCCAAGGAAGACGCGCGACGTGTGGCCGGGCGGTCACTGCCCTTCCGCGTAGGCCGCTATGAGGTCATCGAGCGCATCGGCGCCGGAGGCATGGCGAACGTCTACCTGGCGCGCGCCGTCGGGAGCATGCGCGACGCCCGCGGCTTCGAACGCCTCGCGGCCGTGAAGGTGCTCCACCCCCACCTCGCCGACGATCGCGGCTTCGTCGACATGTTCCTCCACGAGGCGCGCGTCGCGGCCAACATCCTCCACCCCAACGTCGTGAGCATCCTCGACGTGGGGATGGAAGACGGCCTGCTCTACAACGTGATGGACTACGTCGAGGGCGACACGCTCGCGGCGGTTCAGTCCACGGCGACGGCGCTCGGCAAGGGCGTGCCGATCCCCATCGCGCTGCGCATCGCGATCGATGTGCTCTCGGGTCTTCATGCGGCGCATGAGCTCCGTGATGAGCGCGGCGAGCCCCTCAATCTCGTGCACCGCGACGTGACCCCGCAGAACATTCTCATCGGCGTCGACGGCACCGCGAGGCTCACGGACTTCGGCGTCGCGCGCGCCCGCGGTCGGCTCGTCACGACCTCCCTCGGGATGCTCAAGGGCAAGCTCTCGTACATGCCGCCCGAGCAGCTCGAAGCGACGGAGCTCGATCGCCGCGCCGACGTCTTCGCGATGGGCGTCACGCTCTGGGAGACCCTCACGCTGCGGCGCCTCTTCACGGGGCGCGAGACCTACGAGCGCGCGCGGCAGAACGCGCGGGCGCCGTACCGTCCGTTGAGCGGCTTTCTCAAGGGCGTCCCCCCGGTGCTTGATGAGATCTGCGCGAAGGCGCTCGCGCACGACCCCGCCGATCGTTACCCCACGGCGGCCGCCTTCGCCGACGCGATCGAGCAGGCCTTCGGCCCCACGCTCGCGTCGTCGAGGGAGGTCGGCGCCCTGATCGCCGCGGTCGCGCGAGAGAAGCTCGATCGCGAGCGAGCCGCGCTGAGGGCCGCCCCGCGTCGCGGAACGGGCGCCTCCGATCGCCCCGCGCCGATGGTGACCGCACCGTCTCCGAAGCTGCCGTCGGTCACCGAGATGCTCGAAGCGTCGGTGCTCGAACCGATTCCCCTGGTGCCTCAGCGTCGGAGGCCCTCGCACGAGGCGCCCGATCCCAACGCGCCCGCGAGCCGGTTCTTTCCGAAGGCTCCGCAGCGATCTGCGGACCCCGACGAGTCGGTCACTCGCGAGCTCCCTTTGGAGCGAAAGGCCGGTACGACCCCGACGCCCGTGCCTCCCGAGGCCGTCGCGCCGGTGTCGATCGAAGTGATCGATGACCGCGCGATCGAGCACGTCGAGGTCGCGCTCGAACCCGTTCGCTGGACACCGCTTCAGAGCCCTCCCAGAGAGTCGAACCGCGCGCCGCGTCGCCGCCGGTTCCGCGTCGCGGCGTGGGTGATCTTCGCGGTGGCGTGCGTCGTCGTCGCGCTCGTTCGCGTTCTGCGGTCCTGAGGATCGTCGCGCTCGACGCGCGGTGCTCCGTCGCGAGAGACTCCGCGTCGCCATGACGAAGCGCTCGCTCCCGGTGATCGCGCAGAACAGCAAGGCCCTCGTCGACGACGGCCCGCTGCACCTCGAACGCGCTCGTCAGCGCCTCGGCGGCGAGGCCCTCTCGAACGTCGGCGCTGGGCGCCTCGTGGAGCTCCATTTCGAGGGAAAGCCGCCCGCGATGGGCGTGGTGCTGCACCAGACCGAGCGCGAGGTCGACGTGTGGCTCGGGGCCACGGTGGTGCGTCGCACACGCATCGAGAGCGCGGTGCCTGTTGACTCGACGACGCGCGAGATCCCCGACGAGATGCTGAAGGCCGCCGCCGAAGCGCGCGTGTTCGGCGCGATCGAGCGGGGGCGGCCGGTGCTCTACGACGCGGGTGGCGGCGCGGTCGCCGAGGGGCGCGTGGTCGAGCGGTGTCGCTACGGAGCCCTCGTGGCGAGGGCCGACGGGAGCGTGCTGGCCATCGGCTTTCGGCGCCTCTGGCCCGTCGACGGGAGGAGCTGAGCGGAGAGATCAGAGGCCGCGGGCGAGGACGAAGAAGACCACCGAGAGCACCGCGACGACGACGCTCCCCGCGACCCAGCGGTTCTGGAGCAGGCTCGCCTTCGGGGAGGGGACGAGCGAGGGGAAGCGCGCCACGGCCGTCGGTTGACGCTTCACGCCGCCGGGCTGATCCGGCGTCGCGGGCGCGAGCACGATCGCGGTGTCGGCGATGAGCCGCCGGGCCTCGCTGGTGTTCTTCCGCTCTTCGCCGCGGGCGCGATCCGCGCGGCTCGCCGCGGTGATCGTGGTGGCGGGGAGCTTGTTCTCCGCGCTGTGCTTGCGCGTCTGCTTCGCGACGAGGTCGAACTCGATCGTCGAGTCGGCGATGCCCTCGCCGAGCGGGCGAACGCTCGGGCGCACGGGCGCAGGAGGCACAGGCGTCGCGGGCGCGAGGTCGAGCGACGGAGGCTCCACGGGCTCCGTGGGAATCCTCGGGGACTCGAGCATCGCGCGGGGTCCGGCGAGCGAAGGGGCCCTGCGGCGACGCGGCGGCTGCAGGTCGAGCTCGTCGTGCTTCACGGGCGCGCTGGGCGGCGCGCCGATGGTCCCGCGGGCCTTGGGGACGCCGCGGAACTGCGCGTTGTCGACGTTGGCGACGGTGCTCCTCAAGCGGGGCGGGGTGCTCTTGCGCGCGCCGGTCTGCGTGGGCGGCGGGTGCATCAGCGTCGAGGAGCGCGCGCGCCGCGCGGGGAGGCCCACGTTGCGGGTCGGCGTGTTGCCGCGCGCCACGGGGAGGTCCTCTTCCGCGCGCATCCTTGCGGGCACCGCGGGGGTGTGCGCGCGGTGCAGCGAGGGCGCGGGGAGCTCGGCCACAGCGCCGACGTCTTCGGGCATCTCGTTGAGGGCCTGGAGCGCCGCCTCGACCTCGTCGTCGTCGGCCTCCGAGACATCGTTCGCGGGAGGCTCCGGGGGCACCGAGGGGAAGCGCTCCGGCGGCCTCGATTCGAATGCCTTGGCGGCCGTGTGCGCGATGGGCTCATCGACCTTGCGCATACCGAACGCGGTCGAACGCGTCGGGCGCGCGCCGGGGCGAGGGGCGCTCTCTTCGGGCTTCGGGGCCTTGCGAACGGCGTCGCGCTCGCGCTGGATCTTCTCCGAGGCGACCGCGGACATGAACGATCCCACCTGGCGGTGCGAGGCGAGGATCGAGCGGAACTCCTCTTCGAGCGCGTCGGCGAAGGCGGCGGCCGTGGGGTAGCGATCGGCGGGGTCGGGCGCGAGCGCCTTGCGAACGATGTCGTCGAGGCTGTCGGGCACCGAGGGGAGGATGTCCTTGAGCCTGCGGTACGGCGCGCGGGCGTTGCGTACGGCCTGCTCGTAGCTCTCGCGGCCGGGGTAGAGGCGTCGGAGCGCGACGGCCTCCCAGAGCGTGACGCCCATGGCGAAGACGTCGGCGCGGCGGTCGACGGGCTTCCCCTCGAACTGCTCGGGGGCCATGAAGGGCGCCTTGCCCTTGAGCATCCCGGTGCGGGTCGTGGCGATGCGCTGCTCGGCGCGCGCGATACCGAAGTCCGTGAGCCTCGCGGCGCCGTCGACGCCGATGAGAATGTTCTGCGGAGAGACGTCGCGGTGCACGACCTTGAGGTCGACGCCGTCGGGCGTCCTGAGCTCGTGCGCGGCGTCGAGGCCCGCGAGCGAGTCGAGGACGATCCGCAGGACGACCCCGAGGGGGATGGCCCGGCCGAGGCGGGCGGCGGTCCCCTCGATGGCGGCGAGGGTGTCGCCCTCGACGTAGTCCATCACCATGAAGAGGTTGTCGCCGTCGGTGCCCAGGTCGACGATCGAGACGATGTTGGGGTGACGGATGTTGGCCGCCACCCTGGCCTCGTCGAGGAACATCTCGACGAACTGCCCATCGGCCCCGAGGAACTGGTGCATCAGCTTGATCGCGACGAGGCGCTGGAAGCCGCCCGTGCTGACCGTTCGGGCCAGGTACACGGTGGCCATGCCGCCCTGACCGAGCCGCATGAGGAAATCGAACTTGCCGACGCGCCGCGGCTCCCGAGGGAACAGCGCCGGTGCAGCCGACGAAAGGGCGGAATCTGCGCTCATCCCAGTGCCTCCATGCCGCTCATCTGAGGCGTCTGGCGGGGGCCAGCGCCGACTGCGCGAAGCTCGAACCGGCGATCGTGTGAGGTAGCCATCACTTGTCGACTCTCATCCTTCACTACGGCGGACCTCGGCCGCAGCGTGAGGCGTCCCCCGAAAGAAACCCTCGCGCGGTCTCCCCGAGACGGGTACACAACGCCTCGGAGCGGCGACATCGCCAGGAGCTCCGTCAGCGCATCGAACAGTTCTTCGAAATCTTCGTCACCACGTCGCCAGTGAGACACCGCCGATGTCTGCCGCCACGTCGCCTCCCTTCGAGAATTTCGGCCCTGGCGACGGCGAAGCCTATCGCCGCCTCGCGCGCAGTCAGACCGCGGGGGTCTCGATCATCACGATTCGTCGCAGGGCCGACGCGGTAGGGGTTTTTGCTCCCCTCCTCGACGGCTTCACGGCCACGAGCTTCATCACCGTCTCGATGGCGCCGCCCATCATCCTCGTGTCGGCCTCGAACGCGGGCAGCGCCTTCTCGATGCTGCGCGACGCGGAGCACTTCGCCGTGAACCACCTCGCGGTCGGACAGCGCCACCTCGCCGACCTCTTCGCCACGCCCCACGACCGCCGCGGCGAGCCCTTCGCCGTGCACACCTGGACGCCTGATGCACACGGGGTCCCGCTCCTGCCCGGCGCGCTCGGGGCGTGGTCCGCGACGGTGCGAGAGCTCGTCCCCGCGGGCGATCACACCCTCTGCCTCGGCGACGTCACCGAGATTCACATCGGGGGCGCGGCCGACGCGCTCGCCTATCACAACCGCCGGTACGGCTCCTTCACGCCCGGCGCCTGAGCGCCTCGCTTCGCACGTCATCCCTCCAACGAACACAAGAGACCGCCATGCGACTCGCCAGCTATCGCATCGACTCCGTCGCCTCGTGGGGCGTCGTCATCGACCAGGGGATCGTCGACGTGGGGAGGCACCTCGACGGGCGCTTCCCGACGCTCCGAAGCGCCCTCGATCGCGGGGCGCTCGCGGAGGTCGCCGACTACGCGCTGCAGCGTTCGGCGGACGTGGCGCTCGACGGCGTGGTGTTCGATCCGGTGATCCCGTCGCCCGACAAGGTGTTCTGCGTGGGCGTGAACTACGTGGCGCACCGGCTCGAGACGGGCCGTGACGCGGTGCCGTACCCGACGCTCTTCACGCGCTTCGCCAACACGCTGGTGGGTCACGGCGGCGCGCTCGTTCGCCCGAGGGTCTCGTCGCAGCTCGATTTCGAAGCCGAGATGGCGGTGATCATTGGCAAGCGCGCGCGCCACGTCGCCCGCGAAGACGCGCTCGCGTGCGTGGCGGGCTACGCGTGCTTCAACGACGCGTCGGTGCGCGACTGGCAGCGGCACACGACGCAGTTCACGCCGGGCAAGAACTTCGTCGCGACGGGGGGCCTCGGCCCGTGGCTCGTGACCCCCGAGGAGCTCCCCGATCCGTCGAGGCTCGAGGTGGTGCTGCGGCTCAACGGCGACGAGATGCAGCGGTCGACGACGGACCTGCTCATCTTCGATGTGCCCGCGCTCATCGAGTACATCTCGGCCTTCACCGAGCTCGTCCCCGGCGACGTGATCGCCACGGGAACCCCCGGCGGCGTCGGGTGGAAGCGCGATCCGCCCGTGTTCATGAAGCGCGGCGACGTGGTCGAGGTCGAGGTGCGCGGCGTCGGCGTGCTGCGCAACACGGTCGCCGACGAGTAGGCGCGCGAAATCAGGGCGTCTCCGCGCGCGGTCTGCGCGCTGCGCATCTCGTCTCCCGGCGCCGTTGACACGCACTTCACACTGTCGCTCTCATGCGCGCCGTGGGCGCGGTGACGCGACTCTGGTGCCTCTCGCTCCTCCTCCTCGCATGCCCTGCGACGAGGTCGCGCCCCGCGCGCTCGACCGATGCGCGCGCGCTCGCTCCGCCCGCACCGCCGCCCCAACGCGGGAGCCCTTCGATGACCACCCTCCACGACTACGTCGCGCACTTCGACCCTCGCGCCGATCGCTTCCCCTCGGGGCTTCCGCGCGAAGAGGTCGAGCGCTTCGTCGTCGAGCAGCTCCGCGCCCGAGACCTCGCGCCGATGCCCGCGATGCGCCTCGCGGAGCTCACGGCCTTCTATCACCTCGACGGCGCCGTCGACGCGTGGCGCCCTCGGATGCGTCCCGAGCATCGTGACGCGGACTCCGCCGCGGTCGCCGCACAGGCCGTTCGTGCCGTCGCGCTGGTCGGTGACCGGCCCGCGCGCGATGAAGCCCGCGACGCGTTTGCGCCCATCGCGCAGCACCCGCGGTGGAACGATCGCTTCGCCGAGCTCCTCCCCGTCGCGTGGGCGCTCGGTGACGCTTCGGCGCTGCGCGCGCGCCTCGATGTCTTCGTCCGCGAGGAGGTCACGTCGAGCGATCCGCAGGCGGGCCTGCTCGCGCGAGAGGCCACTGACGTGCGCGACGTCGCCGTTCCGCGGCTCACCGAGGCCCTCGCGGCGTGGCGGAGCATCACCGCGCAGCCCTCCGAAGAGGCGCGACTCGATCGCTGCGCGGACGTGTACGTCGGTCGCGACATGACCTGGCGCGAGCACCTCGAGCCCGCGTGCGTGTGGCTCCTCGCGCGCGTCGGATTCAGCGACCCGTCGCGTCCGATGGCCGCGTTTCGACGATGTCTCGCGCGCATGAACGACGACGCGCCCGCGGGGCAGCGCGCGAAGGCCCTCGCAGCGGTGCACTTCTTCGGCGGAGAGCTCAGCGCCGAAGAGCTCAACGAGCTTCGCGCCGTGGGAAATCTCCGCGCCGTGCTCGCGACGGAGGCGTCGCCGTGAGGACCGTGCGCTACGCCGAGGGAGACAGCTTCACCCGCTACGCGAGGGAGAACGGCTTCGCGTCGTGGCGCGCGATCTGGGATCACGCCGCGAACGCACCCCTCCGCGCGAAACGACACGAGACGTGGAAGTGCCTCCCCGGCGACGCCGTGACCATCCCCGACCCCGAGGTGAAGGTCGTCGCCGGCGGCACCGAGTCGATCCATGAGTTCAAGGCCGTCGTCGCGAAGCCCGCGGCGGTGCGCATCGTCGATGACCTCGGGGTGCCCGCCGCGCCGAACGCCGTCGTGCGGACGCGCGTCGAGGTGAGCAACCGCGTCACCACCGCGGACCTCCCCGCGGGCTTCTCCGACGCATCGACGGACCGCGACAACTTCAAGATCGAGGTCGAAGACGAGGGCGAAGGCGGAGACTCGATCCCCGCCGCGCGGGTCACGCTCGAAGCGCTGCGAAACGGGCGTACGCACGTCGTCTCCGCGGGCGAGTCGCTCTCGCGCATCGCCGCGCGCTACGGCGTCGAGGACTGGCACACGATCGCGCGTCACCCGCGCAATCGCGCGTGGGCCGCGGCGCATCCCGACCCCGACGTGATCCACACGGGCGAGCGCCTGTGGATTCCGCTCGACCACGACCCGGCGGACTTCGCGCCCGCGCGCACGCTTCAGGTCGAGCTCCACCGCGTCGCGGGGACGAAGCGCTTTCGGTCACGCTACCTGCGCCTCGTCGTCGACGATCAGGACCTCGCCGCGGCCCCGACGCAGACGCTCCTCACCGACTGGGACTCGAGCGATCACGCCGTCGACATCCTCGGGCAGTACGTCCGCGTGCGCTACACGGGCTCGTCGGGTGAGGTCGTCGCCGCGCGCGCCACCGTCGGCGGAGCGACGCGCTCTCGCATCGCGCTCGCGGTTCACATCGTGAGAACGGCGCCGGGCGCGGCGGGCGTGGTGACCGAAGACGACGCGCGCGTCCGCGTCTTCAAGTGGTGGCGCAGGCTCTACGCGCAGATCTCGATGGCGCCCGATCTCAAGCTCGTTCGCACCGTCGATCCGCTCGAGAACCTCATCGCCGTTTCGGACTACACGGGCGCCAACGCGACGGGCGGCGCGGGGCGTCAGGCGCGCTTCACGCTGCGCGCGACGAGGGCGGGCGTGGCCGACAAGGTGGCGGTCATCGGTCCTCGGGCGTTCGCCGCGGGCGATACGCCGATCACCACGGCCAACGCGCTCGCCGCGCTCATCAACGCCGACGGGACCTTCAACGTGCGCGTGGTGCAGAACCCGCCGCCGCTCGACCTCACGATCGCAGGTGGCTCCGCCGACCTCGTGGTCACAGACCCCGACGGAGGACGCGTGACCGTCGAGGCGCTCGCTGCGAACGATCCATCGCAGACGCTCACCGTCGGTCGCGTGAACGTCGCCGCCTTCGTGGGCTGGGGCGACGGCGTGCGGGAGGACTGGGTCATCGGATCGATTCAGCAGCGCGTGCTCGCGCAGGCGTACGACACGGGGAGCGATCGCATCGACCTCTTCGTCATCGGCGCGCACACCTCGGGCGACCGCGGCCAGGCCCTCATGCCCGGGAACATCTACGCCGCGGGGAGACAGGCGATCGCGCAGGTGATCCGCTCGGCCACCGTCGCGCAGATCGTGATGGACGGCACCGACAACAACCCCGTGAGCGGACCGCACGAGTGCGGGCACGTGATGATCGACGCGATCCACGCGACGGTGAACACGCAGGTGATGCGGAACGGAACGTCGGGCGATCACCCCGTCGACGGCAGCAAGCGCTTCGACGAGGCCGCCGTGGCCTACGACACGCCCGCCGTGGGCATCGTGCAGGAGGCCCGCATCCGCGCGAACGGCGCGGCGGTCCTCTCGCCCCTGGAGTGAGCGCATGAGGTACCTCACGAGACTCCCTGACGGTGACGGCGAGGTGACCTTCTACCTCCCGAGTGACGTGACCACCGAGACGCGCGGCGTGAAGCTCCACCGCGAGGCCGCGGCGGCCTTCATCGAGCGCTTCGTACGCGACGACGTGTGGTTTCGCGGGGCGCTCGTCGACGTGCTCCGCGCGCTCGGATACGCCCTCGACGACGTCTCGTGGGTCGAGGCCGACGAGCTCGTGCGGCGCGTCGCCGACGCCCTGCGCGTGCGGCGCGTGGTGGCGTATCGCGTGACGCGCGCGAGGCCCACGGCGGCCTTCGGGAGCGATCCCGCTGACGAGCCCGAGGAGCCCGACTCGCCGCATGACACGAGCTGGATCGAGATCCACCTCGTCGATCAGGACGGACGCGACATGGCCGACGTGCCCTACCGCATCACGATGCCCGACGGCGGCGTTCGCGCGGGCACGCTCGATCGCCACGGACGCGCGCGCGAAGAGGGCATCATGCCGGGCACCTGTCAGATCAGCTTTCACACCCTCCACGGACCGGATTGGAGCCGAGCATGAGCGACCTGCTCCCCGAGGCAGACTACGAGTTTCAAGGCGCTGTCGGGCCCTCGACAGGCTGGAAGGTGCGGAGCTTCAGGCTCCACGAGGGCCTCTCCGAGGTCTACGAGGCCGTCATCGACCTGTGGGAAGACGAGCGCTCCGACCTGCGCGGGCTCCTCGGTCGACCCGCGACCTTCACCATCACCCGCGGATCGCTCACGCGCCGCGTGGCGGGCGTCATTCGCGCGGCCGAAGACCTCGGCACCGTGGTGCGTCGGCGGCACGTCAGGGCGCTCCTCGTGCCCTCGCTGTGGCTCCTCTCGCAGCGCCGCGATTGCCGTGTTTTTCAGGACCTCCACGCGATCGACGTGGTGCGCGAGGTGCTCGCCGCGGCGGGCGTCTACCAGGGCGACAGCGGCCTCGACGCGTCGGCCGTTCGCATGGAGTCACACCACGTTCGAGAGTTCTGCGTGCAGTACCAGGAGACCGACCTGGACTTCATCCAGCGGCTCCTCGCCGACGAGGGCGTGACGTACTACTTCCGCCACGAGGCGGGCGGCGAGCAGCTCGTGCTGGCCGACGACAGCGCGGTCGACGCGTTCGCCGAGGCGGTCCCCACGATCGCGAGCGGGGCCGTGCCCGTGATGGGCGAGGGCGGATCGACGCTCGACACCGAGAGCGTGCGCGTGCTCGAGACCCGCTTCGCGCTCGCGCCCACGGGCGTGACCCTCCGCGATTGGGACTTCACCCACCCCTTCCGCGCCGACGAGGCTTCGCCCGGTCGTGAGACCGCCACCACGCAGTCGTCGCCTGCGTCTCCCGGTGAGCGCTCGCTCTACGACTACCCCGCCGAGGCGACCTTCTACGACTACAACGCCGACCACTACTACGCGAACAACGACCTCGCGACGCGCGCCTCGCAGCGCCTCGCCGAACGCACCGTGCCGGCCGAGACCTGGAGCGGACGCGGCGTGGTCACGGGCTTCATGCCCGGTCGACGCGTCACGGTCTCCGACGAAGACGGCGCCGAGAAGGGCCCCTTCACGATCGTCACGGCGGAGCACTGGGGGCGCGTGGCCGAGGGCGATCACGACCCGCATCCGCCCGTCGACGAGGAGCGCTACGGGAACAAGTTCACGCTCGTGCCCGAGGGCACCGTGTACCGACCCGCGAGGACGGTGCGACGGCCGCGCATCCACGGCGCGCAGACGGCGCAGGTGATGGCGATGCCCGGCGCGCCCAACGCCGAGGTGTGCGTCGACTTCTACGGCCGCGTGCTCGTGCGCTTCCACTGGGAGCGACCCGAGCTGCGATCGCGCGCGCAGCAGTCGAAGTACAGCTCGTGCTGGATCCGCGTCGCGCAGTCGTGGGCGGGCGCGGGCTGGGGCGTGGTCTTCAACCCCCGCGTCGGGATGGAGGTGGTGGTCACCTTCCTCGACGGCAACCCCGATCGTCCGCTCATCACGGGCTGCGTCTACAACCTCGACAACCACCCGCCGCCGCCCGTCGATCAGCTCGAGGCGAACCCCACGCGGAGCATCATCCGAACGAACAGCTCACCGGGCGGCAACGGCTACAACGAGCTCTATTTCGAGGACTCCGCGGGGCACGAGCTCATTCACATGCACGCGCAGCGCGACCTCGACGAGAAGGTGCTCCACAACCACACGATGCGCGTCGACGGCAGCCAGAGCGTGTCGGTCGGAGGGAGCCGGTCGCTCGGTGTGGGCGGCAACGAGACCATCCACGTGCACGGCAACCAGATCACCACCGTCGACGGCGCGGGCCGCGGAGATTTTCACGGCGCGAAGCTCAACGTGACCGGCGACTACATCGTGGAGGTGTCGCAGAACATCAAGATGACCGCCCCCGACTCGATCATCTTCGAGTGCGGCGGCAGCAAGATCGAGATGTACCCCGGCCACATCAAGCTCGTGGCGGGCGGCGGCGCCGAGGTCTACCTCGACGCCAACGGGCGCATGACGGCCTCCGGCGGCGGACAGCTCTACCTCACGGGCAACGCGGACCTGAAGTCCGCGGGCGGCGCGCAGGTGTACCTCACGGCCAACGCCGACATGCACGCCCACGACGGGGCGCAGGTGTACCTCACGGCCGACGCGAACATGCACGGCAGCGGCGGCGGCACCGTGTACCTCACGGCCGACGCGAACATGCACTCCGACGGGGGCTCGGCGGTGAACCTCACGGGCGACGCGACGATGACCTCGTCGGGCGGCGCGCGCGTGAACCTCAACGCGAACGCCGAGGTGACCGGCGCCCTCGTGAAGCTCAACTGCTGAGCGACGATCCCCTCGAACGCCCTGTTTTCAAGGCCCGCCGCAGCGTCCCTCGACGACGAGCACCGCGCGCGTGCGCTCCGTCGAGGAGCCCGGGTACGGCGTCACGTCGCGCAGTCGAAGCACGGCGCCGTCGATGGGCGCGCACGACCTCACGCCCTGCATGCGAGGCTCGCCCACGTCGCGGTCGAGCACCGCGAGCTCCTCGCTGCGCGCGCTGCCGCCGCAGGTGATTCGAACGCGCACTCGCACGGGATTCGAAGCGGCGCACTCGCGCCCTCGCGGGCAGCGTCCGTCTTCGACGACGCGTTCGAAGAGCACCTCGCAGTCGCTCGCCGCGTGAAAGACCGCGCGCTGTCCGAGCGTGAGCGCGGCCTCGCGGTCGACCTGAACACGCGCGGGCGTCGCGGCGCACGCGGCGACGAGCACCGCGAGCGCGAGCCACCTCAGGCCCAAGGCACGCTCCGGTAGTCGAGCACGGTGAGCGGGTGCGCGAGGGCGATCTCGGCGCTCACGATCTCCTGACGCGCGAGCGCGGCGCCCGGAGGCAGCGCAGAGAACACCTCGGGGAACGCGGGCTGCTCCGCCGCGAGGCGGCACCGATCGTCGAGGGGAAACACGCCCATCGCGAAGCGCAGCACGCTCGCCTC
>JBPOHC010000821.1:0-26287 GCA_052035985.1 Myxococcota bacterium | reverse complement strand
CTCTGATAGCCTTCGCGGTCATGTGGGTCGCGCTCTTCGCCCGTTCGCGGGTGCCTCCCCGCGTGGTGTCTCCGTGACG
Source organism: Myxococcota bacterium (assembly GCA_052035985.1). GTDB lineage: Bacteria > Myxococcota_A > Polyangia > Polyangiales > CAISKJ01. The sequence goes on along the minus strand of JBPOHC010000821.1, from coordinate 26,208 downwards.
CTCTCCGCTGGCGACGAGGCCGACCCCGTTCGCGCGCTCGCCGAGGCGCGTCGACGCATCGCCGACCTCGAAGCGCAGCTCGCGGAGACGGCGCCCTCCACGAGCACCCTGGAGCTCACGCTGCAATCCACGGCTTCGAACGCGACTCCGCAGACCTGGCGCGTCAAGGCCGAGTGGAACCGCCCGGGAGATCCCGTCGCCTGCGAGCGCACCTTCACCCTCGACGAAGACGCGCTGCGCAGCACCTTCGACGCCGTCGAGTACGGCACGCTCCTCGGCCGCGCGCTCTTCGTCGACCGCGTGCGCGACCTCTTTCGACTCGCGTGCGGCGACGGCGCCGGTCTACGCGTGCTCCTCGCGGTCGAGGCCGTCGAGCTCCAGCGGTGGCGTTGGGAGCGCCTCTGCGGACCCTTCGACGACGACGACTGGCAGCTCCTCCGGCCGAACCAGCGCACGCCCTTCTCGCTCTACATTCCGAGCACGAGCGACCGTCGCTTTCGGAGCTTTCGCACCGACGAACTCCGCGCGCTCGTCGTCATCTCGAGCCCCGAGGAGGGCAATCCCAAGGTCTCGTGGTTCGACGAGTCGCTCGCGCTCCAGACCGTGCGCGATGGACTCGGGAGCGTCCCGCACGCCGTCCTCGCGAACACCGAGGGCGCCGACGGTCGACCCACGGTGAAGGAGATCTGCCGTCAGCTCTCCACGGGTCAGTTCAACCTGCTCCACATGATCTGTCACGGCGTCGCGTCGCGCGAGAAGGGTGACAGCGCGATCTTTCTCGCCGCCGACGAGTCGCTCCCCTCGCAGGTCGCGCGCGCCGGACGCTGCGCCGCCGTGCCCGCGTCGCTGCTCATCCAACGGCTGCGCGAGCTCGACGGAGCGGCGGGGCTCCCGCACTTCGCGTTCCTCTCGGTGTGCGACAGCGCCGTGGCGGCGCCTGCGGTCGAAGCCTCGCGCGACGACTGGCGCGACTCGCTCCGCGGACTCGGTCAGCGCATGGTGCGCGACCTCGGGGTGAAGTCCGTCCTCGCGATGACCGACAAGATCAGTCAGCCCACGGCGCTCGCGCTCGGACGCGCGTTCTACCCCGCGCTCCTGCGTCACGGAGAGCCCGACGTCGCGCTCGCCGAAGCTTGTGTGTCCGTGCGAGATCGACCCGACCTCACCACGCCCGCGCTCTTCAGCCGCGTCGTCGGGAGGCGCCTCTTCTCCGTGGGCGCCGCGCGTCGAACGCTCTCTGCGGATGAGCTCTCCGAGGGACTCACACGCTTCGAATCGCTCATGGCGGTTCACGCGCCCGTGCTCGCGGAGAGCGTCGCTTCGCTCACGGCGCGGCTGCGCGGATCGGCGTCGCAGCCTGATCCCGACGCGCTGGCCGAGGTCGAGCGGCTCTGTGACGATGTGCTCGAGGCGCCCCTCGCGGAGCTCGCGCGCGGCGTGAAGGGACCGCGGCACGAGCCCGTCTGCCCGTTCCCGGGTTTGCGCGCGTTCACGTCGGCGCAGCGGAGGTTCTTTCGCGGGCGTGACGCGCTCGTGGCGACGCTCGTCGCGCGCCTCGAATCGCAGTCCTTCGTGTGCGTGCTCGGCAACTCGGGGAGCGGCAAATCCTCGCTCGTCGCGGCGGGAGTGCTCCCCGCGCTCGAAGAGAAGAACCGCGGCCTCCGCGTCGCGCGCATGACCCCCGGCACAGCGCCGCTCACCCATTTCGAGCGCGCGCGTCAGAGCCTCGGCGACGCGGCCGAGTCGATCGTCTACGTCGACCAGTTCGAAGAGGTCTTCACGCTCTGCGCGAGCGACGACGAGCGGACGCGCTTTCTCGACGCGCTCGTGGCGATCGCGCGGCCCGACCGTCGCGTCATCCTCACGATGCGCGCGGACTTTCTCGGCGAGTGCGCCACGCACGCAGGGCTCCGACGCGCGGTGCAGCGACAGCCCGAGCTCGTGCCGCCCATGACACCCGACGAGCTCCGCGGCGCCGTCGAGGAGCAGGCCCGCGCCGCCGGACTCCGCTACGAGACGGGCCTCTCTGAGAGCATTCTGCAAGAGCTCGCGCGCGAGCCCGGCGCGATGCCGCTCCTTCAGCACGCGCTCGCCGAGCTGTGGGCGCGGCGTCACGGGCGGTGGCTCCGTCGCGCGGCGTGGGAGGCCGACATCGGCGGCGTGGCGGGCGCCATCGAGAAGACCGCGGAGGACGTGTGGCGCGCGCTCGACGACGATGACCGCGCGCTGCTTCCGGGCCTGATGACGAAGCTCACGCGCGTGGGAGCGTCGGACGACGGCGCCGCGCGCGACACGCGTCAGCGCGCGCTGATGCGCGAGCTCGCGCCTTCGGGCGATGGGTCCGTGCGACGGCGCGTGGAGCTCCTCGTCGAGCGCCTCGCGGGCGAGGGGGCGCGGCTCCTCGTGACGAGCGTCGACGAGCGGACCGGGCAGAAGCGCGTCGAGGTGGCGCACGAGGCGCTGCTACGTCACTGGCCGCGCCTTCGAGGGTGGATCCACGAGGCCCGCGAGATGCTGCTCATGAAGCAGGACCTCCGCGTCTCGGCGCAGGACTGGATCAACGCGAAGAAGCGCGTGGTGACCTACCTCGAACACCGCGGCGAGCGCGCCGAGGCCGTGCGCGCGATGATGCGCGACAAGGGCCTCACGCTCGACGAGACCGAGCTCCGCGCGACGAGGGGCGTGACCGGGGGAGAGGCGCCCACGGTAGGCACCGTGCGCGAGTACTTCGAAGCGTGCGTGGCCGAAGACGAGCGGCAGACGCAGGCTCGCGACGCCGAGGAGCGGCGGCTCCGTGATGCGCTCACGCGGGCGAGAGATTTCGCGCGAATGACGGCGGCGCGCGAGGCTTCGAGTGATCCGACGGCGCAGGTCGCGCTCCTGCGTGAGGTCGAGCGTCCCGACGCGATGCCGGGTTGGCTGGAGCTCGCGCAGCGCGCGCTCGATCAGCCCGTGGCGCACGCGTCACTGGTGGGGCACACCGGGAGGATCACCGCTGCGTCGTTCTCGCGCGACGGTCGCCGCGTGGTGACGGCCTCGGAGGACGGGTCCGCGCGCGTGTGGCGTCTCGACGTCGAGGCCGATCCCGTGGTGCTCGACGCGTGCGCGGGCCCTGTGTGGTCGGCGGTGTTCTCGCCCGACGACGAGACGGTGCTGACCGCGTCGATCGACGGCGTTGCGCGGCTCTGGCCCGCGGACGGCGCGGGCGAGGTCAGAGCGCTCACAGGCAAGATGCTCGGGCTCTGCGGCGCGTCGTTCTCGCCCGATGGCCGCCTCGTGGTGACGGCCTCGGACGACGAGACCGCGCGCGTGTGGCGCACGGACACGGGCGAGGCGCTGGCGGTGTTCTCCCACGGGAGCAAGGTGGTCCGCGCGGTCTTTCTGCCCGACGGCGAGCGCGTCTTCACGGGCTGCGAAGACGGCATCGCGCGCGTGTGGCGCGTCGACGACGAGCGCGCTCCCGTCGCCGTTCACAGGCATGAGAACCCGAGCCGGGCGCGAAGCGACTTCTTCTCGTCGATCAGCGTGATGGCGCTCTCGCCCGACGGCGACTTCGCGCTCACATCGACCGTCGATACCCGCCTTCACCGCTGGCGCACCGACGGAACGGCGGCGACTGTCACGTACGCGACGGCTGTTCAGGTCGTCGACGCCGCGTTCTCGCCAGATGGGTCCCTGATCGCGGCCGCGCTCGATGGCGGCGTGCGGCTCTGGCAGGCCGACACGGGCGAGCTCCTCCGCTCGATCGAGACCGCGGCGGGTGAGACGCTGTCGGTGGCGTTCACGTACGACGGCCGCCACGTCGTATCCGTCGGCGCGCGCGCCATCGCGGTGCGGTCGATTGATGGGGGCGACCCCGTGCTCACGCTGCGAGATGCGGACCTTCGCTACGCGGCGTTCTCCGGCGATCTGCGCCGTGTGCTCACCGCGTCGAGGGAGTCTTGCGCGCGCGTGTGGAAGCTCGACTCCCCGCGCGAGCCGACGCTGTGGCGCGTCCCCGAGGGGCGGATGCTGCGCGTCTCGATCCAACCGGACGCGCGGGTGGCGGTCACCGTCATCGAGGGCAACGGCGACCCGACGGTGTGCATCTGGCGCTCGGACCGCGCGGCTCCGCTGCGCTGCGATGGGCACACCGCGGACGTCTACTGCGTCGCCGTTTCCGTCGACGGCCTGCTCGTGGTCACGGGAAGCGCAGACCAGTCCGCGCGAGTGTGGCATGTCGATGGGCAGCGGCCTGCGGTCAAGCTCGAAGGGCACGAGGGGGCTGTGGTGTTCGCGGCGCTCTCTCGCGACGGTCGCCGCGTGGTCACCGTGGCGCTGGGATCTGCGGCGGTCTGGTCGACGGAGACGGGGCAGCGGGAGTTGTGGCCTGGGCCGCCCGGAGGCGTGTCGTGCGCGGCGTTCCTGCCCGAAGGAGAGCGCGTCGTCACGGGGTCCTACGGGTGCGCGCAGTTGTGGTCGGTGCGCGGGGAGCCGGGGCTTCTGCGGACGTTTCACGGGATCACCGGCGCGGTGTCTTCCGTGGACGTGTCCTTCGACGGGGAACGCTTCATCGCCGCCGCGGAGTCGGGGGTGTGGATCGGGCGGCTCGACGGCGGCGAAGAGGCGCGCGTCTTCGTCCGCGACGGGCAGGTTCAACACGCGGCGTTCTCGCGCGACGGTCGTCACGCCGTCACGCTCGACAACGAGCGGACGGCGCGCGTGTGGCGCGTCGAGGATGGCCGGGAGCTCATCGCGCTTCGATCCCCCGACGTGGCGATCCTCGACGTGGCGCTCACGCCCGACGGGACGCGCCTCGTCACCGCCTGCGGCGACGGCTCGGTGCGCACGAACCTCATCGATCACGACGTCGCGCTCGACCTCCTGTGGCGCGCGACGCCGTACTGCCTCTCCGCGTCGGACCGTGTGCGTCGACTCGGAGAGACGCCCGAGGAGGCCGAGGTCAACGCGCGCGCGGCGCGGGCGAAGCGACGCGCGCTGTCGGCGGGATAGCGACCGGCGCAGAGGCATCGTCAGTGCGGCATGGCGAGGACCATGAGCGCCGCCGTCAGCACGCACGCGCCGAGCGCGAAGGCGACGCCGTGAGCGCGGTGGGCGTGGCGGAGTTCCATGTACTCCGAGGCGACGAGGATGGTCTTGATCGAGGCGGCCGCGAGGGCCAGGCGCCAGCTCCCCGAGAGCGCCGAGACGAGCGCCAGCGAGACGAGCATCACGTAGACCATCGCGCGCATCAGAACCTCGCAAAGAACAGCGGAAACAGAAAGAACCACACGAGGTCGCACATGTGCCAGAAGAGGGCCGTCCCGGCGACCGCGGTCTCGGGGTCTTCGAAGTCTCCGCGGCCGATCTTGCGGCCCACGAGCGCGAGCATCACGACCCCCACGATGACGTGTACGAAATGGAGCCCCGTGCCGAAGTAGTACGCGTTCCAGAAGTCGCTCGCGCCGACGGTGTGCCCCGCGGAGAGCTTCTCGCGGTAGTCGAGGAGCTTCAGCGCCACGAACACCATGCCCACCGCCGCGGCACCGCCGAAGCATCGCCGCGCACGCGTGAGCGCCGCGCCGCGGAACGCGTGGACGCCCTCGGCCGCGAGCGCTCCGCTCGTGACGAGCGACAGGGTGAGCGCGAGACCCGCGGTCGGGTGCATCGCGGCCACGCCCTCGCGGAACATCGCGGTCTCCGAGCCTCGGAGGTACGCGATCGCCCCGAGCACCATCGCGAAGGTCGTCAGCTCCAACGCGACCACGATCCAGAGGAGCACTCCGCCGGGCGGGTCGTCGAGGGCGCGCAGGCCGCCAGACGGCGGCGCAGATGCATGGGCTTCGGTCGTCACAGGCCCGTGATTGTTGGGGCGTCGCGGCGGAGGCCCCATGACCCTTGTCAGCCCGCGTCGAGCCTCGTTCGCTTCACGCGGCGAGGGGCGCTTCGGTCTGGTCTAGCCGCGGACGGGGCGTTAACGTACGCGCCCGGCGCGCGCAAAGCGCCATCGACTCGTTCGCAAGGGGTCCTCGACAATGACGTTCTCGAATGCCTTCTTTTCGTTTCTGAAGGGCGAGAAGTCGCAGGCGGAGCTCGACGCGTACCGCCACGCGATGCAGCACATCAACGACCTGGAGGCCGCCCTCCAGTCGCAGGTGCTCAACCAGCCGCTCCCCGCTGGCGCGGGCCCGTGGGCTCGCCCGAAGCACCAGCAGCAGGCGATGGCGTTCACGTGGATCGCCCGCGGCCTCGCCTCGATCGCCACGACGCTGCTCGACTCCGACGCGCGCGAAGACCCCGACACCGTGGGCTACCTCCCGCTGGTCACCTTCGGCCAGGTGAAGGAGCTCTACGCGCAGGTGCCTCAGTTCGTGCAGATGGCCTGGGAGGCCCTCGCGAACCCGCGCTACGTCGCGCAGCGCCCGCTCCCGCTGCCCCTCGGCCCCCGCGTCGAGGCCACGGGCAAGTGCCCGCTCGTGCATCTCAAGGGAATCCACGCTGCGGCGCAGGCCCTCGACGCGATCGGTCAGCAGCGCCTCGGGACGTACCTCCAGTCGATCCAGACGTGCGGCGTGGCGCCGCCCGACGACGTGAAGGGCTACCTCTCGGACCTCGCGCAGATGTGGGCCCGCGCGCAGTCGAAGGTCGCCTTCTCGACGCAGCAGCTCATGGCCGTGTCGACGGGCGGCAACGTCACCCTCGCGACGCACGAGGAGGCCGAGAACCGCCTGTGGGACGCCCTCGCGGATCACTTTCTCGTGGGCCAGTTCATCGCGATGCCCGAGCTCCTGCGCTCGTCGGCGATGGTGGGCATCAACGCCACGGGCAGGGTCATTCCGCAGGAGGAGCGCTGGTTCATGTCGGAGCCCGACGCCGTGCGCGACCTCAAGAACACCAAGTTCGGCGAGCAGGAGATCCGTGAGTTCTGGGTCCGCAAGGCGTGGCGCACGACGCCCCGCGAGGAGCGCTACCTCGCCCAGTGCGCGGCGCTCAAGAAGGAGGGCGGCATCTCCGTCGTCTCGCGCTGGTCGACCACGCCCTTCGACGCCGTGTACCAGACGCTCCAGCCCGTGAACATCCTCGACACGCCGATGGATCGCGGCACCGAGTTCCACCTCAACATGGACGAGAACGAGGACGAGATGCAGGTCGGCTCGCCCCGCTTCCGCCGCACGAGCGGCTACCAGGAAGACCACGAGGAGGGCCACGTCGGAGACCCCTCCGGTCATCACTGATCCCTTCGCGGCGGCGTGTGCCCGTCCGTCGGCTTTCGTCCTCGCTCCCAACGGTCGCCGTACGTGAGTACGGCTCCGTCGGTCGCTGCGGGCGCGCACGACGGACGGACCCACGGCGCCGCGAAGGTCCTGCGCTCTCCTCTCTAAAACACCTTCGATTCGCGGTGATCCCGCGAGGACGGACCCAATGAGCGACGGGCACGAGCACGAGCACGGTGAGGGCTGCGGCCACGATCACGGCAGCGGCGGTCACGACCACGCGGAGCACGAGCACAGCGAAGGCTGCGGTCACGATCACGGCAGCGGCGGTCACGACCACGCGGAGCACGAGCACGGCGAGGGCTGCGGTCACGACCACGACCACGCCGAGCACGAGCACGGCGAGTCGTGCGGTCACGACCACGACCACGGCGGCCACGACCACGCGCACGAGCGAAAGGAGCGCGCTGTCGGCGTGCGCGACGCCGAGGACGGGACGAAAGCCTGTCAGCTCGAGCTCTCGTTCGTGCTCCCTGACGAGAACAACGAGATCGGACGCTTCGAGAAACTCGAGGCGCACATCAACAAGCGCGCGGGCATCTCGGACATTCACATCCGTCGCGACCTCGGGTGGGCCGAGGTCTGCATCCACTACGACCCCTCGAAGGGCACGCAGGACGAGGTCGTCGCCCTCGTGCGCGCGTCGGCCGCCGAGATCGCGCGTCGCTACAAGGCGAAATCGTGGTTCGTGCGCGGCATGGACAGCGCCCAGAGCGGCTACCACATCGAGTACGCGCTCTCGCGGCTCAAGGGCGTGCTCGAGGTGAACGTCTCGTACGGCGCCGAGCGGCTCTTCGTCGAGTACGACGTCGAGAGCACCTCGCCGGCCGCCATCGAGAAGCGCGTCGAGGCCCTCGGCTTCGAACTCGAAGTGCCCGAGGAGGGCCACGCGTGCTGCTCGCACTCCCACGGCGGCGGCCTCGCCCCGAAGCTCGAGGTGCCGCTCTCGGTGGCCGCGGGCGTGACCCTCGCGATCGGCCTCGGCGTCGAGCACTTCGCGCACGTCGCCCCGATCGTTCCGACGCTGCTCTACGCGAGCGCGGGCGCGATGGCGGGGTTCTTTCCGGTGCGGGGCGCGTTCACGTCGGTGAAGCTCCTCAAGTTCGACATCGAGACCCTCACGGTGCTCGCCGCCGTCGGCGCCGCGGTGCTCGGCGCGTGGTTCGAAGCGGGCCTCCTGCTCTTTCTCTTCAGCCTCGGCCACGCCCTCGAACACCGCGCCCTCGAGCGCGCGCGAAGGGCCATCGACGCCCTCGGCAAGCTGCGCCCCGACACCGCGCGCGTGCGTCGCGGCGGCGACGTCGTCGACGTCCCCGTGTCCGAGGTCAAGCGCGGCGACCGCGTGGTCGTGCGACCGGGCGATCGCGTCCCCCTCGACGGCGTCATCCGCGAGGGGCGCTCGTCGCTCGATCAGTCGACGGTCACGGGCGAGTCGGTGCCGGTTTCGAAGGGCCCCGGCGAGAACGTCTTCGCGGGCACCATCAACGCCGAGTCGGCCATCGAGGTCGAGGTCACCAAGCTCTCGAACGAGTCGGCCATCGCCAAGGTCATCACGCTCGTCGCCGAGGCCGAGGCGCGCAAGGGCAAGGCGCAGCGCTTCACCAAGAAGATCGAGCAGAAGTTCGCGCCCCTCGTGCTCCTCGCGGCGCCGACGCTCGCGGTGGTGCTCGTGGTGCTCGACCAGATGAAGCACGCCGACCACGCGCTCTCGTTCTCGGTCAAGGAGTCGCTCCTCCGCGCGATCTCGCTGCTCGTGGCGGCCTCGCCGTGCGCGCTCGCGATCTCGACGCCCGCCGCGGTGCTCTCGGCCGTGGCCCGCGCGGCGCGCGGCGGCGTGCTGATGAAGGGCGGCGCCCACCTCGAAGAGCTCGGCAGCGTCACCGCCATGGCCTTCGACAAGACCGGCACGCTCACCGTCGGCAAGCCGAAGCTCGTCTCGATCTGGACCGCCGAGGGCGTCACCGAGGGCGACCTGCTCTCGGTCGCGGCGGGCGTCGAGTCGCTGTCGTCGCACCCGCTCGCCAAGGCCGTGGTCGACGGCGCGAAGGCGAAGGGCTTCGAACCCGCGCGCGCCGTGGGCTGCGAGGCCATTCACGGCAAGGGGATCCGCTCGATGGTGGGCGGCAAGGCCGTCGCGATCGGCAGCCTCGACCTCTTCGACGCCGCCAAGGTGCCCGAGGTGGTGAAGTCCGAGGTGCTCAAGCTTCAAGACCGCGGTCAGACGACGATGATCGTGCGCCGCGGCCTCGACTTCATCGGGGTCATCGGCGTGGCCGACACGCTGCGTCCCGAGGCGAAGAAGGCGCTCGCAGAGATCCGCGCGCTCGGCATCACGCGCACCGTGATGCTCTCCGGCGACAACCTCCGCGTGGCGACGGCCATCGGCAAGGAGGTCGGCATCGACGAGCCCCGCGCGCCGCTCATGCCCGAGGGCAAGGTCAACGCGCTCAAGGAGATCGCTCGCGAGGGCGGCGTCGCGATGGTCGGCGACGGCGTGAACGACGCGCCCGCGCTCGCGGCGGCGTCTGTCGGCATCGCGATGGGCGGGGCAGGCTCCGACGTGGCACTCGAGACCGCCGACGTGGTGCTCATGGGCGATGACCTCGGACAGCTCCCCTTCGCGGTGGCGCTCGCGCGAGAGGCCAACCGCACGGTGAAGGTCAACCTCGTCATCTCGCTCGGCGTGGCGATGATCCTCATCGTCGCGTCGATCTTTGGCTTCGTGCGCATCAGTCACGCCGTGGTGCTCCACGAGGGCAGCACGATGGTGGTCGTGCTCAACGGCCTGCGACTCCTGCTGTTCAAGCACTGACGCTGCGCTTCTACCGCGACGCTCGACGAGTCGTCGCGCACCCCACGCGTCCCCTCACGTAACGATTGAAGTCCGGCGCGCGGCGACGCAGAATGCCGGGCTCCATCCATGGATGTCATCGTCGTTCGAGGTGCTCGCACCCACAACCTCCAGTCGATCGACGTGGAGATCCCACGCGGTCGCCTCGTGGTCGTGACCGGGCCCTCCGGGTCAGGCAAGAGCTCGCTCGCGTTCAACACGATCTACGCCGAGGGTCGTCGGCGCTACGTCGAGTCGCTCTCGGTCTATGCGCGGCAGCTCCTCGGGCCCATCGCGCGGCCCGACGTCGATCACATCGAGGGCCTCTCGCCTGCCATCGCGATCGAGCAGCGCACCCTCGCGCGGAACCCGCGCTCGACGGTGGGCACGGTCACCGAGATCGACGACTACCTCAGGCTCCTCTACGCCCGCGCGGGCGAGCCCTTCTGTCCGCAGTGCGGCAAGGGCGTTCGCGCGAGCACCGTGAGCGAGATGGTCGACGCGGTCCTCGCGCTCGGCGCGGGGGCGCGCGTGAGCATCCTCGCGCCCGCGGTGAGGGCGCAGCGAGGGGCGCACGCAGACCTCTTGGAGTCGTGGCGTCGCGAGGGCTTCGTGCGCGTGCGCGTCGACGGCGCCGTGAAGGACCTCGGCGAAGAGATCTCCCTCGACGCGCGCGCGCTCCACGACATCGACCTCGTGGTCGATCGCGTGGCCATCAAAGACGGCGTGCGCTCGCGCGTGCTCGACGCGGTGGAGCTCGCCCTCAAGCACGCGCAGGGGCTCGTTCGCGTGGCGCCGACGGACGGCGTCGAGGTGCTGCTCTCGGAGCGCTTCGCCTGTGCGGACTGCGGGATCACGCTGCCGCCCGTGGAGCCGCAGCTCTTCTCGTTCAACTCGCCCGCGGGCGCGTGTCAGGTGTGTGGCGGCATCGGGGTGAGGGAGGTCGCCGACCTCGCGAGGCTCGTCCCCGACCCGTCGCTGTCGCTCAAGGAGGGCGCGCTCGCGCCGTGGCGCAAGGGGACCATCCCCCGCGAGCTCGAGTCGTACGCGCGCGGCATCGGGATCGATCTGTATGCGCCGTGGGAGTCGCTCCCCGCGAGGGCGCGCGACGAGATTCTCTACGGTGACGGAGACAGCTACCCCGGCGTGCTCTCGCTGCTTGAGCGGAAGAACCGCGTCGCGGGACGCGGAAGAGGGCGCGACGACGACGACGAGACCGACGCCGACGAGGAGGACATCCGCGGCACCACGGAGGCTCCCTGCGACGCGTGTCGCGGGACGAGGCTCCGCCCCGAGGCGCTGTCGGTACGCCTCGCGGGACGCACCATCGCGGAGGTCTCCAGGCTCACTGTGCGAGAGCTCCGCGGGTTCTGCCTCTCGCTGGAGCTCTCTGCGAAGGTCAAGCCCGTGGTGGCGCGGGTGCAGACCGAGATCGTGTCGCGCCTTCAGTTCCTCGACGACGTCGGAGTGGCGTACCTCTCGCTGTCTCGTCCGGCCTCGACGCTCTCGGGCGGAGAGGGCCAGCGCGTGCGCCTCGCGACGCAGATCGGCAGCGCGCTCGTGGGCGTGCTCTACGTGCTCGACGAACCCTCCGTGGGGCTCCATCCCCGCGACTCGGCGCGGCTCCTCAACACGCTCCGCGCGCTCGTCTACAGGGGCAACTCGGTGCTCGTGGTCGAGCACGACCTCGAGACCATTCGCGCGGCCGACTGGGTCGTCGACCTCGGACCCGGCGCGGGCGCGCACGGCGGAAAGGTCGTGGGCGTCGGCACCCCCGCGGACCTCGCCAAGCAGCTCGACAGCGTCACGGGGCCCTACCTCGCGGGCCTGCGCGCGGTGCCCGTCCCCGAGGTGCGACGCGAGGCGAAGGGACACCTCAAGATCCGCGGCGCGAAGCTCCACAACCTGCGCAACGTGTCGGTCGACATTCCGCTCGGCTGCATGGTGGCGATCACGGGCGTGTCGGGCTCGGGCAAGAGCTCGCTCATCCTCGGGACGCTCGTCTCTCACATGCGCGCGCGGCTTCACGGCGCCGCGCCTTCGACCGCGCCCGTCGATGCGATCGAGGGCGTCGAGCAGATCGACCGCCTCGTGGCCGTCGACGCGGCCCCGCTCGGCCGCACGCCGAGGTCTTCGCCCGCGACGTACATGGGCGTCTTCGCGCTACTGCGAGAGGTCTTCTCGCAGGTGCCCGAGGCGCGCGCGCGCGGCTTTCGGCCCGGTCGCTTCAGCTTCAACGTCAAGGGCGGACGCTGCGAGAGCTGCCAGGGCGACGGCGTGCTGCGCGTCGAGATGCACTTTCTCCCCGACGTGCTCGTGCCCTGCGAAGCCTGCGAGGGGTCGCGCTACGAGCGCGAGACGCTCACGGTCAAATACAAGGGCTACTCCATCGCCGACGTGCTCTCGATGACCGTCGACGACGCCATCGGCGTGTTCGAAGCGTTGCCGCGCATCCGTGACCTGCTCATCACGCTGCGCGACGTGGGCCTCGGGTATCTGCACCTCGGTCAGCCCGCGACGACGCTCTCGGGCGGCGAGGCGCAGCGCGTGAAGCTCGCGCGTGAGCTCGCGCGGCGCGCGCAGGGGCGGACGCTCTACGTGCTCGACGAGCCCACGACGGGCCTGCACCTCAGCGACACCGAGACCCTGATGACCCTGCTCGAGCGGCTCGTGGAGCAGGGCAACACGGTGGTCGTGATCGAGCACCAGCTCGACGTGGTGAAGCGCGCCGACTGGGTCATCGACGTCGGTCCCGACGGCGGTGACGGCGGCGGAAAGATCGTGGCCGCGGGGCCCCCCGAGGTCATCGCCAACGCCCGCGGGTCGTTCACGGGCGAAGCGCTGAAACCCCTTCTGGCTGGCTCGAATTCGCGAAAGACCGAGCGCCCTCCGCGCCCCGCCACGCGGCCCATGGCGCGCGCCACCCCGACGCGAAGGCCCCCCCCGAAGTAGCGACGCGTTGACGTGGCCCCGCCCTTCGCGCTCGACTGCGGCCGTGCGACGAAGCCCCGCCGAGCGATCCCTCGAACACGCCCTGCTCTTCGGTCTGGTGATCCACGCCGCCGCGATGGTCGCGATGGCGACGCTGCTCGCGCCGCTCATCCCCGGAGGCCCCGTTGCCGACGCGATGGCCCGCGCGGCGTCGTTGGCGGCGTCTCCGTGGCGCGTGAGGCTGGGGTGGATCCCGTGGCAGCTCTGCGCGCTCGGTGACCTCTGGATCGGCGTCGCGCTCGTGCGGGTGCGCTGGATTCCGCGCGCGGCTGCGTGGGCCGCGCTGCTGCTCACCATCGTCGCCGTGGCGCCCGATCAGTGGGCGGAGCTCCAGTGGGACGCGGCCCTCATCACGCTCGCGCAGGAGGCTGTACGCAGCGGTGACGTGACGGCGTTTGCCGCGGCGGAGTCGGCGGCGTTTCGCGCGACGGCGGGCTGGGGCGCGCTCTTCTACTCGCTCGCCGCGCTCGGGTGGACGGCGGCCTTCTCGGGCGCGGGGACCTGGCGTCCGTGGCTCACGAAGCTGTCGTTTCCCCTCTGGGCGACGACGCTCGCGAGCTCGGCGGCGGTGCTCCTGCCCGCGTCGATTCGCCCTCCCTCGCAGTGGATCGCGGCGGGCAACGCGCTCGGCTTCACGATGATGCTCCCGTGGCTCTACGGCGTGACCGAGGCGGTGCTCCTGCGTTCGCGTCCCTTCACCGACACGGGAAGGAGCGCGCCGTGGAAGCACCCCGACCGCGGCCTCTTCGGTCGCCTCGCGGACTTCGTGGCCAACAGCCGCGTGCTCGGCGCGCTCGTCGAGCCCGCGCCGGTGCCCGTGATGTTGAGCGACATCCGAGACGTGATCTACGTGAACTACGTCGTCGAGGCGTCGGCGGTGGAGCACCTCGTGCCCGAAGGGCTTGAATTGCAGCGCCTCGGGCCCGACGGGCGGTACGCGCTCTTCACCTGGCTGACCTTTCGCCACGGGCACTTCGGCTTCGCGTTCATGGGGCCGCTTCGAAAGCTCCTCCCGTCGCCCGTGCAGACCAACTGGCGCATCCACGTGAGAGATCCGCGCAGGGGCCGCGAGGGGATCACCTTTCTCACCAACGCCGTCGACGTGACGCCGCCCGCCATCGCGGCGAGGCTCACCACCGAGGCCATGCCCATGCACGTGCTCTCCGAGGCCGCGCTCACCCGCGGTGACGACGGTGTGTTTCACCTCCGCCTCGACCCGGGCGAGGGGAGCGCGCCCGACGCCGAGTGCTCGCTCAAGCCCGTTGAAAAGCCCGCGCTCGAAGGGCCGTGGCGCGATTGCTGGGCGGACTTCGACGCGTTCCTCCGGTACTGCGTCCCCCAGGACAGGGCGCTGTCTTCGCAGCCCTGGCTCGACCGCGTGACGAGCCACGAGATCCACCTCGGGATCGATCCCGCGGTGTGCGTCGCGCTCGACGGAGAGGTGCGCTCGCGTCGCGCGAAGGACTTCGTCGGAGACGCGCGGCCCCTGTGCTTCCATGTGCCCGCGGTGAGCTTCGTCTTCGCGTCGGAGATCCACGACGCGCTCCCGGAGGCGCCGTGAACCGCACCTGGGAGCGCACGACGGCCGAGGGAGACACGGTCACCCTGACCGTCGACGACATCGGCGCGGCGGTGTCGGTGCGCAGGGTCTACGGCGCGCGCGAGGGCTACACCTTCTCGCACCAGGAGTTCCTCGAGGAGTGGCTCCCGTGGGTCGAGGAGCACTTCGACGGCGCGCTCGACGAGGTGCGCGACGCCATCGAGGCGTGCCGCGGCGAGGCCGACGAGCGCGACGACAACATCCCGTAGTTGCGCGCGGAGCGTCCTGGAGCGAGAGGCGTCCGCCCCAAAAGGACCGGCGGCGGTAACGACGCCGGGGGCCATCTCAGCGCGACGCCCCGGCGTTCTCACGGCCGCCGGTTCCTGCCGGTGCCCTGCGCTCATCGCGCGGGGACGGTCGTGTTGGGCGCGTGCGGAGCGTTTGTGACTGCGGGCTTTGATGTTACGGTCGCAGGCGTGAAGGGCGGCATCGCACGACGGTCACTGCGCACGGACACCGAGGGCGTCTCGACGACCGAGTACGTGATCCTCCTGCTCGTCGTGGCGTGCGTCGGCATCGCGGGGTGGAAGCTCTTTGGCACCACGGCCTTCGAACGCGCCACGTCGGCCTCGGGCAACGTCGGCCAGCTCGGGCAGAGCATCGACGGCCCCGGCGGCGGTGGCGGCAGCGGCAGCGGGGGAACGGGCAGCTCTCCGAGCGGACAGCCTCGCTCGCGCCTCGACGAAGCCACCGCCGACGCGACGCCCCCGCCGGACCCGAAGGACGAGCTCTCGATGCCCTTCGCGCTCCTCGCGGGCGCCGTGCTCCTGCTCATCGCCATGGCCGCCAACCGCATGAAGAACAAAGACGGCGGTAAGGGCGGCGACGGCAAGAGCAAGAAGTAGTCGACTCCCTCAAACCGGAGGAATGCTCTCGTGAAGCGCTTGATGCTTGTGCTTACGGTCGCTGCGACGGCGTGCAACGCCGGGGGCGAGCGTGTGTCGTTCAACAACGGCGTCGACGGCGGCGGCGCCGACGCGACGGCGGATCTCGGCGGAGACATCGGCCTCCCGATGACCCTTCGAGACGCGCTCCCCGTGAGAGACACGGGGCCCGTGATCGTCAATGAAGACGCCGCGTGCGCGACGACCTCGGCCGACGGGCAGCGCCGTCCGATGAACCTCCTCCTCGTGCTCGACCGTTCGGGGTCGATGTCCGAGGGCGCGATGTCGGGCGGCACTTCGAAGTGGGCCGCCGCGGTGGCCGCGATCCGCTCGCTCGTGACGCGGCTCGACGACGAGACGCGCGTGGGAATCACGTTCTTTCCCGCGGCGACGGCGCCCGACGCTGCCGCCACGTACGCGAGGCCCGTGGTGCCCGTGGCGGCGCTGCGAGACACGCGCGCGATGATCCTCTCGCGGCTCTCGTCGACGATGCCCGGCGGCAACACGCCGATGACCTGCGCGCTCCAGGGGTCGACCTCGTACTACAGGGGGTTCACGCTCGACGGCTCGCACAACGTGGTGCTCATCACCGACGGAGTACCCACCGAAGAGTGCACCGACACCAACACGCTCTGCGGCCCGATCCCGAACCTCCTCGACCTCGGCGCGTTCATGCGCTGGGCGGCGTGCAGAGACACCGCGGGGCAGAACGCGGTCCGCGTGGCCGTGACCCTCGCGCAGCGCGAGTCGCCGCCCATTCGAACCTTCGTGGCGGGCACGCCCGAGGCGTCAGACACCTTCCTCTCAGACCTCGCCGTGTCGGGCGGATCGCAGCGCTCGGCCGACTGTCGCGGGACGCAGAACTGCCACTACTCGCTGCGCCTCGGAAGCTTCGAGAGCGACCTCACCAACGCGTTCAACGAGATCCGCGGGCGCGCGCTGAGCTGCGAGTTCGACATCACCGTCGACCCGTCGCGCGTCGATCCCACGCGCGTCAACGTGAACTACCAGGGCACCGGAGACTCCACGTCGAGGCTCGTTCCGCGCGACGTCGATCACCGCGACGGGTGGGACTACTCCGCGGGCATGCGCTCCATCGTGGTGTACGGGCCCACGTGCGATCGGCTGCGCACCGACGCGATGGCGCGCGTGCGCATCCTCTTCGGCTGCCCCACCGTCACGCCGGGCTGATCGCGCCGTGAGACCGCTCGCGCTGACGCTCTCACTCTCGGTCTCGCTCGTGTGCGTCGCTCCGGCAGTGAGCGCGCAGTCGCGTGACGTCCACCTCGCGATGGGAGGCTCCTATCTCTGGGACCTCGCGTGGGTCGGTGGCGCCGCCGCGATGGGTCTCCCTTCGCTCTTTCTGGAGCCCCCAACGGTCAACGTCGCGCCCCTCGACGGGCTCGGCGGAAGGCCCTGGAATCCCGGTGTGGCGACGGCCTCGGACGTGGTGCTCTGGGGCGGCATGGGCGCGACGCTCGGGCTCGGTGTGGTTGTCGAGCGGTGGGGCCGTGACGCGCGCGGCGTGACGCTCCTTCGCGCGTCGCTGGTGATGGGCGAAGCGACGGCGATGACGCTCGGCATCGTGGGGCTCACGAAGAACCTCCTCGGCGAGTGCCGTCCGCGCGCGTGGAACGACGCAACGTCCACCTGCGACGCTGCGGTCACCGACGATCGGCGGTCGTTTCCGTCGGGGCACACGTCGCCGCTCGCGGCGATGGCGGGCGCGTCGCTCGGGATGATGCTCTTCCCGACGGGCGGACAGCGCGCGTACTGGCCGCTCGTGGCGACGGCGACGGCGCTCGCGGCGAGCAACCTGGTGCTGCGCGTGGTGGCGGGCGCACACAACTGGGCCGATACGAGCACGGGCTTCGCGCTCGGCTTCTCGGTGGGCCTCGCCACGGCCGCGTTGCACACCTACGCGACGCCCGCGGGCGTGAGCGTGAGCGCGGGACCGCAAGGCGTTTCAGTGTCGGGGAGGTTCTGATCGACGCGGCGTGAGGGCGCGGCGAGGCGAGCGCGCGGCGACTATGACTTCTCGACGGCGACGGTGCCGAAGACGTGGTCCCAGAGGCCCGTCGAGACGCCGTAGCCGTGCTCGTGCGAGTCGAAGTGGTGCACCATGTGGCGGCGGCGCGCGGCCTTGAACCAGATGGTGAAGGGCGCGAGCCACACCGAGCGCGGGGGCTTCATGAAGTGCACCGCGAAGTGGGTATAGTCGTACGCGAGGTAGCCGAGCACGAAGCCCGCGAACACGCCCGCGGCGAGGGCCGGCGAGAGCGCGAGCGAGAAGAGGCCGTAGAAGAGACCCGCCAGGGGGATGCTCACGGGCGGCACCATGAGCAGGCGGTAGAAGTCGTCGGGGTACTGGTGGTGGATGCCGTGTGACTGGAAGTAGATGAACTTCGACACGGGCCCCGCGAGCGGGAGGTGGAACACGTAGCGGTGGAGCACGTACTCCGCGAAGGTCCACAGGAAGCCGCCCGCGGCTACGGCGCCGAGCGCTGCGAACACGCCGACGCCCGAGAGCGCGGTGCGCAGCGAGAGGAACACCACCGGGAGGTAGATCGCGGCGGGCACCACGGGGTGCACCTTCGAGAAGAACTCCACGAGGTCGCTGCGGAACATCCGCGCGATGGTCTGTCGGTACACCGGGTCCTCGGACTCGGGGCCGTGGTAGTGCGGCGCGAGCTCGGGGGCGTCCTTCGGAATGATCTTGTATTGCATCTTCGCGGAGACTCCGTGCGATCGACCTTACGACGCCGCGTCTACAACAGATTCGAGACGCGCGTCCATCACCACCCTCGACCCGCGGGGGCGCCGGTGAGCGTCCTGCACGAGTAGGGGTTCTCGACGCGAAAGGAGCTCTGCGCAGCGCGATATCGCGCGACCATGTCGTCGTACACGGGTCGGTTCGTCGCGCGCAGGTTGGTCGTCTCGCCGGGGTCGGCCTCGACGTCGTAGACCTCGAAGCGCGAGTCGTCTCCGTACGCGATGACCTTGTAGCGCCCGCGCACGAGCGCGCGGCGTCGGTCGTTGTCGCTCGTGCGCGCGAGGTCGATCCACACGTCGCGCTCGGCGGGCGCCTCCGAGCCGTAGAGCTCGGGCACGAGGGAGCGCCCCGTGAACTCGGGCTCGGGGGGAAGTCCGAAGAGGTCGAGGATCGTGGGCGCGAGGTCGAGGTGGCTGCGGCTCGCGTCGATGCGCTTGGGCGACGCGCCGGGGAGCACGAAGAACCACGGCACTCGCACCACGTGCTGCCAGAGCTCGAAGCCGTGGCGGAAGTGGTGGTGCTCGCCGAAGCCCTCGCCGTGGTCGGCCGTGATGATGATGGCCGTGTGCGCGCCCCAGGGCTGCTGCTGGATCCACGTCACGAAGTCGCGGACCTGCGCGTCGGTGTACGTGACCTCGCCGTCGTAGCGGTCGCGCATGCGGCGGCCCCACGCGGTCGACCCGGGGTGCTGCTGATACTGGTCGTGCGGGTCCATGAAGTGGAACCACGCGAAGAAGCGCCCCGAGTTGTTCGCGGGATCGCTGAGGAGCCTGCGCGCGAGGGCCGCGTGACGGTCGCCGGTGATGTCGACGTCGGTGGTGGAGTTCCAGTGGAGGCCCGGGACGAGCTCGTAGATGTCGAAGCCCTGGTCGAAGCCGGCCTTGCCGCGACGAAAGTATCCGTGCGCGTTGGCGGTGATGGTGCGCACCCCGGCCGCGTGCAGCTTCTCGGGGAAGAACAGCACCCGCGACGGGTAGGTGCCGAAGAAATACCCGTCGCGACGGAGCTCGCCGGGGAGCCTTCCACCGAGGAATCCTCCGACGCTCATCGAGGTGTACGACGACAGCGCGTAGGCGTGCGTGTAGCTCACCGAGCGCGCCTCGAGCTCCGTGAGAAACGGTGCGATCGGGCGCTGATAGCCAGACCAGGGCATGTCGGCGCGCAGCGAGTCGATGGAGATCATCACCACGTTGAGGTCCGCGGGCGGCCTCGCGGTGGCGGGTTGCGAGGGCCGCTGCGCGGGTTGCGCGGGCTGCGGCGGCGCGGCCTGCTGGGCGGGCGCGTGAGGCGCGGGCTGCGCGTGGGCGTTGGAGATGGGCGCGGCGCGGTCGCATCCAGCGACCAGCAGGGCGCCCGCGAGGAGCGTGCGTGACGTCTGCATCGGGAGGGCGATGTCTATAAGCCAACGGGGGCGGGTCTCGCCACCGCGCGGCGTCAGAAGACGATCGTGGCCCCGGCGGTGGCGCCCTGCGCGCTCACGTCGACGGTGGGGAAGACCCGCGCCTCGCGCTCGAAGCGCCGCGGCCTCGCGCGCGAGGGCATCGAGATCTCATACGCGATGATCGACCCGGCCATGGGGAGGAGCGTGAGGAACGCGCCGATCGTGATGTAGCGGGCGGTGCGCGTGCTCGATCCGCCCGACGCGGCGACGAAGGCCGCGGGCAGGAGCGCCACGGTCATCCCCGACAAGGAGCCGAGGAAGGTCCATCCGAAGCCGCCGTCGCCGCCCGCGAGGTTGCCCGCGATGGCGACGCCGAGGGGGATCGCGAACATGTTCGTAACCGACGAGAGGATCGCGAACTCGCCGCGATCGCTGCCCGACTCGGGGCACTGCCGCGGCACGAGGACGCACGCGCCGCCGACGGTCATGAGGCTGCCCGCGATGGCTCCGCCGAAGCCGCCGAGGATCTCGTAGCCGACGCGCGCGCCGCGCGTGGGGCGGTCATCGCGCGCGCCGGAGAGGTCGAAGCGCTGCGGCGGCGGGTCCGCGATCGGCGGCGGGTCCGCGATCGGCGGTGGGGCCGCGATCGGCGGCGGGGGCGGAGGGAGCTCGGCGCCGCTCCACGGTGACAGCGGCGGAGGCGTCGACTGGGCGCGCGCCGCGGAGGGCGCGGCGCCGAGCGCGAGGGCGATCGCAGCGACGCGCGCGGGGTTCAATCTCGCATCCTCGAGACGCCCGCGAGGCGGTGCAGCACGTCGGTGAGGGTGCGCGCGTCGATCTTGATGATGACGTCGCTGGCGCCGGCGGTGCGGGCCGCGCCGAAGAGGTCGTCGCGCAGTCCGACGGCGATGATGTGCGCGCCGCGGAGCGAGGCGGCGCTGCGGAGCGCGCGGATGAGGGCGACGGGGTTCATGAACACCATGTCGAGGTCGATGACCAGGATGCCCGGGAGGCGCGAGCCGACGGCGATGAGGTTGCCGTAGAGCCCGCCGGAGCCGATGAACTCGACGCCGTGGGGCGTGGCCTGGCGCACCATCGCGAGCACGTCGGAGCTCTCGGTGAGCACGGAGATCGACGCGCGGCCGACGTCGAGGTCGAGCTCGGGGGGGACGCTCTTGCCGCGCGCCTCGAGGTAGGCCTTCGCGTCTTCGGGGGCGATGCGCGCGCTCCGCCCGACCGTGCGCGACGCGTGGAGCTCTCCGCGTCGGATCGCGAGGAGGATGGTGCTCTTGTGAACGCCCGCGAGTCGGGCCAGCTCTTCTGCGTGTAGCAGCTTGATCATGGATGTGGGTTCCGCCGACTCCCCGTCGAAGGGATCATCGGTTGCGTTGTCACACCGCCCGTCTCGGGGGTGACAATCGAAACACCAGTATCACGGTTTGATCCGCCGACAGAAGGGGGAAACCGCATCGACACGCGTCGCCGTCGATCGCTACTGTGTGGCGGTACAGAACGCGCCGCGGCGGACGCCCGAGCCAGGCACCACGGCGTCGAACTCGCAGAGGGAGCCGACGCCGGGGCAATCGAGGTCGGAGGCGCAGCGCCGTCGGCAGCGGCTCGCGATGCACGACACCGTGTCAGGGAGCTCGCCCGGGATGAGCCGCGTGCAGTCGTCGACGCTGGCGCACGACACCGACGCGAAGTCGCCGCCGACGCGGAACGGGAGGACGCTGCTGGTCGCGAGCACTGCGCCGTTGCGGAGCGCGAAGACGAACCACCAGTAGCGGCCCGCCCCGAGCTGGTTGGTGCCGAAGCGGGGGCCCATCTCGCCGCCCGCGGAGACGCCGCGGTGACCCGCTTCGAGGGCCACCACGCCGGGGCGCGTCGACGAGCCGGGGTCCGTCGAGGTCCAGATCCACACGATGTCGCCGGGGTTCGAGATCCGGTTGGTGGTCCCCTCGCGCTGGGGGACGTTCTTGAACACGACGGCCACGGTGATCGCGTCGGGCGGGATGGCGGCGGGGGTCCACCGGAGCTGCACGCCGTCGGAGGGGCGAATCACGGTGAGCCCGCCGGGCGATGTGGCCGAGAACTTGGGCGCCGTCGGGGGGAGCCCGAAGAGCGGCGCCTGCGGGGCCTGGAACGAGCAGAGCCCGCCGGAGGTGCTCTGCGCGAGGGCGACGGGCTGACACTGGGCGCCGGGGTAGCACGCCGCGTTGTCGAACGCGTCTTCGCCCGTGGGCGCGCAGCGGCCGCGGTCGGGGGGGACCTGACACGTTCCGAGCGAGGAGCCCGCTTCGAAGACGCAGATCTCGTTGTGCGTCGGGCAGTCGTCGGAGCGGCGGCACTGGGTCCCACCCACGCCGACGTCGGGGACGCCCGCGTCGGGATCGCGGAAGCTCGAGGGCGCGCCCGTCTCTGCCCCGCACGCGGTGAGCGCGCTCGCGCCGACGCCGATCGCGGCGAGCGAGAAGATCGTGAGGCTGAGCGCGCGGAGGATGGGGGAGGTCGTGCTCATGGTTCGATGCCTACTCCTGCTTGAAGTACGAACTGCATGAGCGATGCCGTCTGCGACGAGATCGCGGCGTCACCGAGGAAGCTGAACTGCCTCCCCGCTCCGCCGAACTCGGGGAACCAGTGGAGCCGCGCGCCCGCGAAGAGCTGCACGGGGCCCGCGAAGCGCCACGCGAGCGAGAGGTCTGAGCTGATCCCGAGCCGCGACGTCGCGGGCGAGAGGAGGAGCCCGGCGCCCCTCGCGGCGAGCTCATCACCGCGCGAGCCGAGAGCCGCCGAGGCGAGGGCCGTGACACGCAGCGCGTCGCCTGTGCCGGGAGGGACCACCGTGACGCCGCCGCCCACTTCGAAGAGCCAGAGCGTGCCTCGCACGAGACCGTCGGAGGTCGAGGCCGTGCCGGGGCCGAGGAGCATCGTGTCGCGCGCGTAGGGGAGCGCGCCGAAGCCCGCGTGCACGACGGGCCTGACGCAGACGTCGTCGAGGGGGCAGGTGCGCCCGTGGAGGGCCGCGCTCGGCGCGACGTCGACGCTCGCGAGGGCTCCGGGGCCGTCGCCGTTGAGGGCCGCGAAGGCCGCGCCCGCGCGCACCGTCGTAGCGGGCATGAAGTGGCCCTGCCAGGCCGCGACGAGCGCCACGGTGCGCTCCGTCGATGCCGGGTCGAGGGTGAGCTCCGAGAGGCCGTAGCCGGGCGCGCTGGCGGTGAGCGCGAAGGGCCGCGGCGCTTCGGCGAGCGAGCGCACGCACCAGTGGCTCCCCGTCGCGGGACGCTCGCCCGAGCAGCGCCCCGCGTGGACCTCGACCTCGCGCTCGGAGGCCGCGGCGGGGCGGAGCTCGACGGCGCGCAGACCCTCCTCAGGGAGCTCTCGCGCGCTCGATCCGCGGCGCACCTCGACGCGGAGCGAAACATCTCGCACGCGCGGCACGAGCGACACCCTCACGCGCCGCGCGGAGGCTCCCGCCACGGGGAACGCGCGCTCGCAGCCGAAGTACCGTCGGCTCTCGGCGCCGTCGACGCGCAGCGTGTAGCTCCCCGTCGACGTGAAGGTCCACGCGCGGCGCAGCGCGGCGCCGTCGGGGGAGGTCTCGGTCTCCGTCGGCGCGATCACCGCGTCGGCCGCGAGGGCCACCGGCGAGAGCGTCGCGACGTCGGCCGCGCTGAGGGCTTCGCCCGTGAGCGCGTCTTGAAAATCGATGAGGTGCTCGAGCGCGCGAGGGCCCTCGCGAGGCTCCGCCGCGGGGCGCGCGTCGTCGGGCGCGGCCACCATTTCGATCGAGCAATGCAGTTGCGCGAGGAGGGGGACCATCGGCGCCGCGAACATACCAGACCCGGGGGCGCCTCCGCCGCGTCGTTCGTCGGGGCGGAGCGGGCGAAAAACCATGTACACGTGGAGGCATATGACGACCGAGACGTCGGCCCCGCCGCGACCCTGGTACCGATCGAGCACCGTGCACATCTTCGCGGGGCTCGCGCTCGGCGTCTTGCTCGGGGGCTTTCTCCCGCAGAACCAGCACCCCTACGCGTACGAGCTGTTCCGCTTCTTCTCGAAGGCCTTCATCGCGCTGATCAAGAGCGTGATCGTGCCGATCCTCATGGCGACGATCGTCACGGGCATCGCGCAGACGGGCGACGTGAAGGCCGTCGGTCGCATGGGGGCGCGCGCGCTCCTCTACTTCGAGGTGGTGACCACCTTCGCGCTCTTCATCGGGCTCGCGATCGCCAACACGCTGCGACCCGGCGACGGCCTCCCGCTGCGCGCCGACGCGCACGCGCAGCTCGCGACGCCGCAGACCGGGTGGGAGACCGCGCTGCACGCCTTTCCGAGCAACTTCTTCAAGCACGCGGCCGAGGGCGACATCCTCCCCGTAGTGGTCTTCGCGACGCTCTTCGGCATCGC
Source organism: Myxococcota bacterium (assembly GCA_052035985.1). Lineage (GTDB taxonomy): Bacteria > Myxococcota_A > Polyangia > Polyangiales > CAISKJ01. The sequence continues at coordinate 2,086 of JBPOHC010000821.1, read as the reverse complement.
GCTCACGCGGGCGGGCGAGCGAGGGAAACCCGTCTTCGCGTTCTTCGAAGGGCTCACGCAGGTGATGTTCCGCTACACCGACATGGTGATGTCGCTCACGCCGCTCGGCGTGTTCGGCGCGATGGCCTACAACGTCAGCCACATGGCCTCGGGGCACGAGGTCGGCGGCGTGGTGATCCGCGGATGGCCCGCCGTGGGGCACCTCCTCGCGCAGTACGCCCGCGTCGTCGGGAGCCTCTACCTCGCGCTCGCGTGCCTCTTCCTCCTGGTGTTCGTGCCCGTGATGCTCCTCACGCGCACCCCCGTGATGGGCTTTCTGCGCGCGATCCGCGAGCCCGCGATCACGGCCTTCAGCACCGCGTCGAGCGAGGCCGCGCTGCCGAAGCTCCTCGAAGAGATGGTGGCCTTCGGCGTGCCGCGGCGCGTGGCGAGCTTCGTGATCCCCGCGGGGTACAGCTTCAACCTCGACGGCTCGACGCTCTACCTCGTGCTCGCGAGCCTCACGATCGCGCAGGCCGCGGGGCGCGAGATGCACCTCACGCAGCAGATCGCGATGCTCGTGACCTTCATGCTCACGTCGAAGGGCGTGGCGGGCGTTCCCCGCGCGACGCTGGTCATCATCGCGGGCACCTGCGCGTCGTTCAACCTCCCGGGCGAGGCGGGCGTCGCGATGCTCCTCGCCGTCGACGAGGTGATGGACATGGCCCGCACCGCGATCAATGTGACAGGGAATGGCCTCGCCTCGGTGGTCATGGCGAAGTGGGAGGGCTCCTTCGGCGCGGAGCGCGAAGAGGGTTGAGCGCGTCGGCGCGTCGCGGTGCCGCGGCGGTCTGGTCGGGAGCTTGACGCGGGGGGCGTTCCGATTGACCCTCCGCCGCCGTCGCGCGCCCGGGTGCGCGCTCTCTACACTTCAGACCTTACCCAGAAGAGGAATCATGAAGATCGAAAGGACGCTCGCGCTCGGACTCATCCTCAGCGCGATGGCGTGCTCGGCCAAGGGCGGATCGGGCGGCGGAGGCTTCACGGACCCCGACGGCAGCACGTCGGACACGCCCGTCGCGATGGACAACCCCACGCCGACGGACAACCCCACGCCGCCCATCGACAACCCCACGCCCCCGGTCGACGTGCCCGCGATGGGCTGTCCCGGCGGCCTCTCGCTCTGCGGCGCGTTCTGTCGTGACACCTCGACCGACGAGGCCAACTGCGGCTCCTGCGGCCGCGAGTGCACCAGCTCGCAGATCTGTCAGGGGAGCCGCTGCGTCGACGTGACGGGCTGCTCGGCGCCTCGCATGAACTGCGGCGGCGCGTGCACCGACACCTCGTCGGACACCAACAACTGCGGCGGCTGCGGCGTGGTCTGCCCCTCGGGCACGGCCTGCTCGGGCGGTCGCTGCGTGTGCCCCGTGGGCGTCGCCCTCTGCGGCACGAGCTGCGTGAACACGCTCTCCGACGGCGCCAACTGCGGCGCGTGCGGACGCGCCTGCTCCGCGGGCCAGGTCTGCAACAGCGGGGCGTGCATGAGCACCTGCCCCGCGCCCCGGATGATGTGCGGCTCGAGCTGCACCGACACTACGACGGACCTCACCAACTGCGGCCGCTGCGGCAACCGCTGCGCCGCGGGACAGCTCTGCACCGGCGGCACCTGCGTCACGCCTTGCGCCGCGCCCAACATGGTGTGCAGCGGCGTGTGCCTCGACGTCTCGACGGACCTCGGCAACTGCGGACGCTGCGGAAATCGCTGCGCCGCAGGGCAGTTCTGCGAGGGCGGCGTGTGTCAGACGCCCGCGTCGACGGACCCCGAGCCCGGCGCGGTGTGCTCGCTCTCGTCCGACTGCTCCGGCGCCGAGGCCTTCTGCGCGCCCAGCGCGCTCGGATACCCCGGCGGCTATTGCCTCTACGGCTGCGCGTCCTCCGCGGACTGCGGGCCCACGGGCATCTGCATCACCTTCGGCTCCGGCGCCTCGGCGCAGAACTCCTGCCGCCAGGAGTGCGCCAGCGACTTCGACTGCCGCAGCGGGTACTACTGCCGCTCGGTCGGCACGCAGGGCTTCTGCCACCCGCGCTGCGAGTCGACGCCGGGCGT
>JBPOHC010000784.1:0-25121 GCA_052035985.1 Myxococcota bacterium | reverse complement strand
TTGCCCAGCTCCGCGGCCATGGGGGTCAGATCGACGCCGTACACCTGCCCCGTCGCCACGTGGAACTTCACCCGCTGTCGCTCTGCTTCGAACTGCGACGAGGGAATCCGCTGCCCGAGCTCCTCCTGCCGCTTCGCGAGGTACGCGTCGGCGAGCTGGGTGACGGCTTCATTCAAGAACGCGCCGGAGCCCATCGCGGGCTCGCACACCGTGAGCGCGAGGATCTCCTCCGCCGAGAGGCCCGTGAGGCGCTCTTGAAGGGTGTACTTCGTGAGGCAGCGCGTGAGCACCTCGGGGGTGTAATAGCTGGCGGTCTTCTCGCGGTCCCTGCCCGCGAGGCGGTAGAGAAAGGTCCCCTTGGGGTGGGCGACGGGCTCGCCCTGGGCGTCGCGCACGACCTCGGTCTTCGCGTCGAAGCGGTCGACCGCGGAGGCCGGGACGAACCACGTCCGCGCCTCGGGGTCTTGATGCGTCCCCGGCGCGCGGACCTCGTAGAGGGTGTCCGTCGCGAAGAAGCCCGAGTACGAGAGCAGGCCCTCGTACACGGCCCCGAGCTGGTTGATCCCGAGCTGGGCGTACGAGATGCGCCCGCGCTGCCCCTTGCCGTGGCCCTCGCGCGTGAGCGACAGGCACGCGAGCACCGCCTGGAGCGCGTGGTTGCGCAGCGGGACGCGGTCGATGTGGCGGGTGCGCTGCGTGTCGAAGAGGGTCGAGCGCAGCCCCGGCACGACGAAGCCGTGATGGATCATCCCCTCGTCGCGCGTGAGCTCGAGCTGCTCGCGGTACCGCGGAAACCCGTCGTCGACGAGCGTGAAGAGCCGCTGGAGTGACTGATGGAGGTACGTCCCTTCGCGGGCGCTCTCGGTGGTGAGCTCGACGAGCTCGAGGTCGCGGAGCGATTCGAGGGCGTAGCCCCGGCGGTACTCCTCGGAGTTCGAGGGCACCACGCCGAGCTCTCCGCCGCGGGCTTCGACATAGAACAGAAAGAGCAGTCGGTAGAGGTAGACGAGGCAGTCGTGGGTGAGCTCCTGCGCGAGCGCGAGGTTGCCGAACACGACGGTCTTGCGCGCCCTGAGCTGATGCACCACCTCGTTGGCGAGGAGCTCGACGGCTTGCCGCGCGCCGTGCTTGAGGTCCTCCGAGGCGGCGTAGGCGTGCTTGTGCGAGCGCTCGTCGAGCGTGTCGTGAAGGGCGGCGCCGCTGTCGGGCGCGAGGCACTCCCGATGGAGCAGCGCCGCGAGCGCGCGGAGGCCCTCCTCGGTGCGCACCGAGAGGATCCGCGCGAGGTCGAAGCGCAGACACGCCGCCTGGGGCCACTTCCACCGGTCGATGAGGGTGGCCTCGTCGCCCGCGCGAAAGAGCACCCAGCGGGGAGGTTCGGGCTCATCGCGCGCGAAGATGCCCTCATCGAGCACCTCTCTCCACGTGCGGTCGGCGAGGCTGAGCGCGTCGACCCCGTCGGGGAGCTGCGCGCGGAGGGGCTTCGCGTCGAGGGCGTCGGCGTCGTCACCGACGGCGATGGGCGCTTCGAGCACGACGAGCCAGGGCGCTCCCTCGCGCTGAAGCGACACGAGCGCAGGGATGACCTTTCCGTCCTCGAGGGTCTCGACCTCCTCGCCGGGCTCGTACCCGAGCGCGCGGAGGAGGGAGACATGAAACCCGTGGGTCTCGCGCCAGCGATCGACGGGGTCACGCAGCTCCGCCGCCCGGCTGCGGAGCACCTCGAAGGGACGTTGCAACGGACGCAGCCGCGCCCAGGGCGTGGCGCTGCGGGTGTCGCGCTCCCACTGCCCGAGCACGGCGCGCAGGTCTGCGTCGAGCACGGTGGCGAGGTAGTGCTCTGCGTAGAATTCACCGACGTTCTCGACGCCCAGATCCAGAACGCTCATGCGCGCGCCTCCCGCGAGACGAGCACGGCGGCGAGGCGGAGCACGGGGGTGTCGACCGTGCGCAGCCCCTCGTCGACCCAGGTGCGGCGGGCCTTCGCCACGCGCGCCACGGCGTCTTTGCGCTCGTTGAAGCGACGGAGCTCGTCGGGCCTCGGGGTGCGGTCGAGGGCGCGCTCCTCGGCCTCGATCGCGTCGAGCGACGCGTCGTGCCAGCGCTTGATGCGCGTCGACTCGTGGACAAGCGCGGGCTTGACCTCGTCGTTGCGCGCGCGGCGGAGGGTGGTCATGTGGTCCTCGGCGACGCGCACGGTGGCGGCCACACGCGACTGGAGCGCGTCGATGCGATGGTCCGCGTTGGCGTTGCTGAGCGCGCCGTCGAGGCCCGTGTCGCGAGTGAGCTGTTCGAGCGAGACCACGTAGGGGACAGCATTCTCGGCGTCGACGACGGCGAACCACGCGACGATGCGCGCCTCGCTGCGGAGGTTGGCGTAGACGCCTTGATAGACGTACGCAGCCTCGGAGGCCGCGAGCCCGCGGGGCACTTCGATCACGGGCGCCTCGTTGCGCGCGAAGGAGGCCAGCACGCGGTCACACAGCCACTCGGAGAGCGGGTGCAGGGGCCAGAAGAGTTCCCACTCGGGCGCGAGGTCTTTGCGCGAGCGGGCCTTCTCGATGGCGGCGGTGACGCGCGGGCGCTCGGTCGTGAGGCGCACGGGCTGATGGCGCTTTCGTCGCGCGGGCGTGCGGTCGTAGAGCTGCTCGATCTGCGCCGAGGGAGAGAGCACGAAGCCCTTCACGTCGGAGAGAAACTCGGGCCTGTGGGCGGGGTCATCGTCGGCCACCTCTTCGAACGCTGCCTTCGCGAAGGCGAGGTCGTCGGCGTAGAGCGACAGCGGCTCAGCCGTCGGCGCTGACGGAGCCGCGGGTGCGGTGACCAGCGGTCCCGTGAGCATCGCGAGGATGTCGTCTCCCGGGTTCACCACCGCCTCGGGGAGCACGGCGACGGGGTCGTCGTGGGCCTCGATGGCCGCGGCGATGCGGGCCTCCTCTTTCGCCGGGTCGAAGCAGCGCATGAGCCACGCGGCGTCGCCGAGGTTCTCGTGCACGTAGCGCTCACGCTCGACGAGCCGTTCGAGCACGCGGAGGTCGCCGCGCAGCCCCTCGTCGGAGGGCCTCGTGAGCAGGTATCGCAGGTCCGGCGCGTGACGCTGGCCGAAGCGGTCGATGCGTCCGTTGCGCTGCTCGAGCGTGATGAGCGACCAGGGGATGTCGAAGTGCACGAGCCGGTGACAGAAATAGTGGAGGTTGATCCCCTCGGAGGCCGCGTCGGAGGCCAGGAGAATGCGCGTCTTGCCGTCGTCGACGCCGAAGTCACGGACGATCTCGTCCTGCTCGGTGTCTTTGAGGGCGCCGTAGAAGAGGGCGACGGCGTCGGGGCGCTTGTCGAGCCCGAGGGTCGCGACGAGCCTCTCTCGCAGGAGCTTCAGCGTGTCGACGCGCTCGGAGAAGATCACCACGCGCTCGCCGAGGGTCCCTTTGCCTGTCCATCCCGCCTCACGGAGCCACGCGAGGAGGGCTTCGTATTTGGGCCACGCGCCCTTCACGTCGGGCGACACGGCGTCGACGAGCTCGCCGATGCGTCCGAGGAGCGCGCGGTCTTCGACGGCCTCGTCGTCGGTGCGGGGCGCGAGGGTCTTCGCGCGCTCGTCGAGGGTCGCGCGGCACGCGGCGGGCGACGAGAGAAAGGCCTTCAAGAGCACGGTGCGAAAGAGCGGATTGGCGCCCGAGCGTCCGCGGTCGAGGGTCGGAAAGCTCGCCGCGGCGAGGGCCCGAAACACGTGGTCTTCGAGGGGTGACGCCGCGACGGTCTCGAGGCGCGGAGGGAGCCTCGCGCAGAACTGCCGCCGCACCTGGTCGGCGACGTCCTTCTTGAAGCGCCGCACGAAGAGGGCCTTCACGTCGTCGCGGGCGTAGCTCGACGGGTCGGCGATGGCCGTGGGGTCGAGGAGGTTCACGAGGCTCGCGAAGCTCTCGGGCGTGCCGTCGTGGGGCGTGGCGGAGGTGAGCACGAGCGCGTCGCAGGTGTCGGCCAGGAGCGACGCGAGCCTCGCGCGCTGAGAGCGCTTACCGCCTGCGCCGCGCACGGCGACGTTCTGGCACTCATCGACGACGACCACGTCCCAGTGGGCGCGCTCGAGAAAGCGGCGATAACGCGCGTCTTTCTTGAGCGTGTCGACCGAGACGATGACCCGGTCGTAGACGTGAAACGGGTTGGTGGTCGCGGGGATGCGGGCCCTCATGCGCTCGATGCCCGTCGAGTCGAGGGCCACCAGCGGGAGCGCGAAGCGGTGCCAGAGCTCACGCTGAAACTGCCCGAGGAGCGACTTCAGCGTGACCACGAGGATGCGCCGCCCCTGACCGCGTCGGATGAGCTCCGCGAGGAGGATTCCCACCTCGATGGTCTTGCCGAGGCCCACGTCGTCGGCGATGAGAATCCGAGCGCGCGGGAGCGAGAGCGCCTTCGCCGCAGGTTCGAGCTGATAGGGGAGCGGATCGGCCGCTGCGTGGTGTCCGAGGTAGAGCGTCGCGTCGGTGGGAGGCGTGCGACGCAGCAGACTCTCGAGGTAGAGCCTCGCGCGCCGAAACGCGGGCGTCGGGTCTTCGACGAGGGCCGTCGACGCGGGATGGAGCCGCTGCACCGGGTCGAGCTTCGTGAGGAACACCGCCGACTGGTTGCGCACGAGCTCCGAGAGGCCGGTCACCTCGACGGCGTAGCCGCCTACGCTGGAGCGATGCGCGCCGCGCACGACCCACTCCTCGTCGCGGATCACCACGCGCGCCCCCGGCGGGAGCACGTCGTTGTCGGGAGAGGCCAACGAGGAGGCGGTTGGTTCCATCGGTGTGATGTCAGGCAAGAGGGATCAAGAGATCGACGCGGCCGAGGTGTCGCGCGACGGCGTTGAGCACCTCGGCGTCGTCGTGGAGCCCGATCTCGGACTCGAAGTCATGATCGCCGTCGTCGAGCTGCACGAAGTACCGCACGGCGGCGTAGACCACCCGTCGGTCGCGCTCGGAGGTCTCGTGATCGATGGCTTCGAGGAGCGAGCAGAGGCTCGTGGCGATGCGCTCGGCGAGGGTGACGTCGACGAACTCCAGGCGCTTCGAAGCCTCGCGCACGGCGGCGAGGTGTCGGTCGACGTCGGCGCGCATCCACGCCGCGGGCGCGAGCTCGCCAGCCATCAGCGTCGGAAAGCACCCTCGCGCGGCGCGCGGCAGGCCGGGCACATCGGGGCGCGGAGGTTCGGGCTTCGAGGCGCGCGGCGGCAACGGTGGAGGTCCTCCCGGCGGCGGAGGATCGCACCGTTCTCGCGCCTCGTGGTAGTGGGAACGCGCGATGCCCCACCTCTCGAAGGCCGTGCTCTCACGCTTCATCGGGAGCGAGTGCTTGCGTCAGCTCCGGCTGTCGCTCTCGCCCGACAACGCGCGCTACCGACACGAGCGCGAGGCCGACGGGATGCCTCCTCCCGCGACGCCGCGACCGGGCCTCGAACAGATCACCGGCGCGGGCGAGGTGTGGCAGTCGGCCAAGCTCGAAGACCTCCGCGCGGCCTTCGGGGCCTCGAAGGTCGCGGGCGCAGCGCGCACGGTGCAAGACCGCGTGGTGTACGACCCGACGCCGCTCGGCGCGCTCCTCGCGAGCACGACGGCGCCGGCCTTCGTGGCCGAGTCAGAGTTCACCGTCGGCGGATCGTTCGTGCGCGCGATGGAGTCCGAGGCGCTCTGCGCCGCGCGACGCCTCGACTTCGCGACGCTGCGCCCCGACCTCATCGAGCTCATCCCCGCGGGCCGCGCCACGCAGTGCATCGACGCGCGCGGAGACCTTCACCCGCTGGCCTTCTACGACCCGCGCGTGGCGCTGCGGGTGATCGACATCAAGCTCACGGCGGAGGCCAACGCGGGGTACTTCACCGAGGTCACCTACTACGCGATGGCGCTCGCGGGATGGCTCGACGACCAGGGCCTCTCGGGGCGCTACGTGGTCGTCCCCGAAGCCGCGGTGTGGCCCGGCTCGCACGAGGCCTCGAAGCTCACGAAGGAGCGGGTGCGCCTCGCGAAATCGGGTGACCCGTCGACGTGGGAGGGCCTACGCGCGGCGATGGAGGGCGACCTCGAGGTGGTGCCCTTCGAGGCCTTCGCGTACCGCATCCGACGGTTCTTCTCAGAAGACCTCCCGCGGGCCCTCGCGACGCCGTGGAGGGAGCTCCCCTGGCACGTCGACAACCGATGCCGCCACTGCGACTGGCTGGGTTTTCCGTGGCGCGGTGAGGAGTCCGTCGGCACGAGCGACCCGGACCAGTGCTACCCCCAGGCGACCTTCTCGTCGCACCTCTCGCGCGTGGCGTTCCTGACCCGAGGCGCGCGCTCGGCGCTCCACGCAGCAGGCGTCACCGACGTCGAGGAGCTCGCCGCGCGCTCCCCCGACGACCCGGTCTTCGAGACGCACCACCTCTTGCGCGCGACGCGCTCGGTGCTCGCGGGACGCGCCCGCGCGCTGGAGACGGGCGCCGCGGAGGTCCCTCCGGGCGCGGGGACGAGCGCGATGCTCCCTCGCTGGGCGGACCTGAAGGTCTACGTCTCAGCGGACTTCGACCCGGGCAGCAGCGTCACGCTGGCCTTCGCGTTCCGCGCGCGCCACGTCGAGCACCGCGAATACGGCGACACCAACCCCGCTCCCCGCGCCGCGAAGGACTGGGAGCCCGAGGTCTTTCTCGTCGACCAGAAAGACCTCGCCGTCGAGCGCAGGGAGCTCTTCAGCTTCCTCGATCGGCTGCGCGCGGTCCTCGAAGAGGCGCAGGCGTCGCACGCCAAGACCACGTTTCAGCTCTATCTCTGGGACACGCTCACCTACAAGCACCTCTGCCGCGTGGTGGGGCGTCACCTCGACGCGATCCTCATGCAGCGCTCGCTGTCGCACCTCGCGTGGCTCTTTCCGCCCGAGACGGTGCTGCAAGACCACGAGGCTGCGTCGCGTCGCGCCCCCATCGCCGTCGTGAAGGAGGCCATCCGCTGCGTGCTCGCGGCCCCCATCGCGCACTACTACAACCTCCTCGGCGTCGCTCGGAGCTACCACCCGGCGTCGCTCCCCGCCCCCGTCGCGCGCTTCCACGTTCATCCTCTCTTCGAAGACCCGCTGAGCGATCAGATTCCGCCCGAACGCGCCCACGAGATCTGGACGCGCTCGAACCACCGCACGCCCTGGCTCCAGCAAGCCGCGACGCTGCAAGAGACCGTGACCCGACGGCTCGGCGCGCTCGAAGCCGTGACCGATCGGCTCACCGAAGACCTCCGCCCTCTGCTCGGCAACACGGCTCCCGTGGTGCGCGTCGGACCGCCGAAGACCATCGAGCGCCTCTCGCCCGACAGCCAGCTCTGGTACGGCTACGCGCGCCTCGGAGAGGCCCTCGACGAGCTCGAGGTGCACCAGATCCGCGCGATGCCCGCGGCCGAGCGCGAGGCGCGGTTCAAGAGCGCGAGGCTCGTGCGACAGCTCACGGGCGCGGAGCTTCACGAGGCGACCACGGCGCTCGGGCTGTATCCCTCGACGCATCGCAGGGTCTATGAGCTCGCGCCAGGATCGACGCAGGTGAGCGTGAAGGAGCGAGATTTTCAGCTCGCCCTCGCCCCCGAAGACGCGCCGGGACTGCTCGATCAGAGCCTCTCGTGGTTCGTGAAGAGCAGGCTCCCCGGCGTGCCGACGGAGCAGCGCTGGGCGTCGATGACGGTGGCCGACCTCACGGGCGTCTCGGTGGCCGCGATCGACCGCGAGCGACGGCTCATCGCGCTCGACCTGCAGCCGCGCTGGAGCGCGCTCCTCGCGAAGGCCGAGGCCGCGGGGGTGATCGACCTTTCGAAGCGGGTGATCCTCGACCCGACGCACCGCGCGTTCTTCTCTTCGAAGCTCCGCAAGTCGCTCGACGCGATCGGAGTTCCCGCGCGCTCGGTGGCGTCATCGACGGTGCTGCGTGCGATGGGCGCGAGTGCTCCGACGCCGCGCAAGAGGCCCTCGCGCGACACCCCCGTGGCCGAGGTGATCTGGTCCGCGAAGACCCTTCAAGAGACGCCCGTTGCGCGCGACGTGGCGAGCACGAGGGCGGCGCTCGAAGCGGGCGGCGTCTCGCTCAACCCCTCACAGTGGACCGCCTGGGAGGCCTCGCTCACGCGCCGCGCACAGCTCGTCTGGGGACCACCTGGAACAGGCAAGAGCGCGACGCTGCGGGCCATCGTGCTCGGCGCCCTGCGTGACGCCCACGACCGGGGAGTGTCACTCCGCGTGCTCATCGCGGCGCCGACGTACCTCGCGTTCGACAACGTGCTCCTCGACGTGCTCACGGCGCTCCCGCGCTTCGTTCCCGCCGACGCGGTGCTCGTGCGGAGGCTCCGGTCTTCGAGTGCGGCGCTCCCCGTCGCGGAGCTCACCGACGTCGACCTCGTGACGGAGTCGTCGCCCGCGACGGGCGCGCTGCGCCAACGGCTCAGCGCGCGACAGGGCCTCACGCTCGTCGCGGCCACCGTGGAGCAGACGCAGAAGCTCGCGATGCTCGACGAGGGCGACGCGGTCACTCCGTGGTTCGACCTCGTCGTGATCGACGAGGCCTCGCAGATGGACGTCGCCCACGCGATCGTCGCCCTCTCATGCCTCGCGGAGGGAGGCTCCGTCGTGGTGGCGGGTGATCCCAAGCAGCTCCCGCCGATTCACCCCGCGGAACCGCCCGTCGGGATCGAGGCGATGGTCGGGTCGATCTACGACTACCTCGCGGATCTTCAGGGCGTGGCGTCGGTGATGCTCGAAGAGAACTACCGCTCGAACGCCGAGGTGGTGGGCTTCACGCGTCGGGCGGGCTACCGCGACACGCTCCGCGCGAACTCGCCGAAGCTCTCACTCGACCTGCTCGACGCGTTGCCCACGGAGCGCCCGATCGACTGGCCCGACACGCTCCCGTGGTGCGAGGGATGGTCGCGCCTGCTCGATCCGGCGCGTCCGACGGTGTGCTTCGTCTACCCCGACGAGCGCAGCAGCCAGTGGAACCGCTTCGAAGCCGACGCCGTCGCCTCGATGCTCCGCTTGCTCTACGGCCGCATGGCGGGCGGGCTCGTCAACGAGCGTACGGGCCCGTCGGGCGCGGTGCGTCCGCGGACGACGAGCGCGTACGACGCGACGGGGTTCTGGCGTCGCGGCGTCGGTGTGGTGACGCCGCACCGCGCGCAGCAGGGGCTCATCGTGCGGAGGCTCCAGTCGGTGTTCACGCCGCTCGAAGGGCCGCACGACCAGGTGCGCGCCGCGGTCGACACCGTGGAGCGTTTTCAGGGCCAGCAGCGCGACGTGATCGTCGCGTCGTTCGCGCTCGGCGACCCCGACATGGTGGGCGACGAAGAGGAGTTTCTGTTGGGCCTGGAGCGCTTCAACGTGATGGTGTCGCGGGCGCGGGTGAAGGCCATCGTGCTCATCAGCGAGACGGTGGTGCGCCACCTCGCGGAGGACCTCGACGTGCTGCGCGGCTCACAGCTCTTGAAGGGCTATGTCGAGAGCTGGTGCGACGCGCGCGAGACGCTGACGCTGGCCGTGCGAGAGGGCGACGCGGACGTGCCGGTGAAGGGCACGCTGCGGTGGCGCGGGGGTGACCGGAGCGGTGGGTAGAGGAGAGCGGACCGTGCGCCTCTGACAGCGCTCAACACCCTCGACCGATGTTCGACGACGTGCTGCTGGCGCGGAGCGCGGTCCCTCGCTTCAAGAGCACCCCGTACAACTTCGTGATCGACGGCGAGTCATACCTGCCGCGCAGAAGCCCGCGCTCTCGGAGACAAGCGCGTCGTCGGCGGTGCCGACTCCGAAGCCCCGCACGCACACCGGTTCGACGCGGCTGACCCCACCACACCCGCGTCGCCTCGGAGCGCCTCCGTGCGGCGGTGGGGGTCCCGTGATCTTGCAAGAGCACGTCGTCGCTCCGCAGTGCGAACCACCTCCGAAGACCTCGACGACAGGGAGGCGGCTCGGAGTACGGAACGCGTGGCCGATTCGTTCGCCCCTCACTGTTCCCTTCGCCCTGTACAACGGGTGGTCCCATGAGGCTGCAACCTGACAGAGTACCGCGGCCCGCGGTTCGGCGTCGTGATCGCGCCTGAACGAGCGCTACCAGGTGAGCCGAGCGTCAACCGCGGGCGAGCGCGGCGGCGACGCGCAGCAGCGAGGCTTCGAGTTCGTCGGGCTGTTGCGCCAGCGATGCGTCGGGCGCCGAGCGACCGTGCACGATCACGTTGCGGGCGTCGATCAGCCGATCGAGCGCATCGAAGACGTGGGGATGCTCAGCGAGCGCGCGATCGATCGCCGCCGCATGGGGCCTCGCAGCCTCGAGGTCGAGGAGCGTGAGCGGGAGAAGCCACAGGGTCACGGCCTCGCCCGCGCCAGGCTCGTCGCGGTCGATCGCTCGGAGCGTCTCGCTGACTCCTTCGGTGCTCTTCAGGAGGTGTGTGAGCGAAGGCCCGAGTCGATCCGCTAGCGCCAGCTCTCGGAGTCGTCGGATCGCGGCCTCTTCGGAGTATCGTTCGCGCTTCTCGCGCTTCCGGAATTCTCCCTGCTTGATGCGAAGGCGCCAGCAGTCGGCCCACTCGCGGAGCCGGTCTCTCACAGAGCGCCAGAGGGTCTGCGCGAGCGCCTCGACCGCGGCGGCGTGACAGCGGCGGAGCGCGTCGCGATATCGCGGCTCACGTCGCGCGAGCACCAGCCATCGACTCGCCTCGTCGATCCTCGAGCCTGCCTCTCCGAGCGCTGCCGGCCACGACGCCGGGAGCGCGATGCCGAGACGCTCCGCGAACTCTGCGCGGCTCCGTTGCATCTCTGCGTTGAGCTCCTCCAGCGAGCGGAGGTTGGCCGTGCGCAGCACGAGCGAGCCGTCGATCGCGAGCGATTGCACGCACCGATCGAGCTCGCGCACGACCTCGGGGGCGTTGCGACGCACCCACTCGGCGAGCGCGGGAGATACTGGCGTGTCCGCGCCTTCATGCGGCGCGAGCTGAGGCTCGTGGAACACCCGAGCCGCGTCGCCGCCGAGCCCCGGCAGGATGTCGACCGCCGACCACACGATCGTTCGGCGCAGACGGTTGCGCTCTCCCTTCGCGTCGAGCGGCTCGAGGCGAACGTGGGAGACCCTCTGCGGCTCGCTCGAACCGCTGCGATCGCGCCCTCTGTACGCGAGAACGCCTCGCGCCACGCCCCTTGTCAGGGCGGCCTGCACCTCGCCGAGCGACGGACGGTCTATCTCCGCGGCGCTGACGAGCGCCGGGTCGAACACGTCGTCTTCGGTGTCTTGCGAGGTTGCGCTGCCGCCTCTCCCCTCGTCGAGTTCACGGGCCGCCACCACGCCATTGTGCACCGTGACGAAGGCGCGTCCTGCGCGAAGGTCGGCGCCTTCGGACTCGACCCCGCGTTCAGCGCGCCAACGCTCCGCCGTGCTCTCGGGCTGCGTGACGAGGCCGCGATCGGCCAACTCGAGGAGGGCCGACAGCACCACGTCGTCGCCGACGCCGAGGAGTTCCGCGAGGTCGTCGATCGTGCGGTCGCCGTTGCGCAGCAGACCGAGCGCGGCCGTCTCGAGCGCGTCGAGCTCCGACTCGGCGTCGGCGCACCAACGCACCGCCAGCGACCACGCAGGGATGGGGACCCACCACCGCGACGCTGCCTGGGCGCTCACGGGAGCACCTCGCGCCCCGACACCACCGCGCCGTCACGCGCTCGCAGCAGCGCGAGCACCTTGCCGAGCGGCGCGTTCGGGTCGCGTCCCAGCGTCGCCGCGTCGCCCACGACCACCACCTGACGCTGGCCGCGCGAGATCGCCACGTTCACCCGCTGCGACCGCCGGAGGAAGCCGATCCGCCCCTCCTTGTTGCTCTTCACGCACGAGAGGATCACGAGGGGAAACTCCATGCCCTGAAAGGAATCGACCGTGCCGCAGCGCACCATGGATCGAAGCTCGGTCTCGAGGCTCGCGAGCCCGCGCGTCATCGCATCGACCTGATTCTGATAGAACGGGATCACGCCGATCACCTCCCTCGTGCCCGACGTCTCGCGGAGTTCCTTGAGCGCCGAGCGATCGGCGCGGCGCAGGAGCTCGAGGATCAGCGCGAGCTCGTACGCGTTCTCCTCCTCGGCGGGCCATCGGACATCGTGGCGGCGGCGCTCTTCTGCGTCGTGCATCACTGCGCTCGTGTCGACCCACGCGAGGGCGTGGTCGTTCAACAGTCCGAAGCACGGCGCGCGCCGCGCGGCGAGGGCGCCGGCGTAGTGGTGCTGGAGCTCGAGCTTGGGCTCGTAGAAGACTGCCGACACGACGCGGCCGATGTCTTCGTGCATTCGGTACTGACGATCGAGTGCGATGCGGTGCGTGTCGGGGAGGCGCTCCCACAGCCACCCGAAGAGCGACTCGTCGGGCGGAGCAGCCTCGAGAATGCCCTGCTCCATCTTCGCGGCCACCTCCTCTTCGATGTGCGGCGGGAGCTGCTCGTGGTCGCCCACGAGCACGACCTGGCGTCCGAGCCCCATGGGGATGAGCACGTCGATGCCCGCGCGCGCGGCCTCGTCGACGATGACGAGGTCGTAGAGGTCTTCGGGCTCGGGCTCGTCGCGCGGCGCAGCGAGCTGGCACGTCGCGGCGAGCACGGGCGCGTGGCGCTCTTTCAAGCGCCTCAGGCTCTGCGGCTCCTCGGCGAGCGCGCGGTGCCAGTGCTCGAGCACGGCCGCGTCGCTGCGCTCGTCGGCGCGCCGCTGTTCTGAGAGCGCGTGCGAGACTCTGTGCGCCCACGCGGCGACGTCCATCCGCCAGCGCGAGGGCGGCGCGAGAGGCGCCGCGGCGATCGCGGGGCGCACGGGCGTTTGCTCGCGCGCCTTGTTCCACAGCGCCGGGAGCGCTGGGTCGGGTTCATTGCGAACGAGGCTCCGGCTCAGGGCCCGATGCGCGCGGCGCCACTGCGCGGCGGCGACGGCGTGCGCGGCGTCGATGCGCTCGAGCGCGTCAACCAGCGCGTCGATCTGCAGGAGAAGCGACGCGTCGAGCGGTGACGTGGGCACGTCGGGGAGCGCGGTCAGTAGTGCGCTGACTTGCTCGACGCTTGCGCCTCGCACATCGGGTTCGGTGTCAGACGGCGCGTCTGCAAGCACCTCTTCGAGTGTCGTTCGCATCGCGTCGGGGAGGAGCCCTGCAGCGCGCTCATCGGAGAATTGCCGGAGGGACTCAGCGACCTCCGCGTCGGGACGGAGCGAGTCGGCGATACCCTCGAACGCGACGACATCGTCGTGGAGCCTGACGAGCCGCTCACGGCGCGCGAAGGCCGGGTCGCCATCGAGCCGCTGGCGGAGCTTTCGCGCGAGCGCCGCTCCTTCCGCGGCGTTCTCGTCGTCACCGCGACGGTCCGCGGCGACGCGCCGAAACACCTCGACGCCGTCAGCCGAGAGGCGCGCGAGGGCGTTCGCCACCGCGTCGTTCTGCACGCTGCTCACGAGCACTCGGAGCGGCGAGTCGAGGGCGCCGCCGGCTCGCAGGTCGCGGCGTCTGCGCTCTCGGAGCTGCATCACGATCTCGGCGATCACCTGGGTCTTGCCGGTGCCCGGCGGGCCTTGCACGAGCGTGAGGCCGTAGCCCGCGACCGCGCGCTCGACGGCGGCCCGCTGCGCGTCGTTGAGCGCGCGCTGGCCCCGTCGCGCGGGCAGCCTCGCGGCCGTCGTGGTCTCTGGAACCGACGCGGGATCGAGAAGCCACCGCAGCAGGTCGGGGCACGCGACGGCGCCGCGGAACACGCGTTCGAGGCCGCTCCGACGGCGCTGCTTCTCACGCTCTCGGCCCTTGTCTTCGACGGCGCAGAGGCGCCCCCTGGGCATCATTTGCACGGCGGGATCTCGCGGTCGGAAGGAGGCCTCGACGCCGCCCGGGACCCGCTGCATGGCGACGACGGTGCCCTCGATGCGACGCGTCTCCGAGGGCTCGAGCGGCCGCAGCTCCGCGGCGATCGATAAGCGTTTTCTCCGCGCGAGCGACTCCGGGGCGCACCAGCCCTTGAGGCGCTCGTCGAGCGCGCCGACCAGCCCCAGCGGGTACACGGGCTTCTCGCCGTATGGGGCGCGGACCGAGTCGAACTCCAGCGGGCGCTCGCTGCGGAGGGCGAACTGCTCCGCGTCGAGATCGTTGCGCCGTCGCTCGTACTCGAGCCAGCCTCGGAGGCGTGGGTGTTCGACGGGCGCGAGCAGCGCCAGGTCGGTGCCGATCGCGAGCGCGTCGCCAACCTCGACCCTGATCTCTCGCGCGGGCAGGGCGAGGAAGCGCAGCGAGCCGACGCGCAGCGGGCAGCGCTCGATCGAGGCGAGCACGAGGCGCTCGCGGCCGGCCTCTCCCTCGATGCGGCACCGGAGCACGAAGCCGTCGCAGTGAAAGAGCGACACGCCGTCATCGGCTCCCTCGACGCCGCCGAGGATCGACGTCTGCACCGGCAGGATCGGCCCCGCGGGCGTGTCAACCGTCAGGTCACGCGCCAGGCTTGCGCGCGTCCACTTGAACTCGTCGAGCTGCTCTGGGGTTACCGCGAGCACGGGCGCGGCGTCGAGCGCGCCGGGCATCGCGCAGCGTGCGACGACGAGCTCGCCCTCGGCGTGACCGCCGCCCGTCGAGGTCCATTCGAGCCTGATGAGTACAGGCTTCGGCGCGTCGCGCAACGTGCGCTGGAGCGCGCGACGGTCGCTTCCGCGACGGAACGTCACCCTCGCCTCCTCACCGTCGAAGCCGGCCACTACGGCCGCACCCTCTCGGAGCGAGACCCAGCGTCGGATGTCGCGCGGGGCGCTCGGCGTCGCGTATTTCGCCGACGGGCCATCGTGCTCGACGTGAACAGGCCAGCGCAGCTCGTACCCGAGCGACCAGTTCAAGAACCTCCGCTCTGCCATGCTCAACCCCTCTCCTCGATCATCTCGATGCGCGCCACGCTCTCTCCGCGCAGCGCGCTCACCGTCACGTCGGCGAGGGCCGCCGTCCCCGCCGCTCGAAACCTCGGCCTCGTAAGACGCCCCGGGAGCCGCTCGACGCGCTCGATGCGATCTGCGAGTTCGCGCATCTCGGGGTGGTGCGCGCTCACCCGCGCGCCGCTCGGAGTGCCGCGGATGCGCAGCAGCCCGTGGAGCGCTGCAACGCACTCGTCGAACAGCTGCCCCTTCTCTCTGCTCTGCTCGATCTCCTCGAGGTACCTCGAGACCCCGCGTAGCCACGCATCGATGCGGGTCGCCGAGGTGAAGGCGAAGCGCTCGTCGGACCAGAGCGCGGTCGCGAGCGCCGCGACGAGCTCAATGCGAGGCTTCCCAGGCCCGACAAGACCCTCGGCGAGGAGCTCGAGCGCGCGTTGCCGCGCGGGGCTCACGCCGTCGTCGAGCGCGCGCCCCAACCAGACCCAACGCTGCGAAGCGTCGGTTTGTGTCGCCTCGAGCGCCCACGCGATGAACCCGTCGGAGACGGCGCCACGCAGCCTGCTCATCGCGCGCGCCGAGGCCATGCCGGCCTTCACTCCGGCGCTGCGGAGCTCAGTGTTCTTCTCGTCGTGCCACCGCCCCTTCACGATGAACGCGTCGAGCGACGAGGCGAGATCGCGCGCGAGAGTTTGTGTAGCCCGCGGGGCGTCATCGGCGCGTCGACCGGCGGCGAAGATCCTGGCTGCAGCGTTGTCGCATCGCTGAAGTGCCGCTTCGAGTTGACGGAGGTCATCGACGATGCGGTCGCGCTCGCGGTTGTCACGCCTCGCTGCGTTGAGCCGCGGCGCGACGCGGCGAGAGTCGACAGGCGCGAGCGCAGTTCGCGCCGCCTCCACCGCAGCGTGGAACGCTTCGAACATGGAAGGCGCGAGCGAGGCGAAGGGGACGACGGAGATCCACTCGGGTGGGTTGTCGCGCACTACTTGCTCGGGAGCCGAGGACTCGTCGTGGCGCGACCAGTGCACCTCGAGCGAATCGAACGGCGCTGGCCCGATGGGTCGCAGCGTGAGCCGAAAGCCGTCTTCGGCCGGGTTGAAATGCGCCTCGATGCGCACCTCGACGTCACGCGAGAGCGGGAAGGTCGGGTGCTCGACGCGCGCGTCCATCACCGCCACGGCTCGACCGTCGTCGTCGCGGAGGAGCGGGAGCCTCAACGCCTGCTGTCCCGCAGGGATCCGCAGTCGCTGGGGCGATCGGTATGAGGCCGCCTCGCCGACCCGCACCGCGCGCCGCGGAAAGACCTCGATCTCGCGTCGGGCTCCGCCGGTCGTCACCTCGAGCGAGAGCCGCGGGATCAGGTCGACCCAGGTCGGGAGGCCCCGCATTTCGCGCATGAGCGTGTGCGCAGCGCCACGCGCGACGGCGCCGCTCGCGTCGCGTGGCACGTGTACGAGCGATGGGCCGAACCCCCGTCGCTCTCGGAGCGCCGCCGCGACGACCTCCGCGTCCTCGGAGCCCGACGCCCCCCCTACGACGAGCAGGTGAACGACGCCATCGTTGCTCGATCGCGCGGCACGCCCGAGGGCGCCCGACCGTTCGAACTCATCGGCCCACGCGAGCGCGCGCGAGGCCGTGGTACGCGCGACGGCACGGGGGTCAGCCCTGACGCACGCGTACCCGTCCGCTGTCGGAACGATCACGCCGTCGCCCGCGGCCGCCGGGTCTGTCGCCGCGTACGCCACCGCGAGATCGGCCTCCGCCGCAGTGCATTGCGCGCCGTCTTCGTGAATCGCTTCAGCGGCCGCTGCGCCTGCGTCGTGTGCCTCGTCGCGCACCGACGCGAGCGCCGGGAGGGGACGCTCCCAATACCACCGAGCGCTCGATCTCTCGTCGCACCGCGCGATCAGCCACACACCGCCGAAGCGCGGCGTCGCGAGGTCGAGCACGACGAGCGCCTGCCCCGGAGCGAGGGGGCATCGGTCCTCCATGCGCCACGCGACGGCCGCAGCGACGGAGCGCCACACCCAGCGAGGCGTTCCAGGGCAGGCCCCCGACAGCGCGGCGCGCAGGTGCGACAGCGTCACCTCGTCGAGACCGTCGGGCAAAACCACCGCGGCCCTCGCCCCGAATTTTGGCTCGGGCAACGCTTCGCGCACGGCCGTCGAGAGCGCGGCGAGCGCGGGCCCCTCGTCCGCTCCGAGTCCGAGCTCTACCGCGGCGCGCCAGAGGTCGAGCGCGCTCCACTCCTGGCCGAGTTCGTCACGGCTCCAGCGCGC
The DNA here is from genome assembly GCA_052035985.1 of Myxococcota bacterium. Taxonomy (GTDB): domain Bacteria; phylum Myxococcota_A; class Polyangia; order Polyangiales; genus CAISKJ01. The sequence goes on along the minus strand of JBPOHC010000784.1, from coordinate 7,959 downwards.
GGCGAGGTCGCCCGCGATCCACACGGCCCGATCGTCGCGCATCGTGCTGCGTGCGACGAGCAACGGGCCCGACGCGACGTCTCCATCGAACGAGAGGCGCGCGCGCGGCCCCGCGAGGTCGATCCCCAATACCGACCAGCCCGCCGCCAGCGCGTCCCCTGGGAGTCGTCGCGCGTCGCCCGGCAGGTCGAGCGCGCCGATCACCCGCGAGGCGGCCTCGCGAAGCCCCGCGCGCGACGCGTTGAAGCGGACGTCTGCGCCGTCGCACTCGAGCCACGCGGGATGGCCAGCGCCCGCAGTGACCGCGGCGTCTCGGTCGTAGCCGCAGCGGATTGTCAGCGCGTGCGGAGGCGACGCTCGCATGCGCCCTTCGCCGCGCCACTGCGCGACCTCGACGGTCAGCGCGGAGCCCTCCGAGCGCACCGCGACGACGGTCAGCGCGTCTGCCGCTCGCAGCCTCACGCGCACGCCGCGCTCGTCGGGCGTGGGATGATCGCCGTCGAAGCGTAGCCAGCGCTCTTCGGGCTCGGCGCCCGCCCGCGCGCAGAGCGCGCCGAGGAGCGCCCACGCCAAACCCGCGAGGAGCCAGAGATCGGCCGAGTCCCAGCGCGCGGCGGTGACCTCATCGAGCGAGCGGAGCGCGAGCCAGGCGCGCCAGAGCATCGCGTACCGTCGGTCGCCGAGCAGCACATTGTCGGGCACCGGAGCCACCGCCGCGCGGACGTTCGCGAGCGGGCCATCGGCGTGATCGAGCGCGCATCGGGCGCGCAGCGCTCGCAGCGAGGCCACGACCGGCTCGAGCTCAGCCTCGCTCGACACGTCCGCGAGCAACGTGTCGAGGTGGCCGTGGAGTTCGACCGCGAGCTTGCGAACGAAGCGGTTCGCGGGGACGTCAGCGCTCTCCTCTCGGACCACCGCCAGCACCCTTCGGCTGGCGCCGATCTTCGTTCTCGTGTCGGCGCCCGGACGACGCGCGAGCCACGCCATCGCGCGGGCGTCGAGGGTGCGAACACGTTCTGGGCGCTCGAGCGTATGAGCGCGTTGCAGGCGCGTGCGAGGCGTGGACAAGACCTCGGCTAACGGCTCGGCGGCGAAGCTCGCGGCGCGCGCCATCGCGTCGCACGGCACGGCTGGCGACGCAGCGAAGAGGCCGCGGCACACCCCGGCGAGCCACTCAGATGCGCACTGCCACGCAGGCTCGCCGGACTCGGCATCGAAGCGCGCCTCCGCGGCGAGCAGGTCTTCGAGGTCTGCCAGGCTCCACGCGAGAGCCGCGAGCGGCGCGTCGGTCGACCCGTGCGCGCGCCGAAGGGCCACCGCGGCGCGCCACGACTGCGAGGTTGCCGACCCCTCGAGGGTCACGTCGCCTTCTCCTCGAGGTAGCTGGCGCGCGTCCACACGAAGGCGCCCTGCGCGTCGTCGCGCGCTTGTTGAAAGTCGTTCACGAGGCCCGGCGCCACGCGATCAAGCACAGATCGCACACCGTCGAGGCACGCGCGCCCCGCGCGCCCGTCGACGCTCACCCCTCGGAGCTTCGGCATGACCTTCTGCACGATCTGGTCTTCGAAGGGAGCGCGCCACGCGTCGAGGGGGCGCATCTCGGAACGCAAGGCCGACACGCTGGGATGGTTGGCGATGTAGCGCTCGATCGCCTGCATCACGCGGTGCCCGACGGCCCGCTGCACCCGCGAAAGCGCCTCATTCACGTCTCGCATCGCGTCGCGGATCTCGTCGCGGGCCTCGGTGGTGAGAGTGTCTTCGGGGCGCCGCTGCCACGACTCCCACACGTTGCGAGGGAGCCAATCTGAGTGTTCGCCGATGTCCATCCTCTCGCGAGAGTGCAGCGTCGTCGGACGCGGGAAGGTGAGCACGTTGCCCCGGTCGAGCACCTTGTCCGAGAGCGTCTGAGTGCTCTCGTCTTCGTTCATGGTGCCTGCCCAGAGCACGTTCTCTCCGAGGGGCAGGAGGTGCTCCTCAAGGCCCGCCCCGAGGTTGATCCTGACCGCGCACCGCTCTCGTGCGGTCTTGACGTCGAGGCCGCGACGCGTCTCGAGGCGGCTGAGAAGTTCGCTGAAGTAGAGCTCAACGCGAGCGAGATTCATCTCGTCGAGCAGCACGACCAGCAGCCCGTTGTTGAAGCCACCCTCCGAGGGTTCACGCTGGCTCTGGTACATGGCCCGCACGAGTTCCGTCGCGCTGAAGCGTCCGGCCACGTAGTCGAAGAAGCCGAAGAGGTCCTGCGGCGAATCCCAATTGGGCTGCACGGGCACAGGCAGAAAGCGCAACCCGCCGTAGTGGCTGTAGAGCCGAGGCAACTCGGACTTGCCCGTGCCGCTCACGCCTGCGAGCACGGTGAGCGGGGACCACGCCGCGATCTTGAGCGAGGTGTGAAAACTCTCGATGAGGCGCGGAGAGAAATGAAAACCCGCGCCTTTGATACGCGAGCTCACGCGGTCAAGCCACTCGCGCTCCGAGGTCACGTCGAGCGCGCCGCGGCCATCGTCGAGCAATACCGGCCGGTGAAGGATCTCGATCCTCGCCTCCCGCTCGGCGTGCGCGTCTTCGCGCCCGCGGCGGGTCTTCGCCTCGAGCTCGTCGAGCTCCGCGCGCCGCATCGCAACGCGGACGCCGAGTTCCTCGAGCTCCTCGCGCCTCATTCTCCTCCGCTCGGCGTCGTCTCTCTCCTGCGTCTCGGCCTTCGCGCGCGCGGCCGCGAGCTCCCCGCCCATCGCCTCGAGGTTTCGAACGACCGACGCGAGCCTCTCGTCGTGCGCGCGCCGCGCTGACACGCGCTCGTCCTCCTGCTTCCGCCACGCGCGTTGCTCCGCTCGCGCCTCGTCTGCCTCTCTGGCGTTTCGTTGCGCGTCTCCCTCCCATTGACCAGCCCGGTTTCGCTCGCGCGCGAGTTCTCGCTGCGCCGACTCGATCTGGCGTTCGAGTTCGCTGCGCGCGCGCTCCCACTCGCGCTCGAGCTCACTCCGCACGGCCTCGCGTCTCCGCTCATAGGCAGCTTCGCGGGCCTCGCGCTCGCGTCGCGCGTCGTCGCTGATCTGCTGTTCGAGACCCCTGAAGCGCGCCTCCGCCGCCGTCGCGCGCTCGAGCGCTCCCTGCGTCGTCGCCGCGAGGGCGTCGCGCTCCGCGGTGAGTGCATCGAGGGACTGCTTGTGCGTCGCAACCTCCTCCTGGAGCGTACGGTTCGTCGCCCGACACTTCTCGAGCATCTCTCCGCGACGTTCGAGCGCGTCTCGATAGCTGTCACGGGCGGTTTCGAACTGTTCGGCCCGCGCTTTGAGTGCATCGAATTCGATCTCGAGCTTCGCGCGCTCGCCGGTCACCCGCTCTAACTCGCGCCTCGCCTCGATGTCCGCCTCTTGGGCGGCCTGCGCGTTCTTGTATCGCTCGCGGATCACCTCCAGCTCGGCGAGCTGACGGCGCAGGTCGTCGCGTTCGGCCTCGACGTCTTTGCGCGCCTCGAGTTCGCCGCGAAGCCTCGCGACGTCTCCACGCAGCCGGTCGACAACGCCAGGGTCGACGACGCCTTCGGCCGCCTTGAAACGGTTGATCTCGACGTCGCGTGCGTCGAGCGCCTCGTCTCTCGCTCGGAGCCTCTCGCGGAGGCTCTCGATTTCGCTCCGCTCTGCCCCGAGCCGCTGGAGCAAGGTCTCAACGGTGCCCGGACGGTACCGCGCCACGGACTCGACCTGCTCCGCCGCGAGATCGTCGAGCGCGTCTTGCTCGATCTTCAACCGCTCGAGCTTCGCCTCGATGCGAGCGACCATCGACGCCGCGACGCGCTCGAGCCGTGGCGTCAGGGCCTCTTCGGCGAGGGCCGGAACCGCGGCGCGTAGGTCTTCGACCCCGGTCCGAACCGCGGCGCGCAGCTCGTCGAACTCTCCACGTTGAGGGTGCTCGATCGCGCCGAGTTTGGCGACATGCGCCCCGAGTTCGTCGACACGCGCCTCGAGAGCGCCTAGCGCGAGCACGCGCGCCTCGAGGATTTTCACCACGGGCGAGTCTTCGGTGCGCGGTGGTGAGGGCGGCGGAGTCTGCAGTTCGCGAGGCGGCGGAGACGCGCTCGCTGCCTTCGGGGGATCGCTCTCAAGCGGACCGAGGAAGGCGCTCCAGTCGGCGTCGGTCACCGACTGGTACGACCTGAAGGTCTTCCCGCCGTCGAGCGACACGCTCCACTTCTTGCCCATCCCGATCGCCTGGACGCTCGCTCTGGAGGAAACCAGCTCATCACGGGTACGCCCGTTGTTGTCGCGAATCACCAGCTTCGCCATACACGCTCCTCATAGGTCTCGGCCGCAGGGCGACGCGCATCGCCCTGCGGTCGCGCCACGCGGTCGAAAGGTCAGTGTGGGTATCGTCTCCGCCGCCATCGTCAGGTCCTCACCGCGTAAGACGCGAGGGGGGCGAATCATCTGACAGGAATGCAGCGCGCGCGAGCGCATCGTCACCGGTCTCGAGCAGTGGGGAGACGACGGCCCTCGATCACTTCAAGAACGCTGTCTGCGTGCGGCAATCGAAGGGGCACTTCGAGTTGGTGAACATGGTTCCTCGATGAGCCATGACAGCGCTCAACACCCTCGACCGAGCGCGCGGATCGCCGCGCCTGCGACGAGGGCGGCGCGGAGGTCGGCCTCGTGCGCGGGACTCGCGCGAACGTTCCCGAGAAGCTGCGCGAGCGGCCTCAGCGCCGCCGCGAGCGACTCCATCTCGAGCACCGCGGCCGACAGCGCCGCGTCGATCTGGGAGGCAGCGATGGGCGTCGCCGTCTGCGCGCGAGGCCTGAGCGTACCGAGCAGCGCTTCGACGTCCGCCGTGTCCGGGGCGACCTCCGGCCCCTCGGGCATCGCGAGCCTCGACCGCACACACGCGAGCGTCGCCTCGTGGATCGCGCGCTGGGCGCGGGTCGCGATCTCGTCGTGCGCCCACTCAGGCAAGCTCCCGGTCTCGACGTAGTCCACGAGCAGGAGCGCGCCGAGGTCGGGCTCCGCGCACGTACGCGGCGCTTCGAACAGCCCCGAGACCTCGCGGCGAACGAGCACCGCGCGCAGCGCCAGCTCGTAGAGCCCCTCGAGGCGCGACGACGATGCGACCATGCGCACCGCGAAGGTTCGCGGATCCCAGGCGTCCAGGGTCACCGCCTCGGACGTCGCGGCGGGCGTGACCTCGCCTGGTGTGGGCGCCTCCGAGACCGCACGTTCAGAGGGCTCCGCGTCGTCGGTGGAGGGCTCCACGATGGGCGCGACGTCGTCGAAGCGCACCACCATTTCTCGCCCCTCCGCGGCTTCGAAGACCAGCGCGAAGGGGCCGCGCGGCGTCACCTTCCACGAGCCAGAGGCTTCTTCGTCGGACGGTTCGCAGTGGGCGTGACCTTCGCAGCGGGCGACGCGCAGCGCGCCTCCGGGCGTGACCCGCAGCGGTCCCGCGGGCGTCGCCTCGAGGGGTGAGAGCAGCCGTCCGGTCTCGTGCTCGGCCAGGGTGAACCAGCTCACAGGAGTCCTCCTCGCGTCGCCTTGCACGCCCTGCACACCTGGCGGGGCTGATGCCCGACGCGCGCCCGCGCCCACTCGTCGCCCGCTCGCTCTTCGTAGGTGCAGCCGCAGCGGGGCGCGGTGCGGGTGATCTTCACGCGGGCCGCGCGCAGGCAGTCGTGGCACAGGGTGAAGCTCGCGTTGGCGTAGTCGAAGCTCTGCCGCTCGGGCTCGCCGTGAAACGTCGCCTTGCAGCCCGCGCATTGAAGGTCGCGAAAGGAGTCTCCCGGGCGGTCCCCCGAGAGCGTCTCGAGCGCGTCCGCGAGCGACTCGAGCGTGAAGGCCGCGAGACGCTCGTCGGGGTCCTGCGTGAGCAGCGTGGTCGCGGTGTCAGCGAGGCGCGCCCGTGACGCAGCGTAGGGGCTCTCTTCGCGCGCGAACGCGTCGCGGAGCTCACGGGCGAGCGAGAGCGCCCCCGCCGGGCCCTCGACGTGGCAGCGATCGACGATGGGTTTCGTCCCTCCCGCCAGAATCCCGAGGAGCGTCGCGCCGATGCCGTAGAGCATCACGGCCTCGCCCGAGGCGCCGCGGCCCCAGTCGTGGTCTGCGGAGATGAGCTCCGGCGCGGCGAAGCCGATCGAGGTGAAGCGCAGCGCGGCGTCGCCCTCCGCGACGCGTCCGTCGACGAGCGCAACCAGGTGCCCGACCCCGAGGATGCGCGGGATCTCGTCGCTCTTCAAAAGCAGCACGTGACGCGGCGAGAGATCGACGTGGGCCACGTCTCCCGCGAGGATCCCCTGCGCGAGCAGCGTGAGCCGACGGAGCATCCGCGCGACGCGCGGCACGCGCAGGAAGACCTTGTCTCCGTCGCGATTCTTGAGGAAGTACCCCGACGCGCACAGGCTCTCGAGGTCGGTGCCGAAGAGGTGCTGGAGCACCAGCACGGGCTCGCCCGACGCGAGCTTCGGGTCGCTGAAGGGCTCGGCGATATCGCGATCTTCAAAGCGGTCGAGCAGGTCGGGAAAGGCCACCACCTCGACGCGGTTCATGAGCTCGGCGATGCGCGAGAGGCGCGCCCGGCCGGCGCGGTACCCGTCGTCGCCCGCGACCCGCTCGAGGTTGGTGTAGCGCACCGTGCGGAGCGTCACGAGTCGCTGTCCGCAGTGGCCGTCGTCGGCGAGGTGCAGGTAGCTCCCCGCGTTGGCCCGAAGCGCGAGCTTCGGCGGAACCTCCCTCACCCGGTACCGCCTGTCGGGCCCGACCTCTGCGCCTGTCTCGTACTTCATCGCTCGCCCTCCTCGGACTCGTTCGTGTGAAAGACGACCTCGACGCCCGCCGATCTGACACGCACCACGGTCTCTCCGCGCGAGAGCACCGCGCAGCCTCCTGCGCCCACGCGCTCACCGTCGGGCATCTCGATCTCCGCCTCGGCCTCGGGGAGGCGCCAGAGGCACCAGCTCGGCCCGAGACGCCGCAGCACCGCGACGCGTCGGCTGTAGGTGTGCTCGCCGCCCTCAGAACCTCCGCCCGCAGAGAGGTCGACGTCGGGCGATCCCAGCGTGCGACTCGGCCGTCCGAGCACCAACCCGTCGCGGAGCGGCGCGGTCGAGACCTCGGCGCCGCTGCGCCAGACAGAGACCGTCCCCGGCTTCGATCGCGACGCTTCGATCTCGCGCTCGAAGTCGCGGAGGCACACCCGCTCGATCGCCGCGGGCCTGCCGTTCGGCACCGGATCCCATTGGGCGAAGACCACGCGCACCCCGGTGCCATCGAGGTCCGATGCGACGATTTCGGGGTCGCGATCGGCCGAGGCGATGAGCAGCGCGCGGGCGCCCTCTCGCACGCGCTGCTTCGCGGTGCGCTGGAGCACGTAGTCGTCGACGCGCGACATCCGCTTGAGGTCCATCGAGCGGGTGCGATCCGAGGGGCACCACACGACCTCGTAGCCGCCCGCCTCGGCCTGCTGCGCGGTCGCGAGCGGCGTGAAGCCCTCGAGCGCGAAGGCGTCGCGGGTCATCTCCGTCGCGCCGAAGAGCGACGCGGCGCAGCGCTCGAGGGTCGCGAGCACGCGCGCCGCCGTCTCAGCCTTGCGGTGCAGCACGTTGGGAACGTCGAGAAGAACGGCCGTACGGGTCATGTCACTCCCCCTTCGCGAGCTTCTGCAGCGCGTCGATGCACTGCCTTTTGAGCGTTTCGGCGTTGGCGGTGCGCCGCTCGCGGTCGCGCTCGAGCGCGCCTCGGAGGACGTCCCTGAGGTACCTCGGGAGGCGCAGCGGAAGCCTCACGTCGTCGGCCGAGAGCACCGGCGACGGCGACGGCTCGAGCCGTGTCGGCGAGTGGCCCGTGAGCATGTGCCAGAGCAGCGCGCCGGCGGAGTACACGTCGACGCGAGGGTCGAGCTCGCCCACCCAGTTCTGGTCGGCCATCTCGGGGGCGACGTACCCCGCCGTGAACACGGGGTCGTCTTCGGAGCGCCACG
>JBPOHC010000177.1:0-31563 GCA_052035985.1 Myxococcota bacterium | reverse complement strand
GCGACGGCGCGCGCGGTTGCGCGAGAGTGCCCACGTCGACGCCGCGCCGCCGCGACGCACCACGCGTGATCGAAGGAGCCACCCTCATGCTGCGAGAGCAACTGCTCGCCCGATTTCTCCGCGTGCGGTCTCGCACCGAACGCCTCGCGGCGCCCCTGAGCCCCGAGGACCAGAACCTCCAGTCGATGCCCTCGGCGAGCCCGACCAAGTGGCACCGCGCGCACACGACGTGGTTCTTCGAAGAGTTCCTGCTCGCGCCGCTCGGGGTGGCGCGCGTCGACCCGCGCTACGCGTACCTCTTCAACTCGTACTACAACGCCGTGGGGCCCCGTCACGCCCGGCCCGCGCGGGGGATGCTCTCTCGCCCCTCGGCCGCCGAGGTGAGCGCCTACCGCCGCGAGGTCGACGGCCGCGTCGAGGCGCTCCTGTCGTCGACGAACGACCGCGCGCTCCTCGACCTCGCGCCCATCATCGAGCTCGGCCTCGCCCACGAGGAGCAGCACCAGGAACTCCTCCTCACCGACATCCACCACGCGCTCTCGCAGAGCCCCCTCCACCCCGAGTACATCGCGCCCGTCGACGTCACGCCGAGCCCTGCTCCGAAGGGAGATCCGTGGATCGAGCACCCCGGCGGACTCCTCGAGGTGGGCCACGCGGGCGCGGGCTTCGCGTTCGACAACGAGGCGCCGCGGCACCGCGTGTGGCTCGACCCCTTCGCCCTCTCGCGCGAGCTCGTTCGCGTGCGTGACGTGGTCGCCTTCGCGCGCGCCGACGGCTACCGCACGCCCTCACTCTGGCTCAGCGAGGGCTTCGACTGGGCGCGCGCCAACGACGTCACCGCGCCGCTCTACGCCGTGATCGACGGCGACGCGATGCGCGCCTTCTCGCTTCACGGGATGCGCGAGCTCGACCCCGACGCGCCCGCGACGAACCTCTCGTACTACGAGGCCGACGCGGTCGCGCGCTTCCTCGGCCACAGGCTCCCGACGGAGTTCGAGTGGGAGGCCGCCGCGGGCGACGACGCCGACGGAGGACACCAGCTCGACGTCGACCACGACGGCATCGCCAACTCGCTCTCCACGAAACGCGCGGGCTCTTCTCTCTACGGCAGCGCGTGGGTGTGGACGGCGTCGAGCTACGAGGCGTACCCGGGCTTCTGGCCCGTCGAGGGCGCCGTCGGCGAGTACAACGGAAAGTTCATGGTGAATCAGCGCGTGCTCCGCGGCGGATCGATGTACACGCCGCGCGGCCACCTCCGCCGCAGCTACCGGAACTTCTGGCACCCCGACACGCGCTTTCAACGAACGGGCGTGCGCCTCGCGCGACGCCTCTGACGCCCCACACGCATCTCACGAGCCTGATGCCATCGATGCCCACGCGAACCTCCGCCCTCACCGAAACGATCCTGCGGGGGCTGCGCGGCGCGCCGCCGTCGCTGCCGAGCGTGCTGCTCTACGACGACCTCGGCTCTGCGCTCTTCGAAGCGATCACGCACCTGCCCGAGTACGAGCTCACGCGCGCCGACGTGCGTCTCATCGAGGGACACACGCGCGACGAGCTCGACGCGCTCCCCGGTCACCTCGACGTGGTCGAGCTCGGCCCCGGCGCGGGCCGCAAGGCGCTGGTCTTTCTTCGAACGCTCTGCGAGCGCCAGGAGCGGGTGAATTTCGCCGCCATCGACGTGTCTCCGAGCGCGCTCGAAGGCTGTCGACGCACGCTCGAAGAGCTCACGGCGGTGACCTTTCGCGCCGTGGTGGCGACCTACCTCGACGGGCTCCGCATGGTGCCGCGCGCAGCGGGGACGCGACGCCTCGTGCTCTTTCTCGGGAGCAACCTCTCGAACTTCGACCGCCGCGAGGCCGTGGACTTTCTCCGCGGCGTGAGGGCCACGCTCGACCCCGGCGACGCGCTTCTCCTCGGCACCGACGTGAGCGCCACGGCGGAGCGCTTGATCCCCGCGTACGACGACGCGCTCGGGGTCACGGCGGCCTTCAACCGCAACGTGCTCGCGCGCCTCAACCGCGAGTGGGGCGCCGACTTCGAACTCGGAGCTTTCACCCACGAGGCCCGGTGGAACGCGCCGGAGCGGCGCATCGAGATGCACCTCGTCGCGACGCGCGACACCGGGGCGAAGCTCTTCGGCGAGACCTTTCGCTTCGCGAAGGGAACGTCGATCTGGACGGAGTCGAGCCACCGCTTCGACGTGGAGGAGCTCCGCGCGTGGGCGACGGAGACGGGCTTCGGCTGCGCGGGTCAGTGGATCGACGCGCGGTGGCCCTTCGCGCACTCGCTCCTCGTGGCGGAGTGAGGGCTACGCCTCGGTGGGCTTCGCGAGGCGGTCGAGCATCGGGCGGAACGCGCCGCGGTACGACCAGGCCACGAAGATCTCGAGCGCGAGCATGAACACCACGAGCCCGTAGTTGGGCACGAGCACGAGGTGAAAGAGCGCGATGTTCACCACGATGGGCGCGAGCAGCGTCAGCGCGAGGGGAACGAACTGCCCCGCGAGCAGCGCGATGCCCGCCACGAGCTCGATCACCTTGACCACGTACATCGTGTAGCCCGACGCGGCGAGGCCGGTCATGTACGTCGTCGCCGCCTCGGGCATGGGGTTGTGCGGCATCTTCCCCGAGAAGAACATCAGCGCGGGAACCAGGAACATCAGCCCGAGGAGCACCCTCGCGGCGAGCACGGCCTTCTTCATCGACATCTCCTCGTTGCGCCGGGAGACGCTCGAAGCCACTCCCCGGCGACGCGACGGCGAGACTAGACCGCGCGCGACCGCGCCACCAAGAAGTGCGCTCCTCGTGCGGCGCTACGCGCGGGTTGCCAGATCGGACTCCGCGAGCGGCGGAGCCACCTCGCAGGTCACGACATCCAACTCTCCTTCCGCCATCTCGGCGCGCTCGACGAGCTCCACGGTGTCGGCGCGCACCGCGCTCGAGAGGTCACCGAGGGCTACCGAGAGTCGCGCGAGCGTCGACGCGTTGCCCGCGAGCGCGAGCGAGTTGACCACGCGCCCCACGCTCGCACCGAGCTCGCTCTTGCGCTTGTTGACCACCGCCATCGCATGCGCCGCGAGCCCGAGGAGCCCCGCGTCTGCGACCCCCTCCGCCGCCGCGAACTCACGCTCCGAAGGCCACGGCGCGCGGTGAATCGAGGGCTCTCCGCGCTCCCCGGCGAAGGCCCACGACCACACCTCCTCGGTGATGTACGGGAGCACCGGCGCGAAGAGCCGCAGGAGCACGCCGAGTCCCAGTCGAAGCGCCGCCACCGCGGAGCCTCGCGCGTCTTCGCTCGCGCCACCGTCACCGCGGGCGCGTCCCTTCACGAGCTCGAGGTACGAGTCGGTGAACCACTGCCAGAAGAAGGTCTCCGTGCGTTCGAGGGCCGACGCGTAGTCGAAGCCGTCGAAGCTCTTCGAAGCGTCGCGCGCGACGTCGCCGAGGGCCTTCACGAACGCGCGATCGAGGGGCTCGGTGATGGGACGCTCCTCGGCCTTCTGCGAGAGCACGTACTTGCCCGCGTTGAAGAGCTTGGTCACGAGGCGCCGGCCGACCTTGAAGACCTTCTCGTCGAAGGCCGTGTCGGTGCCGAGGCGCGCGCACGCGGCCCAGTACCGAACAGCATCGGAGCCGTGCGCGTCGAGCAGGTGCGCGGGCGTCACGACGTTCCCCTTGCTCTTCGACATCTTCTTGCGATCGGGGTCGAGGATCCACCCCGAGATGGTCACGTGCCTCCACGGAATGGTCGCCTCGTGGAGCAGCGCCTTCGCGATGGTGTAGAAGGCCCACGTTCGAATGATCTCGTGGCTCTGCGGCCGCATGTCTGCGGGAAAGAGCTTCGCGTGCCGCTCGGCGTCGGTGCCCCACCGCGAGCTGATCTGCGGCGTGAGCGAGCTGGTGAACCACGTGTCGAACACGTCGGCCTCGGCGGTGAACCCATTGGGCGCGTCGCGCTGAGACACATCGAATCCGTCGGGCACGTCGACCGTGGGATCGACAGGGAGCCGCTCGATGGGCGCGATGATGGGCGCTTCGTAGCGGGGAGATCCCTCCGCGTCGAGCGGGTACCACACGGGGAACTGCACGCCGAAATAGCGCTGCCGCGAGATGCACCAGTCGAACTGGAGGTTCTCGGTCCAGTTGCGAAAGCGATGGCGCATGAACTCGGGGTGCCACGTCACCTCATCGCCGCGCGCGAGCAGCTCGGCCTTCTTGTCGAGCAGCCGCACGAACCACTGGCGCGTCGTGATGAACTCCAGCGGCTGGTCGCCCTTCTCGAAGAACTTCACAGGCCGCTCGACGGGCCGCGGCTCTCCCTGAAGCGGCGCGCCCATCCCTTCTTTCGCAGCGTTCTCGGGCTTGCGGAGCATCTCGACGGTGAGCGCGCGCGCCTGCTTGACGTTGCGCCCCACGAGCGTCGCGTACGCAGCATTCGCAGCCGCGGGGTCGAGGCTTTCGAAGAGCCCTTCGCCGAAGGTGACCTGCGCGAGCCTGCCGTTGCGACCGATGATCTGCCGCAGCGGGAGCTTGTGCTCGCGCCACCACTGCACGTCGGTCTGATCGCCGAAGGTGCACACCATGAGAATCCCGGTGCCCTTCTCGCGGTCGACGAGCGTGCTCGCGAAGATGGGCACGGGCGCGCGAAACACCGGCGTCACCGCGTGGCGCCCGAGGAGGTGCTTGAAGCGCGGATCGTCAGGGTGCGCCGCGACGCCCACGCAGGCCGCGAGGAGCTCGGGACGCGTGGTCGAGATCACGAAGCGCTCGTCGGCGTCGCGCACGGCGAAGGCGACGTCGTGAAAGGCTCCCTGCGAAGGGCGATCTTCGAGCTCGGCCTGCGCGACGGCGGTCTGAAAATCGACGTCCCACATGGTCGGCGCCTCGACCGAGTAGAGGTGCCCCTTCGCGTAGAGATCGAGGAACGACCGCTGCGCCGTGGCCCTGCACCGATCGTCGATGGTGGCGTACTCCTGGCTCCAGTCGACGGAGAGCCCGAGGCGCGTCCAGAGGGCCTTGAAGGTCTTCTCGTCCTCGCGCGTGAGGGCGTTGCAGAGCTCGATGAAGTTGGGGCGCGAGACCGTGCGCGGCGCCTCGCGGTCCTTCTTCGGCGCGTCTGCGGGCGGAGGCGTCACGACGAGACCGGGCTCATACGGCGCCTTCACGTCGGTGCGCACGTTGAAGTGGTTCTGCACGCGTCGCTCGGTGGGCAGGCCGTTGTCGTCCCAGCCCATCGGGTAGAAGACCTCGAGGCCCTGCATGCGCCGCTGGCGCGCGATGACGTCGGTGTGCGTGTAGCTGAAGATGTGGCCCATGTGCAGCGAGCCCGAGACCGTCGGCGGCGGCGTGTCGATGACGAAGGTCTCCTCGCGCGGACGCGTCGGGTCGTAGCGCCATGTGCCTTCGCGCTCCCACCGCGCGGCGAGGCGCGCCTCGGCCTCGGCGGCGTCGAAGTGCTTCGAGAGTGCATCGGGGTCGATCGTCTTCATCGCGAGCTCCGTGACGTTCTGTGAAGGGCGCCGAGACTAGCAGAGGGCACTTTCCGTGGGGCGCGATGCGTGCGAAGACCTCCGCGCAAGCCATGACCGAGAGACTCCGCATTCCGACGGTGGGCCGCGCGCACGACGACGTGCTCGCCACGATGGACGGCTACCGCGACGGCGACGCGCGCTGGCGCGACGGCCGCTGCTTCTCGCTCGTGTACTTCGCGGGCGAGGCGCACGAGCGACTCCTCATCGAGGCGCACGAGCGCTTCTTCATGGAGAACGCGCTCAACCCCATGGCCTTCAAGTCGCTCAAGCGCATGGAGGCCGAGGTCATCCAGATGACCGCGTCGATGTTCCACGGCCCCGCGTCGGCCGTGGGCACGATGACGTCGGGCGGCACCGAGTCGATCCTCATGGCGGTCAAGACCTACCGCAACCTCGCGCGCGCGAAGCGTCCGTGGGTGCGCAGCCCCGAGATCGTCGCGCCGAACACCATCCACGTCGCCTTCGACAAGGCGGCGCACTACTTCGGGCTCAAGCTCCGTCACGCGCGGGTCGACAGCGAGGGGCGCGTCGACGTCGACGACATGAAGCGGCTCATCAACCGCAACACCGTGATGCTCGCAGCGTCGGCGCCGCAGTACCCCCACGGCGTGCTCGACCCCATCGAAGAGATCGGCGCGCTCGCGGCGTCGAAGGGCATTCCGCTCCACGTCGACGGCTGCATCGGCGGCTTCATGCTGCCCTGGGTCGAGCGCCTCGGACACCCCGTGAGACCCTTTGATTTCAGGGTCCCCGGCGTGACGTCGATCTCCGCGGACCTCCACAAGTACGGCCTCGGCGCGAAGGGCGCGTCGACGATCACGTACCGCGACATGAGCTACCTCAAGCACCAGTTCTTCGTCGCGACCGACTGGCCCGGCGGCATCTACGCGTCTCCCTCGGCCCTCGGCACGCGCCCCGGCGGAACCATCGCCGCCGCGTGGGCCGCGATGATGGCCCTCGGCGAAGACGGCTACATGCTCCAGACGCGCCTCGGCATGCAGGCCACCGCGCGCATGATCGCAGGCATCCGCTCCATCGACGGCCTCGCCGTCGTGGGCGCGCCCGCGGGCACCATCTTCGCGTACCGCTCCGTCGATCCGCGCGTCGACCTCTACGCCGTCGGCGACCGCATGGCCGAGCGCGGATGGCACGTCGACCGGCAGCAGAAGCCGCCGACGATCCACTGCACGGTGACCTCGCAGCACGTCGACTACGCCGACGAGTACGTGGGCGACCTGCGCGCCGCCGTCGACGAGGTGCGCGCGAACCCGTCGCTGCGCGCGGCGGGCAACGCGGCGATGTACGGGATGATGGCGAAGGTCCCCTTCCGCGCGATGATCAAGCGCTCGGTGGGCCAGGTGATGGAGCGCATGTACGGCCCCGCGGGCACCGACACCGACCCGCTCTCGACGGGCGACGAGGGGCCGGTGATGTCCTTCGTGAACCGCCACGCCGACCGCGTGATGGGCGCGCTCGACCGCGTCGAGGCGATGCGCGAGCGACTCTCGAAACGCCTTCGCTGAAGCTCTTTCGCGCTACGCGCGCTGCACGATGGGGAGCTTGCGCACGCGGCGAACCGACGACGTCGGGGGCTGCGCGACGGACTCCATGCGGGCCTTCACGGCGTCGGCGGCGGCCTGCACGCGGCCGTACGTCCAGCCGATGAAGGTCTGGTCGCGCTCGTCGAGGAGCTTGAGCCCGACGGCGTCGGCGACGCGCGCGGTGGCCTGCTCGTACCAGCACTGCGTTCCACCCGGGAGGTGCGTGGTGCCCGTCTCCGCGAGGTTGGCGCACGCGCACGATGCTCCGCAGCGCCACTTCTCTTCGCAGGTCTCGCACGCGGGGTCCGCGGGGCCGCGGAGCATTCCGCCCGTGAGCTTCGTGTCGATGCCGCGGTCGAGGTGACCGATGACGAGCTTGGGGTCGCGGTCTTCTCCGACCTGACGCGCGCAGCCGTAGAGGTTGCCCGACGGCGCCACGGCGACCTCGGTCGTGCCCGAGCCGCAGGTGTCGCACGACGCGAGCCCGCCCTTCGCAGCGGCGAGGAGCTTGTTGTCGAAGGTGGGCATCGCCACGGGGCGTCCCTTGCGCATGCGGTCGGCGTAGACCTCTGCGGCGGCGACCATGCCCTGCTCCCAGAGCGCGAGGGCCTCGTCGCTCCAGGTCTCTTCGAAGCAGGGGTTGAGGATCACGTTGCGCGCGCCGAGGTCGACGAGAAAGCGCACGCTCTCGCCGAGCCACGCGACGTTCTGCGGCGCCACCACGGCGATCACCTCGAGCGGAAGCCCCGCGGCCTTGAGGTTCTCTGCGCCCGCGACCACGTCGTCGAAGCTCGAACGCCCGCCGCGCTGCGGACGCGTGGCGTCGTGGGCCTCGCGCGTCCCGTCGATCGAGAGGGTGACCTCGACGCCGAGCTCATGAAGCTTCTCTGCTCGCTCACGGGTGACGAGCGTGCCGTTGGTGGTCACCGCGAGTCGGAGCTTGCGACCGTCACGCTGGGCGCGCGCGCGGGCCGCCTCTGCCGCGCGGACGAGCATGTCCCAGCAGATGAGGGGCTCGCCGCCGAAGAAGCCGATGTCGATGGGCGTGTCGTCCTGCGTGGCCCACGGGACGCGCGGCCGATACTCGCGGAACGCGAGGTCGATGGAGCGCTCGGCCGTCTCCCAGTCCATGTCTCTTCGGTACTTCTCGCCCGTGTAGCAGTACGAGCAGGCCAGATTGCATTCGTGCGTGAGGACGAGGGTCACGTGCATGGGTTCACCACCGTGGCGTGAGAGACCGGCGCATCATCACACGCCTTGGGCGCGCGTGGATACGCGAGGCCCCGCAGCATCGCACGGCCACGGAGCGCATTCAGGGTGTGTGGAGCGTCGCGGAGAGAGGAGATCGCAGAGGCGTTCAGATCACTTCACGAGGCGGAGCCACGGAGGACGCTCCTTGGCGCCCTTGCGTCCCTCGGCCTGCTCGGTGTCGGGCTTCGGAGGGATCGAGCCGCTCTCGTTCGCACGCGCGTTGCGCGACGCGGCGGGCGTCGTGTCGGGCGACGAGATCTCTTCGAACACGGGCGGCGGCGGGAACGACGTCGCGCGCGACGGCGCGGGCGGAGCCTTGGAGGGCGTCTCTCCCGGAGGCGGCACCACCGAGATGCGCGGACGCTGGGGCTTGCCGCGCGCGCTGCGAGAGCTCGGCTGGTTGCGGCGCACCGCGGCGGTCTCGGGGACGAGCTCCGCGGGCAGCTCCGAGGGCCACATCGTGACCTCGCCGTTCTCCGCCACGAGCGCGTAGACGGCCGTCCACGGCAGCGTGCAGTGGAAGGGCGAGCGGTTGAACGAGAGGGTGCAGCGCACGCCCTCGTCATCGACCACGAGGTCGGGGATCGGGATCGCGAAGTTGCGCCCGAGCTGGAGCACGAGCTGCGGTTTGTGGGTGAACCACTCGGGCACCACCACCCCGTCGCGGCGCGGGTCGAGGTGCACGAACACGCTGCCCCGGTCGAGAAGCTTGAGGAGCTGTTCCTTCTTGGAGGGGGTGTCGCCAGACATGGGAGTCTTCCGTATCACCGTTCGCGGGGGCCTTCACGGAGACGCTGTGCGCGTTCGCAAAAAACACACACCGCCCGCCGCTCAGCCGTCGTACCTGAACCGATGAGGAGTGAATATACCGTCTCGGCGCGGCCTCGCGCGAGCACAAACGCGCGCCGCGATCCGCGCCCCCGACCTCAGTGCTCGCCGCCGTGCGGCAACCTCTTCCAGAGCTTCACGAGCACCGCGGGCGCCCACCAGTTGAGATCGCCGAAGAGGCGCATTGTGGCGGGCACGACGAGCACCCGCACGAGCGTCGCGTCGAGCGCCACGGCGATGGCCATCCCGAGCCCGATGGCCTTGAGCAGCACGAGCTCCGCCATCGTGAAGGCCGCGAAGACCACCACCATGATCGCCGCCGCGCTCGTGATGAGCCGCGCGCTGCGCGCGAGCCCCTCGGCCACGGCGCGCTCGTTGTCGCCCGTGCGCACGTACTCCTCCTGCATGCGCGTGAGGAGCAGCACCTCGTAGTCCATCGAGAGCCCGAAGACCGCGCAGAACATCACGATGGGGAGCGACGGCTCCACGGGGCCCGGCGTGAAATGCAGGAGGCCCGCGAGGTGCCCCTTCTGAAAGATCCACACGAGCGCGCCGAACGACGCCGTGATCGAGAGCGTGTTCATCGCCACGGCCTTGAGCGGCAGCACCACCGAGCCGAGGAGCAGAAAGAGGATCAGCGCCGTCATCACCACGACGTACGCGATAGCCGTCGGCGCGCGCTCGCGGAGGTATCGCGCGGAGTCGAGGTCCATCGCGGTGGGGCCCGTGACGAAGAGCTCTCCGTCGGCGATGCGACGATCGCGGCGAACGGCGCGGACGATGGCGCGCGCCTCGTCGCTCGTGGGCCTGTGCTCCGTGAGCGCCGACATCACCACGATGGTGCGCCCGACGCTCTCTCGCGCGACATCGCGCTGCACCTCGCCCCACGTGTCGCGCGGCGCGGTGAGTGTCAGGATATGACCGTCTCGATCGAGCATCCCGTCGACGTCGAAGAGGCCCTCGACGCGGTCGACGCCGGGCGTCGCGGCGATGCGTCGGCTGAGATCGTAGAGCGCGCCCACGCGATCGGGACGCGCGAAGGGGTCGCCGGGAAAGCGCGCCACGACCGTGACCCGCGTCGCCGCGCGCTCGGGGAAGTGCTCCTCGAGCATCGCGAGCCCCTTGCGCGCGTCGGTGTGCGCGGGGAGCACCGACACGTCGGGGATCGAGATCTGAAGGTCGAGAAAGGGCCGCCCCGACGCGATGAGCAGCGTGAGCGTCGGCACGAGCACGAGGAGCGGACGCTTCATCACGGCCGTCGCCACGCGGCGCCAGACGGCATCGGGGTCCGCGCCCGCGCGCGCTGCGCCCCCGCGATTCACGCGCGTCCCGAGCACGCCGAGGAGCGCGGGTAGAAACGTCAGCGCGTACACCACCGAGAGGAGCACGACGACAGTGCCGCCGAGCCCGAGCGACGCGAGGTACGAGCCGCGGAAGAAGAGCAACCCCGAGAGGCCCACGGCCACGGCGAGGCCCGAGAAGGCCACGGCGCGACCGGCCGTCGCGAGCGAGCGACCGAGCGCCGAAGGAACATCGAGCCCCGCGGCGAGCTCCTCGCGGAAGCGGTTCACGACGAAGAGCGAGTAGTCGATGGCGACGCCGGTGCCCACGAGCGAGGCCACGTTGATCGCGTACTGCGCGACGTCGACGCGGCGCGAGAGGAGCATCACGCACGCGATCCCGCCCACCACCGCGAGCCCGCCGACGCCCACGGGCAGGAGCGCCGCGAGGAGCGAGCCGAACACCACGAGCAGCACGGCCACCGTGACGGGCATCGAGAGCGCCTCGGCGCGCACGAGGTCGTGCTGGAGCGTCTCGTCGAGGTTCGCGCGAAACACCGCGACGCCCGTGATCGTCGCGCGCAGCGCCGTGGGCTTGAGGGCCGCCCTGATCGAAGGAAAGCGTCTCGTGTCTGCGGCCGCAGCGGGGGTGATTCCGATGCGCGCGACGCAGTGGTGGGTGTCGACGCTGAGCATCGTCGAGGCGACGAAGGTCGACGTGTCGGGGTCGAAGGGCGTCGCGACGGAGCGCACGTCGGGGTGGCGCCGCAGGCCCGAAACGGCTTCGCGCACGGCGCGCTGAAACGCCTCGTCGTCGACGGTGAGCGTCGGGTGTTCGAAGATGATGGTGAAGCCCTGCGCCTCGGGCGGGTGCACCTCGCGCTCGATGAGCGTCGCGCCCACGTCGGCCTCGACGCCGTGGATCGTGCCCGTCGAGAGCGTCCCTCCGCGGGCGAGCACGGCGATCGAGAGCGTGAGGAAGACCGCGCTCACGGCGAGCGTGAGGAGGCGGCGGTGATAGATCCAACGGCCCCAGCGATCGAGCATCGAGTGTCGCACGCGGGCGGCAGCATCGTTCGCCCGCGACGATCAAGGCAAGCATTGTCGTGGGCGTTGCTCCGCCGCGCGCGACGTGACCACCATGCGGCGCAACGGAAATGCCTCCCCAGATCAAGCGCGGACTCACCCGACTCGCGGCTGCGGCGCTCCTCGTCGCGTGCCGCCCCGCCGCGACGCAGAGCCCTTCGGCCCCGCGGCGAGACGCCGGAGCGTCGCGCGATGCGCTCACCCGTGCCCCGGCGCCGCCGCCATCCTCCGACCCGTCGCGGTGGACGCTCACGCCGCGAGACGCGCAGGCGCACGGGTTCGCAGCGGTGGGCTTCTCGCTCGACCGGGCCCCGACCTCGATGATCGCGACGCGATTTCCCGCGCAGGGGACGCTGGCGCTGTTCTCGGGGCCGCCCGGAGGACCGCTCGGCGCGATCGTCGAGGTCGACACGCTCTCGGGGTCCGACCCGCTCTCGCTCAAAGACGCGCTGCGAACGGCGGTCGCGGTGCGCATCGGCAACCCGAGGGTGCTCGGAGAGCCCGAGCGGGTGTCCTTCGCGGGCGCCCCTCACGACGCCGTCCCCATGCTCGCAGGAACGGGCCCCGCCCGAACGCTCTACTGCGTGGTGATGGTGCCCGCGCCCGTGGGAATTCCGCAGGGTTTGCTGGTGTGGCTCTATGTCTCCGGCCTGGGCGTGGCGGTCCCGGGGTGCGCGGCCGTGGTGGCGCACCCGGCGCTCGAGAGCTTCGCGGCGGGCTTTCACGTCGATCCTGGCTAATGCCCCCGTAGACGACCCCGAACGAAACCGGGTAGACACTTCAAGGTCACGTCGCTCGCGCCCGATCGATGAACGTCAGCACCCCCGCAGCGCTGAAGGATTTCCCGTCGCCCGCTCCCGACGTGCGCAGCCGCATCGGCACGCTCGTCGCGGGGCGCTACCGGATCCTGCGCATGATCGGCGAGGGCGGCATGGGCGCGGTCTTCGAGGCCGAGGTGCTGGCCTCGGGCGAGCGCGTCGCGGTGAAGCTCATCAAGCCCGAGTACGCGACCTCGACGGAGGTCACCGGGCGCTTCCTCCAGGAGGTGCGCGCGGTGTCGGCCGTCGGGCACCCGAACATCGTCCGTCTCCTCGACGCGGGCACCGACGCGCACGGGCCCTTCATGGTGCTCGAGCTCCTCGTGGGCGAGACGCTCTGCGACGTGCTCGACCGACGTCCCCTCGGCCCTCGCGAGGCGCTCGCGGTGATGGCCGCGACGCTCGACGCGCTCCAGGCCGCGCACACCGCCGGCGTGGTGCACCGCGACATCAAGCCCGAGAACATCTTCCTCGTCGGCGGCGTGGATCGCTGCACGGGCGTGAAGCTCCTCGACTTTGGGATCTCGAAGATCATCTCGATGCAGTCGGCCACGGGCGGCATCACGCGCGTCGGCACCGCCGTCGGAACACCCGATTACATGTCCCCCGAGCAGGCCGGCGGCGGACGCGTCGACGGCCGCGCGGACCTCTGGTCGGTGGGCGCGGTGCTCTTCGAGGCCATCTCGCTCGAGCACCCCTTCGAGGGAGACAGCTACCAGCAGCTCATTTCGAACATCGTGCTGCACCCGCACCTCCCGCTGCGCGCGCGCGTCCCAGCGGCGCCCGCGGAGGTCGAGGCGTTCATCGACCGCGCGCTGCGCAAGGAGCCCGCGGACCGTTACGGCTCCGCGGGCGAGATGCTCGCCGACGCGCGGAGGCTGCTCTCGATGCTGCCCTCCGACGAGTCGATCGGCTTCCGTCGCGACGAGCCCACGTCGGTGATGCGCGCGGCTCCGAACGAGCCCACGCAGGTGATCGAGGTGCGACAGAGCGCGGCCTCCGCAGGCCCCGCGAGACCGCAGCGACAACCGCGCAGCGCGGCTCCGCCGCCAAGGCCGCCGCCGCAACAGGCTCACCCCAACAGCATCCCGGGCCCGCCGATGCCCTCTTGGAACGCGGTCCCCGAGGCCACGACCCTCATCGACGCGCCCGCGCACCCGTCGATCCCGCCCTCTTCCCCCGTCGCCGAGGACCGCGGCGTCCCGCGCGGCGCCATCACCATCGCCGCCATCGTCGCGGGAGCGCTCGTCTTCGGCGCGCTCGCGCTGCGAATCCGCGCCGCCACGCAAGACGTCGGCGGCCCCGTCGCGCCGTTGAACGAGCCCGCGCCGACCGCGACACAGCCGCGCGACGCGCCGCCCGCACCGACCGCGCAGGTGCTCGCGCCGTCGCCGACGCAGATGCTCGCACCGTCGCCGACGCAGATGATCGCGCCGTCCCCAACGCAGGTGATCGCGCCGTCGCCCGCGCAGGTGATCGCCCCGCCGCCCCCGAGAGCGATCGCGGCACCACCCCTCGCGCGCGCCCCGGAGCATCCTGCGGTCGCGCCTCGACGTGTCACGCCTCCGCCGCGCGTCTCGGTGCGCGCGCCCGACGTCGGGATGGCCGTGACCCGCGCCGCGCATCCCTTGCTCCGGTCCTGCGCGGCCGAGCCGCCAGCGTACGTGGGCAACGTCGTCGCGGTGGTGTACTTCGACGCGCGAGGGCGCGTCCGCGACGTCCAGGTCCGGTCGCCCTCGCGCATGACGGTCCACGGATCGTGCGTGTATCGAGCCCTCGCGCAGCTCGTGGAGCCTGCCGCGGCGGGCGCCACGGTACCGATCTTCCAAACCTTCAGGTGACGCGCAGACGACGCCACGCAAACGCGAGGAGCTCCGCGGCGCGGTCGACCTCTTCGAAGCTCGTCGAGCGCCCCGTGGTGAGCCGCACCGATCCGAGCGCCTCCGTGGGATCGATCCCCATCGCGAGGATCACCGCAGACGCAGCCTCGCCGCTCGCGTGACACGCAGATCCCGTCGACGCGGCGACCTCGGGCACGTTCGCGAGCAGCGCGCTTCCTGACACGCCGGGGAACCTCACGTTGAGCGTGTTGGGCAGTCGCTCCGTGACGTGCCCGTTGAGCGCCACGCCGGGGACCGCCTCGACGAGCGCGCCCCACAACCGCTCGCGCGTGGCTTTGAGGTGAGCGGCGTTCGCGTCGAGGTCGCGCGCGGCGATCTCACACGCGACGCCGAGGCCGACGATCGAAGCGACGTTCTCGGTCCCCGGCCGCAGCCCCCGCTCGTGCCCCGCGCCGCGCGCGAACGGACGCAGCGACGTCCCGCGTCGAACGTAGAGCGCGCCGACGCCCTTGGGCGCGTAGAGCTTGTGCCCCGCGATCGAGAGGAGGTCCGCGCCAAGATCCTCGACGCGCACCGCGACCTTGCCGACCGACTGCGCAGCGTCGACGTGAACGAGGGCCCCTCGCGCGCGCGCCACCGCGGCGACCTCCGCGACGGGTTGTAGCGTCCCCGTCTCGTTGTTCGCGTGCATCACGGTCACGAGCGCCGTGTCGTCGTCGATGGACGCCGCGAGCTCGTCGAGCCTCGCGCGCCCCGACGCATCGACGCCCGCGCGCGTCACGCGGTGACCGCCGCGCATGAGCCACGCGCAAGGCTCCAGCGTGGCGGGGTGCTCGACGATCGTGGTCACCACGTGACGACGCGCGGACGCCTCACACACCCCGCGGATCGCGAGGTTGCTCGCCTCGGTCCCGCCCGACGTGAAGCACACCTCCTCAGGGTCGCAGCCGAGGAGCGCGGCGACGCGAGCGCGCGCGAGCTCGACGGCCTCCTTCGCGCGTCGACCGTAGACGTGCGAGCTCGAAGGGTTGCCGAAATGGGTTGAGAGATACGGCAGCATCGCGTCGAGCACCGCGGGGTGGAGCGGCGTCGTCGCGTTGTGATCGAGGTAGATGGGATCGCCCATGACGCGGGCGACGATAGGTCAGCGCGGCGATCGCCGCGAAGCGTTCAGGAGGTCTCGCCGTCGTCGGAGCGAATCTCCGTGGTGACCAGGTCGAGCAGCTCGGTCGCGAAGGTGACCATCTCGGCGCGCGAGTAGCCCGAGCGCTTGAGCTCACGGAGCACGGTTCGTGCGACGACCCTCAGCGCGCGCTGTGTCGTCGTGAGGCTTCGCTCGTTCAATTCCTCTCCAAACGCCATTGCTACACAACCTCCTCGCAGATCGCAGCGTCGCCCGCCAGACGTCCGCGACAGCGAACCCCGACGCAGGGCACGTGCCAGTCAACCCCCAGCGCCCGCGGCGCAGAGTTCCGGGCGATTTCGATGTCCGCGCGCCGTACGGGTGCGTACCTGACTTCGCGAGCGGCGCCGCTTCGGTGCGTAGGTAGCTTCACACGCGCGAAGGCGCGACGACGTTGACAGCGCGGAAACTGGCGTCTGCGCACCCGTCGGTGTTACGCGCGTTGGCGCGATGCAGCGAAGCAAGCTGAGCCTGCTGCTCATCGCCGCGACGGGCCTCGCGGCGTCGTCGCGCCCCTCCGCGAATCCGCACCCGCCGACGACACAACACGCCCCTCACCCGAGCCGTGCGCGAGACGCGGGCGCGCCCACCGACGCGAGCGTCCCCCGCGCGCTCCCTCGTCCACCGAGAGAGAGCCGCGACGCGCGACCGAGACCCCGAGCCCTCCAGCGCACGCCCCCGCGCCCCGCGCAGCCCCAGCCGTGCGGGACGCTCTCTCGCGGCGATCGCGATGGGCGCTGGGTGCACGCGAGCGATGTGCTCCCCGCGTACGGCTTCGTCGACGGCGACGACCTGCTCACGATCGTCAACCGCTCGCCGCGCTTCGTGCTCTCACCCGAGTACGCGCCGACGGACCTCGTCGACATCGAGTCGGGCGCGCCACACACGGCGGCCGAGTGCGTTCCTCGCGTCGCGCATTGCCTCCGACGAGAAGCGGCGGAGGCGCTGAGGCTCTTGCTCGAACAGATGGCCGCCGCGGGGTATCCGGGGCACGTGCACTCGGCGTTTCGCTCGTTCGATCGCCAATGCGAGGTGTTCCGAGACTGGAGTCACACCGCGGGACAGAGCTTCTGTCGCGCCACGACGTCGAGCGCGATCGCGGGACACTCGCAGCACCAGCTCGGCACGGCGGTCGACCTCTTCACGCAGCAATGGGCCAACGCGGGACAGATGATGCGCCCTGGCTTCGGCTGCACCCCCGCCGGACGCTGGATCGCCGACCACGCGTGGGAGTTCGGCTTCGTGCTCCCCTACCCCATCGCCCTCGAAGAGCGCGCCGAGGGGACGACGTGTCGACACCGCGCGGAGGACATCATCGATCCTCGCACCGGGTACAGCTACGAGCCCTGGCACCTGCGCTACATCGGCACCGAGTCCGCCGCGCGCTTCCGACGAGCCTGGGAGGCGAGCGGACCAGGCAGCGCGGCGGAGATCACGCTCGAACAGTGGCTACGACAGGAGCGCAACGTCGACGGCGACGTCGACCTCCCCGTGTGCGACGGGTGCTCGTGCGGGCTCTGCACGACCTTCCACGACGGCGCCGCGCCCGCGCCGCCCTCGGGCGTCTCGCCTTCCTCGCGCGGCCGCGAGGCGCCCGGTCGCACGACGGGGCCTTGCGGCGGCCGGGCTCTGCTCATCGGCGCCGACGGCGCTCCCGTACGCGCCGCTGCGCCGCCCCGCATCGAGTCGGCCGAGGCGCACCGAGAGGCCATGGGCGTGCGCGTGCGAATCACCCTCACGATCCCTGCGCACACGGTCACCCAGACGCCCGTGACCTCACGAGACGCGGCGGTGTACGGCCCCGATGCGACGTGGCGCGCGCTCGCTCCCTCGCGCAGACGAACCTCGCTCCCTCGGGCGTACCCCGACCTCCGCGGCGCATGGAGGCTCGCCCTCGCGCCGCGTCACGGAGACGCGTGGCCGTGGCGCGCAGCGCTCCGGTCCGCGTCGACGCCCTCGTGGGTGAACGGTGCGACGATGAGGCTCCCCGCGCTCGCAGGAACAGTGAACGTCGAGGTCGTTGTTCCTCCTGTGGGCGACCTGGTGCGGGTGACGCTGATGCGCGACGGCCATCCCGAAGGCGCGGTGCGCGAGGTCGAGGTGCGCTGAGCGCTTTCGCCGCGTCCCTTCGCGCGGATCGACCGCGATGACGCTTGACGAAAGACGCCACGCGGGGGTACCAATCCCGTCCCATTCGTCGCGAGCGTGGCGGAATTGGCAGACGCGCTGGATTCAGGTTCCAGTGGGGTAACACTCGTGAAGGTTCAAGTCCTTTCGCTCGCACCCGATAGCCCGAAGTGACCTGAAACGGTCGCAACGAAACGCCCGGCGAGACAACACTCTCCGGGCGTTTCGCGTTTCGAAGGTCAGTGGGCTTCGGTCGCCGCGCGGCGCTGGCGGGTGACCTCGTAGATCGCGATCGCGGCAGCGACAGAGGCGTTGAGCGAGGCCACCGGACCGCCGAGCGGGATGCGCGCGAGCACATCGCAGCGCTCCCGAACGAGGCGACGCAGACCGCTCCCTTCAGATCCCACCACGAGCGCCACGGGGCCGGTGAGGTCGACGGCCTCGAGGTCCGCGGTCCCTTCAGCGTCGAGGCCCACGGTGCGAATGTCGGCGCGCGAGAGGGTCTCGAGGGCGCGTGAGAGGTTCACCACACGCGCGATCGCCGCGTGTTCAGTCGCACCCGCGCTCGCGCGAACGACGACGGGGGTGACGGGCGCAGCGCGGTCTTTCAGCGTGATGACGCCGTCGGCGCCGAGGGCGACGACCGATCGCACGATGGCGCCCAGGTTGTGCGGATCGGTCACCTCGTCGAGGGCGACGATCAACGGCGCAGGGCTTCTCTTTCGCGCTTTCAAGAGCAAGGCATCGAGGTCGACGTACGGGTAGTCACCGGCCGCGACCGCGACGATTCCCTGGTGTCGCACGGGGCCCGCGAGCGCGTCGAGCTCCGCGGCCGAGCGGACCTCGACGCTGACGCGTGCGTTGCGGGCGAGCGTCGCGAGCTCGGCGTGGGGCCCACGCGGCGAGTCGTCGGCGAGGTAGATCACGGCGAGGTCGCGCGCGTGGCTGGCGAGGGCCTCGCGCACCGCGTGAACGCCGCAGAGATGTCTCTTCATGTGGAAGGGGTTCGCAGGGTATGTGCGTCGCGCAGTTGCGCGAGGCGATGCTCAGAGGCCGAGATCGCCGAGGTCGTCGCCGCCGCCGCCGCCAGCGTGTCCGCCCTGCGCAGGGCGACGACCCGTCGGACGCGGATGCGACGTGACGGTCGCCGGATGGCTGCCTGCGGTCGCTGCCGCCGCCGCCGCCGCTGCTGCGCTAGCCTGACGCTCGCGTTCCGCGCGCGCCGCCTCTTCGCGCCGCTGCGCCTCGAGGCGCTCGAGCTCGCGGCTATGCTCCGCGGCGCGGGCCTCGGCGGCCTGTCGGTCGGCTTCAGCGCGGGCCGCGCGATCCTGCGCGAGGCGGGCTTCCGCGTCGTGGCGCTCCTGCGCGGGGCGAATGACGCCGAAGAACACGCCGACGCCGATCACGGCGATGAGCCCGAACACCAGCCCGATCACGGTGCCGACGGGCATGCCCTTCTTCTTTTGGGCCTCGATGAGCGCGAGCTTCTGCTCGTGCTCCATCTTCGCCTGGAGCTCTCGCTCTCGCTGCGATGACTCGGCCTCGAGACGGATGCGCAGCTCGCGCTCCTCGGTCTCGCGGCGACGACGCTCTTCTTCCTCCTGACGGCGGCGCTCTTCGGCCACGCGGGCCTCTTCAGCGGCGCGGATCTTCGCGGCCTTGTCCTCTTCCTCCCGGCGGCGCTGATCCTCTGCGCGAAGGCGCGTCTCTTCCTCTGCGCGACGCTTCGCGTCCTCCTCCTGCTTGATGCGCTCCTCTTCAATCTCCATCAGGCTGCGGAGCGAGAACAGGACGGAATCCTCTTTCTGCTGACTCATCGAGCGTTTCCTCCGTAGGGAGAACCGTTTTAGGCGGCCGAAACTTTTGCTACCAGTGCGATTTTGCCGTGTCAACCACCCGGCCGATACACGACGGGGTGCGACGCGGTCATTGACTTCAGCGACGCGGCCTGCGCGGCGCCGTGGGACGCGCCCCGTCGTCCATCGCGAAGGGGTCCACCCCCTCGCCGTCGATGTCGATGGGGGCCTGCGTCTGGGTATTCCTGCTCGTCGTCGGGTGATCGTGGCGCGCGGTGACGGGGCCCCCGACGCGAGCCTGCGGCGCGACGACCGGAGCGACCGGGACGGGCGACGGGCGGCTGGCGAGATCGTGGATGCGAGCAGCGAGGCGCTCCTGGGCGACACGGGCGGCCTCTCGCTCCTGGTCCGCACGCTCCGCGCGGACGCGGAGTTCTGCGATGCGGGCGCCCTGCGCGGCCACGAGCGGACGATACGCCGCGAAGTATCCCGCCACCGCCGTGAGGCTCAGCGCGACGAGCACGAGCGCGACGAGCGTCCCCGCCCCGACCCCAGCGCGCCCCTTCGATTCGATCTCTGCCATCGCCCGCGCGTGGGCCTCGCGACGCTCTTCAGCGCGAAGTTCTCGCTCCCGCTCGGCGTCGGCGCGGAGTTGCATCTCCCTGGCCTCGCGGGCCTCTCGCTCGGCGTGTTCGCGGGACTCCCTCGCGCGCTGCTCGGCGACGCGCTCCGACTCGAGGGCTGCGACCCGCTCCGCCGCCTGACGCTCCGACTCAGCGCGCGCGGCCTCGAGCTTCTCGATGCGAGCCCGCTCGGCCTCTGCGGCGCGGCGAGCAGCGTCTCGCACGCGCTCGTCTTCGAGGCGTTGAATCTCCTGGATCGACGTGAGAACCGAATCGTCGCGCGTGCTCGCCATGGGGTGCCTCGCAGTCGTAGGGGCCGATGTCGCGGTGCTTCAGATTCTTCGGACGACAGCAGGAGTGAAAAGTTTTGACCAAATAGGACTTTTTCGTCCGGATCTTATGTCCACATAAAAACATTCTGTCAAGAACGGAACCTTGTATTCATACATTAATGGAGATTGACGGATTCATCTCGGGTCCTTCGGGCATGTTGCAGTGCAACACTTCCCCTTGCTATTGCGGTCGACGGGGCACTAGAACGCGCGCCCGGAGGAACCGATCGCATGGAACTCAAGGACCTCAAGATCATCGTGACGGGCGGCGCTCAGGGCATGGGCGCTCATTTCGCGCAGCGTCTCGCTGAAGCGGGCGCGCAGGTCGCCGTCGGCGACGTGAAGGAAGACGGCATCGCCGCGGTGATCGAGTCGGGCAGGGGCCTGCCCGGTCGCATCCACGGCCGCAAGCTCAACGTCGCCGATGAGGCCGACGTGATCAGCTTCGTCGCGTGGGCGCACGAGGCGATGGGCGGGCTCAACGGGCTCATCAACAACGCGGGCATCCTCCGCGACGGGCTCCTCGTGAAGAAGGACCGCGAGACCGGCAAGGTCATCAAGCTCGGGCGCGAGCAGTGGGACGCCGTCATCGGCGTGAACCTCACGGGCGCGACGATGGCGGTGCGCGAGGTCGTGTCGAAGATGGTCGAGACCGGCGCCCGCCCCGGCGTCGTGGTGAACATCTCGTCGATCGCGCGCCACGGCAACCGCGGCCAGTCGAACTACACCGCGGCCAAGGCGGCCCTCGCGGCCAACACCGTGACGTGGTCGCGCGAGTTCGCGTCCTTCGGCGTGCGCGTCGGCGCCGTGGCGCCCGGCATGATCGAGACCCCGATGACACAGGGCATGAACCAGAAGGCCCGCGACGCGCTCGTCGCGAACATCCCCGTGGGTCGCATCGGTCTGCCCGAGGATATCTGGCGCGCGGTGAAGTTCGTCATCGAGTGCGACTACTTCAACGGCCGCACGATCGACGTCGACGGCGGCCTTTCGATGTAGCATCGGCGACGCGTCCGTCGACGCGCGCTCGTGGTCGTTCCGCAGCCTTCATCACCCTCCCGCCATTGATCGCCCAACGCCGCGTCGTCGCGCTGTTCGTGCTCTCGGGCGCGAGCGGCCTCGTGTTCGAGGTCATCTGGGTGCGCCAGCTCGCGCTCTGGGTGGGCCACGGCACCGTCGCCGTAAGCCTCGTCGTCGCGGCCTTTCTCGCGGGCCTCGTGCTCGGCAGCATGCTCGGCGGACGCCTCGCCGACCGCGGCGGACGACTCGTGCGGGTCTACGCCGCGCTCGAAGCGTTCACCGGACTCGCGGCGCTCGCGGTGAGCGCGCTCCTCTCTCGCGCGTCGGCGCTCTCGTCGTGGATCGCCGATCACGGGCCGACCTTCGCGAGCGCCCTGCCCGCGCGACTTCTCGTCGGCTTCGTCGTGGTGCTCGCGCCGACCGTAGCGATGGGCGCGACGCTCCCTGTTCTCACGCGTCACCTCGCGAGCGCGCGCGACCGGGTGGGCGCTCCGCTGGCGACGCTCTACGCGCTCAACACACTCGGCGCCGCGACCGGCTGCGCGATCGCGGGTTTCGTTCTCATGGGCGCGCTCGGGATGCTCAAGACCGCCCTCGTGGCCTCGTGCGCGAACCTCGTCGTCGCGTCGCTCGCGTGGACGCTCGACGGCACCGTCACGCCCGCCGAGTCGATGCGCGACGACAGGGCGCCACAAAGAGACACGGAGGCGCGAAGCTCCCGCGCGACGCTCGTGGCGATCGCAGGCGCGACGGGCTTCGCGGCCATCGCGTGCGAGGTGCTGTGGTTCAGGGTGCTCCACGCGTTCGTGAAGTCGTCGACGTACGCCTTCACGCTCCTCCTCGTGGTGTATCTCGCGGGGCTCGTGCTCGGCGGCCTCGTCTACGCGCGGCGCCTCGCTTCACACGCGAGACCCTGGGAGCTCCTCGCCGACGTTCAGTCCGCGCAGGCGGCCGCGACGCTGGTCTCGGTGGCGCTCCTCGGGCGCGCCTCTTCAATCGCGAGCGCTCTCTCGCGCGACGCTGCGGCGGGCGACGACGACCTCGTGCACCTCGCCATCGGAGCCGTGGTGATCCTCGGTCCCGCGACGTTGATGGGGGTGAGCTTTCCGCTGGTCGCCTCGATCGGCGCCCGTGAAGGACGCGGCGTGGGCTCGAGCGTCGGCGCGCTCGCAGCAGCGAACACCCTCGGCGGCGCGCTCGGTTCGATCGTCACAGGCCTCGCGCTCATCCCCGCCATCGGGACGCTACGCGCGTTCTCGATCGCCGCGTCGCTCTCCGTGATCTCCTCTCTGCTCGCGCGCGCTCGAGCGTCAGGCTTCGTCACGCTGCGAGGGGAGGCCGGTCGAACCGCGCGCGTCGCGGCGGCCGTTGCGCTCGCGCTCGTCGCCGTGCCGGGAGACTACCTCGTCCGCGCGGTGACGACGTTCCCGCGCGCCCGCGTGCTCGCCGCGCGCGAGGGCCGCGACGGCACCGCGGCGGTGCTCGGGTACGACCGCGCGACCGTGTGCGCCGCGTCGAAAAACCGCTGTCGCACGCGGTGTGCGACGGACTTCTCGTACCAGCAGCTCCTCTTCGGTACGGTCTCGTACGCGAGCACGATCCCGCCCGCGAAGCGGTACATGCGCGCGCTCGCGCACCTCCCCATGCTCGTGCACCGCGACGCGCGAGGGCTCGACGTGGCCGAGGTCTGCTTCGGCACCGGAACCACCGCGGGCGCGTTCACGACGCACGCGTCACTCCGGTCGCTCGCCATCGTCGACATCAACCGCGACGTGTTCGGCTTCGCGCGCCACTTCGCTGCGAGCAACCATGGCGTGCTCGATGACCCCCGCGTTCGCGCTGTCGTCGAAGACGGTCGCCATCACCTCGCCACAGCCCGTGGCGCCTGGGATGTCGTCTCGCTCGAGCCTCCTCCTCCCACCGCCGAGGGCGCCGCGTCGCTCTACACCCGAGAGTTCTACGTCGCCGCGCGGCGGCGGCTGCGACCGGGCGGCGTCGTGGCCCAATGGATTCCGCTCGATCAACAGACCGCGGACCTCGATCGCGCGATGCTCGCCGCGATGACCAGCGAGTTCCGCGAGGTCGAGGTGTACATCCCGAGCCGCGAGGAGGGCGTCGTGCTCGCGTCGGATGCGTCGCTCGCGCCCGACCTCCCACCGTGGCGCGCGCGCTGGACCCCGCCCGTCGCAGAGAGCCTTGCGGATGCGGGTTTTCCCTCGCCGGAGTCGCTCGCGGCGACGAGGGTGCTCGACACCGAAGGCGTGCGCGCGTGGTTGAGAGGCGCCGCGGCGATGACCGATGATCTCCCCTCCGTGGAGTTCTATCGCACCCACCCTGGTGCGCCCTTCAGGGTCTCTTCGATGCTGGCGCTCGCGCCCGCGGAATCCGTCGGCGACAGCGCCTCTTCGTACGCGCTCACGCGCCGCTACGAGCGCCTCGAACGCATTGGAATGGAAGCCTGGGAGCGATCGATCACGGGAGACCTCGCGGGCGCGAGGCGGCTCGTCGCGGAGATGCGACGCGAGGACCCCGAAGGCGTGTACACCCGTTATCTTTCGGAGCTCGAATACGACTGCCTCAACCTCAGCGACCCTTGAGCCGTTGAACCGGATGAGTCGGTCGTCGCCCCCATCGAGGCGCCGTCGACGACGGAGGTCGAGATGTTCCGTTCAGATTCTGGTTCGCGCGAAGCGGTGTGGCGCACGAGCAGCCCCGACGACGCCCGGCGCGGCGCCCTCGTGCAGTGCGCTGTCGCGAGGAGCGTGATGGCCGCCGCCCGAGGCGCGGGCGTCGCGCTCGACACGACCTGCGAGGAGTCGCTGTGCGTCGTGGAGCGATGGTGTCAGGGCGACGCGACGGCGGCGGAGGTGCGCACGGCGGCGCGCGAGGTGATGCTCCTCCAGCTTGACGTTGCCGATGAGCGAGATGCGCTGCGTAGCTGGCGGCAGAGGATGTACGAGGAGGTGCTGCGGGCCTGCGACGACGCGAGAGATTCGTTCGACGGGTGCCCCCTCGAACGAACCTCTCAGATGAGCACGATCTGAAGGGGATCGGTCAGGGCGTCGACGAGGTGCCCGGGCACGACCCGAGCGTCTCGGAGGTTCCGCCGGCGAAGCCGCTGCCTTCGTATTGGAAGTACCAGCGGCTGCGCATCGGCGAGAACGTCACCGAGCACGTGTCGCTGAAGGTCATCGGGAAGGTCGTCCCCGTCGTCGCGAGGGGCGTGATCATCGCGTCTCGGATGCGATACCGCACGATGCGTGTGCCGCTCTCGACAAAGACCGCGTAGGGGTCGCTGTCGAAGAACTCCGCGACGCCCCAGAAGGCCCAGCTCTCGCAGAACTGGTGGGTCACCGTCGGCGCCATCGTGCGCAGCGTGCTGACCGTGCCCGCGGGCAGACGGATCTGGTACCAGGTGCTCCCGGCGGTGCCGGTGCCCTGCGTGTAGATGTACGCGCGGCCGCGGCCCGAGAAGATCCCCGAGCCGCTCGTGAGGCTGATCGGCGCCGAGAGCGGGATGCGCGTCGCCGTGAGCATGCCCGTCGAGCCGTTGAGCACCCCGAGCTGCGTCACCACGAAGGGGAAGGTCACGGCGAAGTACGAGAGCTCCATGCCCGCCGCGTTGAGGAGGACGTAGACCTCGTTCGACGCGAGGTCGCTGAGCATCGCGTCGTGCTGCGCGCCCACCGACGCGAGGCCCGTGAGGTCCGTCGCCGACGCGCGCACCGTCGCCGTGTCGCCCGTGTAGAACACGTTGGTGCCCGACACCGCGATGCCGCCGCGGTCGTCGCCCGACATCGCGTCGTGGTCGATCACGGTGCACATCGCCGTCGCGGTCGACAGCGAGTCAACGCGGAACGTGGGCTCCATCGAGCACACGCCCGTCACGCACGAGAGCGTGCCCGTGCAGACGTTCCCGCAACGACCGCAGTTGTTCCTGTCGCCGAGGGTGTTCACGCAGTCGGTGCCGCAGCGGGTCTGGCCCGCGGCGCAGGGCGCGACGCACATGCCGAGCACGCAGAGCCTGTCGGCCGTGCAGCGATTGCCGCAGCGCCCGCAGTTCTCATTGTCGTTGCGGATGTCCGCGCAGACAGGTCCGCACTGGACGCTCGGCGACGCGCAGCCCTGCACGTCGGTGCCCACGAGCGCGCGGCAGAAGCCGCCCGAGCACGCGTAGCCGGGGCCGCACATCAGCCCGCACGCGCCGCAGTTGTTGGGGTCGACCGAGGTGTTCACGCAGATGCCCGAGCAGTTGGTCTGCACGTCGGCGCAGCGAGGCGCGCAGGCGCCGCCCGCGCAGAGCTGACCCGCGCCGCAGACGGTCCCGCAGGCGCCGCAGTTGGTGCGATCGGTCGAGAGGTCGACGCAGCGGCCCATGCAGTCGCGCGTCCCCATGGGGCACACGAGGCGGCACGCGCCCGCGACGCATGACTGTCCTCCGGGGCAGACGGTGCCACACGTCCCGCAGTTCGTACGGTCCGTCATCGTGTCGACGCAGCGGTTGCTGCACGCCGTCCGCGCGACGGGGCACTCGAGCACGCAGCGACCCGCGCGGCAGAACTGCGGCACGGGGCAGGCGTTGTCGCACATGCCGCAGTGCTCGACGTTCGACTGGAGGTCCGCGCAGGCCGTCCCGCACTGCGTGGTGCCCGCAGGGCAGGCCATGCCCGTGCAGGTGCCCATCACGCAGCGCTGGAGGCCCGTGCAGGCGTTGCCGCACGCGCCGCAGTCGGTCTGCGACGAGGCGAGGTCGACGCAGCGGCCCGCGCAGTCGGTCTGGCTCGCCGGGCACCGGAGCTCGCACATGCCGTCGATGCAGGTGTTGCCGAGCGAGCACGCGTTGTTGCACGCGCCGCAGTGCTGGTCGTCGGTGCGCAGGTCGGCGCAGCGGACCGAGGGCCCGGCGCTCGTCGCGTCGCGCGCGCCGCCGTCACGGACGCCGCCGTCGGGCGTAGCGCTCGTGCACGAGGAGTATCGAGGTCCGCACTCGATCTGGCAGTTGCCGCCCGAGCAGACCTGCCCGTCGGGGCACGCGTGGCCGCACGTGCCGCAGTTGGCGCGGTCGACGTTGGTGTCGGTGCAGCGCTCGTCGCAGCGGGTCTGTCGCACTGGCGACGTCGGGCACTCGTTGTCGCAGCGGCCGTTGATGCACACGCGCCCCGAGCCGCAGCTGATGCCGCACCCGCCGCAGTTGCGGGGGTCGTCGGCGGGGCTCACGCAGGCGCGCCCGCAGGTGATGTTGGGGAGGCTGCAGGGGCCGTCGGCCTCCACCATGTCGGAGGGGGTGTCGGCGTCGATGTTGGTGAAGCGGTTGGTCGTCGTGTCGCTGCACGCCGCGGCGAGGGCCACGGCGACGGCGAGCGCGGCCCGCCAGAGGGAGTGAAGCTTCAAAGGATTTGCTCCGTGCACGGTGTCAGCTCCTGGCGTCGCGGCTCACGGGGAGGGAACGTAGCGAACGGTGAAGCCCGTGGTGGGCGTGCAGGTGTAGGAGGTGCCGTCGGGGCAGCCCGAAACGCCCATGGTGCCGGTCTGGTTCTCGATGCCAGCGGTCTGCGAGCGCGCGCCGTCCATGCGCTGGTAGAGCACGTCGATGGTGCCGGTCTCGTTGAGGATGATCTCGTAGGTGAAGTGCACGGTGGGCTCGTCGGAGCAGCAGAAGTGCGCGTCGTTCCACTGGAACACCTGGCTCCGCGTGGGGGCGGTGCCCACGGTCGCGACGCACTGGCCGCTCGCGCGGTTCATGTTGTCGCCCCAGAACGCCGCGATGGTCGCGTTGGGCGTGACCGCGGAGGGCACCGTGCCGCTGAGCGACGAGCTGGCCGTCCCGTCGAGGTTGATGAACCCGTTGCTCGACAGGTTCACGCGCGCCGTCGTGGTGAGGTCCGTGGCCCAGTAACGGAAGTTGAACGCGAGCGGCACCTGCGTGGCCGCGTCATCCGAGAGGCCGAGAACGGTGGTCACGCCGGGCATCCCGCAGGCCGCGATCCACGCGGTGATCGGAGGCGGCGTCATCGAACGCGTGTACCGCACGAGGGGCGCGATGATGCACGCGCCTCGCGAGCAGTAGGGCATCCCCGCGGGGCACGCCATTCCGCATGCGCCGCAGTTGCGAGCGTCGCTCTGCGTGTCGACGCACGCGTCGCCGCAGCGCGTGGTCCCCGCCGGGCACGCGCAGACTCCGGCCGTGCACGGGACCGTGCCCGGACACGCGGTGCCGCAGGTGCCGCAGTTGGTCCGATCGGTCTGCGTGTTGACGCAGGTGTTCATGCACGCCGTCTGGCCCGTCGGGCACGTGCACATCCCGCCTGCGCAGGGGATCGTGCCGAGGCACGCGCGTCCGCACGCGCCGCAGTTGGCGCGGTCGGTGGTGATGTTGGTGCACGTGCCGCCGCAGCGGTCGCTCCCCGTCGGACACGGCGCGACGCACATGCCCCCGGCGCAGATCCTGTCGCCGGTGCATGCGGCGCCGCAGCGGCCGCAGTGGTTGTTGTCAGCCTGCGTGTTGGTGCACACCGAGCCGCAGAAGAGACTCGGCGGAGCGCATCCGCCGTCGACCGTCGACAGGGGCGCGCAGGCTCCCGCGACGCACACCTGACCGGCCGCACACGCGGTGCCGCAGCGGCCGCAGCTCCCGGGGTCGACCTGGAGGTTCACGCACGTGTCGCCGCAGAGCGAGAGCCCCGTCGGACACATCGCCATGCACGACCCGCCGACGCAGATCTGCGAGCCGGGGCACGCCGTTCCGCACGCGCCGCAGTTGGCGCGGTCGGAGGTCGGATCGACGCAGCGCGAGCCGCAGAGCATCTGCCCCATCTGGCAGACCGTGGTGCACTCGCCGCTCTGGCAGACCTGCCCGCTCGGGCACGCGCGACCGCACATGCCGCAGTGGGCGCCGCTGGTCCGCGTGTCGACGCACTCCTCGCCGCACTGGGTCTGGCCCTCGGCGCAGCCCACGCGGCACATCCCGCTGGAGCACACCTGGCCCATCGGGCACACGATGCTGCACCCGCCGCAGTTGAAGCGGTCGGTCATCGAGTTGACGCATCGACCGCTGCACTGCGATGTGCCCGCGGGGCAGTCGCCGAGGCGGCAGCGTCCGCCCACGCACGCGTAGTTGACCATGCAGGCCGCGCGGCACGAGCCGCAGTTCGAGCTGTCGGTCATGGGGTCGACGCAGCGATCGCCGCACACGATCTGCCCCGCGGGGCACTCGGCGCGGCACACGCCGTCGCGGCAGAATGTTCCTTCACGGCAGCGGTTTCCGCAGCCGCCGCAGTTGCTCGGGTCGCGGTCGGTGTTGACGCAGACGACGCCCGACGTGCCCGCGTCGCCCTCGGAGGTCTCACACGCCGTAAGGCCCGCGGAGCACGCCACCTCGCACACGCCGTCGGTGCAGACGGTCCCAGGCCCGCAGCGCATGTTGCACATGCCGCAGTTCTGCTGGTCGGTGCTGGTGTTGACGCACGCGCCGCCGCAGCGCGACTGCCCGTTTGGGCAGAGCGGGAGGCAGCGCCCCTGGACGCAGGAGGTGGTGGCGGTGTCGCAGCGAGAGCCGCAGGCGCCGCAGTTGTTGTTGTCTTCGGCGGCGTTGACGCACGCGCCGTTGCACGAGAGCTGCGGCAAGACGCATCCGCCGCTCCCTCCGCCGATTTCGGATGAACAGCCGAAGACCGCGCCCAGCGCGATCAAACCGGCAAGGAACGTGACTGTACGCAAGGTCACTCGTGCCTCCGTGGAATATGCGGAGTGTCGCCCGCCCCTACGGCCGGGGTCAACGATCCGTTGAGCCGCGGTTGAAGAGTTTCAATTCCGCGGAAGAGCACCTCGCGGGGATAAGATCGCACGCGTATGCGCCGCGCCCTGCTCGCCACGATCGCCGTCGCGCTCTCGCTCTCGCTCTCCGAACGCCCTGCCGCAGCGCAGACGATGGCGCTCACGTCGCGCATGCAGCGCTTCTTCTTCCGAGGCGTCCTCGGCGTCGGCTACGGCAGCTTCGGGAGCGACACATCCATCGGCGCGCTCTCGATCCGCGGGGTGGGCGCGTTGGGCAACTTCGCCATCGGCGTGAACCTCGTCCGCGGCCTCGCGGTGCACGTCGACGCCTGCGCGATGTCGCTCGTGAACCCGACGTTCTCGGTCAACGGCGTCGAGAACACCTCCTCGAACGACGCCACCACGACCACGTCGATCATCGGCGGCGGCCTCACCTGGTCTGACCGCGGCGGCCTCGCGTGGGTGAGCGTCTCGGGCGGCGTCTCGGTGCTCGGCATCGAGACCGGCGCCGTCTCGCGGACCTCGTCGGGCTTCGGCCTCACGCGGCTCGGGTGGGGCGTGAACGTCCTCGCGGGCCACGACTGGCCCATCATCTACAACTGGCGCGTCGGGGCGGCCCTCCACGCGATCTTCTCGCAGACGGCCGACCAGCCCGGCGGCGCCTCGGCGCCCACGTGGGAGAACTTCGGCGGCGGCGTCTCGCTCACGGTGAGCGAGCGGTAGCCCCGTGCCGAGCGCAGAGACGCCGTACCGCGAGGCCCCCGCTGCTCCTCCGTCGCCCGTCGCCCGGCTCGCCACCCACGGCGCGATCTACACCGCCGCCTCGCTCGTCGCGCGCTCGCTCTCGCTCGTCATGGTGCCCGTGTACGCGCACCGCCTCGGCGCGGCGGACATGGGCGCGCTGGAGCTCGTCGACACGCTCGACCTCGTCGTGATCGCCACCTTCTCGACGGCCCTCACCGACCCTGTTCTCAGGCATTTTCACGACGCCCGAGACGCGCGCGAGCGCGACGCCGTGGTCTCGACCGCGATCCTCTCGCTCGTCGCGATGGGCGCCGTCGTCGCGCTCCTCGGGAGCCTCGCGTCGCCCGCGCTCGCAGGGGCGGTGTTCCGCGATCGAGGGCGCGCGCCGCTCTTCGTGATGACCTTCCTCTCGGTGACCTTTCAGGCCGTCGTCGAGATCCCCTTCGCGGTGCTCCGAGGGACGGGGCGCGCGTGGTCGGCCGCGGCGTGGTCGCTCGCGCGCACCGCGCTCGGCCTCTCGCTCAACGTCGCGCTCATCGTCGGCGTCGGGCTCGGCGTCACCGGCGTGGTCATCTCGAACCTCTGCGCCTCCGCCGTGATGGCCACCGTGATGACCGGGCTCACGCTTCGAGAGACGGGGCTCCGCTTCGACGCCGCGGCGCTCCGACGGATGATGGCCTTCGGGTGGCCCATGATCCCGGGCTCCATCGCGATGATCGCGCTCGGGCACACGCGGTCGTATGTGCTCAACGCGTGGTGCCCCCTCGCCGAGGTGGGCCTGTGGGCCTTCGGATACCGCTTCGGCGCGCTCGTCTCGCAGGCCCTCGGTCACCCCATTCGAAGCGCCTGGACCGCGCAGATGTACGCCCTCTGGGACGCTCCCGACGGGCGCGGCCCGGAGCGCTACCGACGCGCGGGCACGTGGCTCGTCGCGCTCTACGCCTGGGCCGCCGCGGCGCTCTCTGCGCTCGCGCCCGATGTCGTGACGCTCCTCGCGCCGCCGTCGTTTCACCGCGCCATCGGCGTGATCCCCGCGGTGGCGACGGCCTACGCGCTGCGCGAGCTCGCGGAGTATTTTCGCAACGGCCTCCTCGTGGGCCGCGACGCGCGCGCGGTGGCCTACATCGAGCCCGCGCTGGCCCTCGTCGACCTCGCGCTCGGCGTCGCGCTCGTCTCGCGCTTCGGGCTCACCGGCGCCGTGGTCGCCGCGCCCCTGGTGTTCGGGGTGTACGCCCTCGCGATGCATCGGGCCGCGCGGGCCGTGCTCCCGCTGCGCTACGAGTACGGGCGCATGGCGGCGTGCGCGGGCGTCGCGGCGGTGTTGGGCGTCGTCGGGTTCACGCTCCGCACGGGTCACGGCGCGCTCGACGTGGCGCTCAAGCTCGCGCTCATCGGGAGCTATCCCGCGGTGCTCGTCGCGTTCGTGCTCCGTGACGACGAGGAGCGCGCCCTCGTCGCGTCGGCGTGGCGCTGGCTGCGCGAGCGCGCCCGGCGGTAGGAGGTCGCGCGGGGGGCTACCGACGATCTCGGCAGTCGGTGTATAGCCTCGCGCCTTCGCGATGCTCTCCACGAACAACCTCGGCAAGTCGTACGGCGCTCGGACGCTCTTCAGCGGCGTCTCGCTCAAGCTCAACGCGGGCTCGCGCTACGGGCTCGTCGGCGCCAACGGGTCGGGCAAGACGACCTTTCTCAACGTGCTCTCGGGCGACGACGCCGCCACCGAGGGGACCGTCACCATCCCGAAGCGCGCGCGCGTCGGCGTGCTCCGTCAGGACCGCTTTCTCAAC
>JBPOHC010001000.1:0-2211 GCA_052035985.1 Myxococcota bacterium | reverse complement strand
TGACGAGCGCAGTTCTTCTGCCACACCATCAGCGGGTGGTATTCAGCGTCGGAGAGCCAGTCGCCCGCCGCGATGCCGCGCGCCCACTCGTCGAAGAAGTGCATGTCGCTCTGCGTCCAAAGGTGGGCGGCGACGATGGGCGTGTCGCGGACCTCGAGCCAATAGGCGAGGCGCAGGAGTGCCGAGCCGAACACCAGCGCCGCGAGCAGCGTCCGGCGACGCGCGGCGAGCCACGCCTCGGCGCGCGTGGGGAACGTCATCGACGGGCCTCGCTCGCTGCGGTCGTACGCCCCCGTTGCGTGTTGCCGAGCATCCACGCGTAGGTGCGCGCGAGCCCTTCGCGGCGCAACGTTCGCGGGCTCAACCCGAGGGCGCGGATGCGCGTCGAGTCGAGGAGCTTGTGGGGTATCCCGTCGGGGCTCGAGGCGTCGGACTCGATGCGTCCCTCATAGCCCACAGCGTCGCGCACGGCCCTGGCGAGCGCGGCGATCGAGCACCCATCGCCACTGCCCACGTTGAGCTCCCCGGGCGAGCACAGCGTCTCTGAGAGGACCACCGCCCCGTCGGCGAGATCATCGACGACGAGCAACTCTCGCTCAGGCTTCCCCGTGCCCCACACGGTCAACGACGGAGCGCCCGCCCGCTTCGCGTCATGGAACCTCCCGAGCATCGCAGGTACGACGTGTCCCGGCGCGGGGTCGAAGTTGTCTCCCGGGCCGTATCGGTTCGCGGGCAAGAGGTTGATCGCGTCGAAGCCGTACTGCTTCGCGCAGCCGCGCACCGTCTCGACGCCCGCGATCTTGGCCGCCGCGTAGGCCGCGTTGGTCGCCTCGAGGGCGTCTGTCCGCAACATCTCTTCGCGCATGGGCTGCTCGCAGAGCCGCGGGGACATGCACGACGAGGCGAATTTCACGAGCTTGCACGCGCCCGAGCGCCACGCCGCGTCGATCACGTTGGTCGCGATGAGGAGGTTGTCGCGCGCGACGTCCGCCGGGCACGTGTCGTTCGCGACGATACCGCCGCCCCTCCCCGCCGCGAGGACCGCCACCTCGGGCCGCTCACGTTCGAACCGCGCGCACACGGCGACCTGCTTCATCAGATCGAGCGCCTCCCAGCCCACGGTGACCACGCGCGCGTGGCCGGCGCGACCGAGCGCGCGGACGAGCACCGACCCCACGAGGCCGCGATGTTCCGCGACGAAAACCTTCGACGCCCGCGACGCCTCACCCGAAGGCACCTTCGGATCGTTCATCGAGTACACATATATCGCAGCCGCGCTGGCGGCGCACCATCGTCGCGCGGCGGAGGTGATACGGGGTGTGTTTCCCATCCTGCTCACCCGACCATCTTGATCTCGTGAATCCTCTTGGAATGCAGCAGTTCCATCGCGGCGTCCCATCGTCGGCTCTGCGCGAGGGCGCGCAGCCGCAGGACGTGACCTCCCGAGCGTTGCTTCCATCGAGAGCCCGCCCGCTTGAAGCGCACGCCGACGAGGCTCTGGCACGTCGCCTCGACGGGTCGCTGCCGACCGGCTGGCCTGCGCGTCGCGCCGCGGCGTAGTCCACGCGTCCGGCGTCGAGTTGATTGGACAGGTACGTGATGGCCTCCTGCACCGGCTGCTCGTCTCCCACCCGTCGCGATCGCAGCGTCACGTTCCAGCTGCGCAGCTCGTCGAGCAAGCGGCGCGCGGCGCCCGACTGGTTGAGCAGTCGCAGCTTCCACCGCGCCAACTCCGTCGACGCGCGTCCCTCGTCGTACCGCACGCGCAGCGCCTTGCCCGCGTAGCCGAGCAGGTGCCACAGGTCCACCAGCCGACGCACCGACCCCTCCAGTTCGGCCTGCGCCACCGCACCGTCGAGCAGGTTCCACATCTCGCGCGCGCCGTCGCAGATCACGCCCACGAGCAGATCGGGACGCCGCCGCCGCAACGCCTCGACGTCCGAGAGCATTGCCGCCGTCACCGCCTTGGGATCCTCATCGGGCATGCACCCGTAGCGCAGCGTCTCCAAGGCGCGTCCGTTCGCGTCGTGAAGCGTCAGCGGCCTCCCGCATAACTTCGCGCAGGGTCATCCCGCAGCGGCGAAGAGGTCGGGGGCGATGGATCGACGGCGGCTTCGCGGTCGTGCGGGGAGCGGTGTGACGGTGACGAGGTGCTCGAAGAGGTCGCCGGGCTCGCGGCCGAAGAAGCGCTCCGCGGCGGTGGTGCCGTCG
>JBPOHC010001116.1:0-10625 GCA_052035985.1 Myxococcota bacterium | reverse complement strand
GCCCACCGAAGCGCGCTCACGGGCGCCACGGAGCCGATGGCCCTGCGCGCCGAGGAGGACCGCCACCAGCAGGCGATGCGCGGCATGATGGACCGCATGCGCTCGCACAGCGCGTCGATGATGTCGTCGAGCGGCGGGATGCGCTGCGGTCACTGACGATCATCGCGTCGCACGACCCCACACCGACACGAGACACCGCGATCGGTCGGCGCACTTGACCGCTCGAGGCCTCGTCTGCATCGTCCCCGCGTACACCCGAGAGTCTCCTCCGGTGAGCGCACCTGGAAGGCGTGTGGCGATGAACACCTGCCCCCGTTGCAGCGCGGCGGTCTCACCCGCGATGTTTCACTGCGGCGCCTGCGGGCAGCCCCTCGTTGTCGGAGCATCGCCGGGTGGCGCGAGGTTGCCGCTGTTGCTCGCCGTCTTCGCCGCGGGCGCGCTGGTCGCCGGGCTCGGCGCGGTCCTCTACGTTCGCAGCACCCGCGACTCGAACTCGCCCGCCACGACGACCACGACCACGCTGACGCTGCCGACGCCCGCGGCTCCGCAAGCGGGCGCCCCTTCGCCGCTCAGCGTGCCCTCCTCGGTCGGCGAGCCCCCGATGCCGCAACAGCCCGCGGCGTCGGCGATCTCGTTCGCGATGCCGATCGTCCACTTTCACGCGGGCGTCGACGAGCCCGCCGCCGCGCTCGGACAACCCGATCATCATAGCGCGATCGTGCGCGCGGGGATGCTCACGCTTCAGATGCCCGCCGGGCAGCAGCTCGTCTCCGACGGAACGCCCGCGGCGGACGTCCGCGTCGAGGTCGACCCCGCGACGCCGGGCCCCTATCGGGTCGAGATCGGCGTGGGCCACAACGAGTTCGTCGTCGTCGCAGACGGCGTCTCTGCGAGCCAGATGATCGACGTCGACGCCGCGGGGGTTCGCATCGGGCGCTTCGTTCGCGTCTCGACGCGAGCGTCGGGGGCGAACGTCGCGGTGGACGCGGTGCTCGTTCGCATCCCGTCGTCCCCCGTCGCGCCTTCGACCTGACGCCCCACCTCCGCACGGCCTGCGCGCGGATCGACTCCCGTGGTGTATCCGCGGCGTCCGCGTGGTGTGACCCGGCGGGTTCCAACTTACGCGCTCGATGGTTCGCGCGCAGACTCGCGCCGCGAGGAACCCATTGTCGCTCTCCATCCGCATCGCTCCGCTCTCTGCTCTGGTGCTCGGTTGCGCGCTGCTCGTCGGCGCGTGTAACGAGACCAGCGGCACCTCGACGGCGCCCGACGCCTCAGCGCCCGACGCCGCGGTCGACGTCACGCCCGACGCGGCCGTTGACGTCGCGCCCGACGCCGCGCCGTCGCTCCCTTCGCTCGTGGGGCCGCCCGACTTCGAGGATCACAACCCCGATCCTCACGTGGTCGAGGTCGACCTCGTGGCCTCGTCGGGCGCGGCGGAGCTCGTCGCGGGACGCATGACCGACTCGAAGCTCTACAACGGCCGCACGCCGGGGCCGACGCTGCACGCTCGCGTGGGCGACCGCGTCGTCGTGCACTTCCGCAACGACCTCGACGAGCCCACGACGATCCACTGGCACGGGCTGCGGATCCCCTCGGCGATGGACGGCAACCCGATGGTGCAGCCGCCCGTGATGCCCGGCGAGACCTTCGACTACGACTTCGTCGTGCCCGACGCGGGCACCTTCTGGTACCACCCCCACATCAACACGATCGAGCAGCTCGATCGGGGGCTCTACGGCGCCATCGTGGTGCACGAGGCCGAGGCCCCGCGCTTCACCGCCGAGCGCGTGTTCGTGCTCGACGACGTGCGCCTCGACGCGCAGGGGCAGATCTCGCCCTTCGCCACGGCGGGCCACGACACGGTGCACGGCCGCGCGGGCAACGTGCTCCTGCTCAACGGCGCGTCGGCGCGGGTGACGGCGTCGGCGCCGCGCAACTCGGTGGAGCGCTGGAGGCTCTTGAACGCCGCGGGCTCTCGCGTGATGAGCGTGGCCGTCGAGGGCGCGTCGTGGCGCGTCGTCGGCACCGACGGCGGGCTCGTGCCTCAGCCCTTCAACGCCACGCGGCTCTCGATCGCGCCCGGGCAGCGCTACGACCTCGAGGTCACGCTCGACGGCGAGATGGGCCCCGCCCAGCTCGTGACGTACGTGCTCGCGCAGACCGACGCGGGCGTGCAGACGGTGCCTCGCACGATCGCGGAGCTGCGCTACGAGGGCGAGGTCGCAGGCGCATCGCCGGTCTATCCACGGGTGGAGCTTCCGGCGCTCGCGGCGTCGCCGATGGAGCAGACGATTCGACTCGGCGCGACGACGACGGGCGCCCTGCGGTTCACGATCGACGGGCACTCGCACGAGGAGGGCGACGAGCCGATGCTCACCTTCGCGCAGCGGGCTCCGGTGCGGTTCACGATCGTGAACGAGATCGCGCCCGAGCACCCGTTCCACCTCCACGGGCAGTTCTTTCAGATCCTCTCGCGCAACGGCCGCGACGCGCGCGAGCCGGGGCTCAAAGACACCGTGCAGCTCGGCGCGATGGAGCGAGTCGTCATCGAGACGCACTTCGAGAACC
Organism: Myxococcota bacterium; assembly: GCA_052035985.1. Classification (GTDB taxonomy): domain Bacteria; phylum Myxococcota_A; class Polyangia; order Polyangiales; genus CAISKJ01. Next base: position 8,054 of record JBPOHC010001116.1, on the reverse strand, counting down.
CCGGCCGATGGATGTACCACTGCCACATCCCCGAACACGCCGAGAACGGCATGATGGCGGAGCTCATGGTGACGCCCGCGCCGTAGCGCGCCTGGCGCGATGGCTCTCCGGTGTGCGCCGCGGCCCCTCCGCGAATTCCAACCACGAGGGCTTCACGAGCCCGGACGATGGCGTAGATCCTCACGAGAGGTGCCCCCGTGAGTCGACCGTCCGCGCGTCCTCTCGGCATCGGCCACGCGATCGGCGCGGCGGTGCTGTTCGGCGTCAGCACGCCGCTCTCGAAGGTGTTGTTGCGAGACCTCTCGCCGTGGATGCTCGCGGGCTCGCTCTATCTCGGCGCGGGCGTCGGGCTTCTTGCTGTCAGGGCGCTCTCGCCCGCGTCTCACGAGCCCCTGCCGTCACGGCGCGAGCTCCCCTGGATCGCCGTCGCGGTACTCGCGGGCGGCGCCGTCGCGCCGGTGCTGCTCATGGAGGGGCTGCGACGGACGCCCGCGACGACGTCCTCGTTGCTCCTCAACCTCGAAGGCGCGCTTACGGCCGCGATCGCGTGGGGAGTCTTTCGAGAGCACGTCGATCGGCGGCTCGCGCTGGGGATGGCGCTCATCGTCGCGGCGAGCGCGCTGCTCTCCTGGAGCGGCGGCCCGATGCAGGGCGCCGGATCGCTCCTGGGGCCGCTACTGATCGCCGGGGCCTGCCTCGGGTGGGCGATCGACAACAACTCCACGCGCCGCGTGTCGCAGCTCGACCCTCGCATCCTCGTCATCGCGAAGGGGCTCGTCGCGGGCTCTGTGAACCTCGGCCTCGCACTCTCGCTCGGGCAGCGCTTGCCCGCCGCGCTCCCACTGCTCGGCGCGCTCGCGCTGGGGTTCGTGAGCTATGGGTTGAGCCTCATGCTCTTCGTGCTCGCGCTACGGAATCTCGGCACCGCGCGCACGGGTGCGTACTTCGCGCTCGCGCCCTTCGTGGGCGCCCTCGCCTCGATCGTGGTGCTCGGAGAGCACCCGGCCTGGACCTTCTATGTCGCGAGCGCTGCGATGGCGCTGGGGCTCGGGCTCCACCTCTCTGAGCGTCATGCGCATCTCCACCGCCATCCACCCGTCGAGCACGAGCACGCGCACGCTCACGACGAGCACCACCGCCACGATCATCCCTCCGGCGTTCACGCGGTCGACGGGCACTCCCACATGCATCGGCACGACTCGCTCGAACACGATCACCCGCACTACCCCGACACGCACCACCGCCATCCGCACGACGCCGCGTGATTCATCGCCCTCGGCGCCGTGACCTCGACGAGGGCGTCTCACCGTACCCCGGTCCAGGCGCCGGCATGACCGCAACCGTCACCGAGAACGACCCGGAGAACGCCGCGCTGACGCGGCTCGCAGAGCTCCGCTCTCGCGCCTACCGCGCCGAGACCGAGAGGGCGAGGTCGAACACGCCCGGATCCAGGTACATGCTCCCCACGGCGAGCACCACCTCGCGCGAGGCCGCGTCGGCGTTGGTCCACGTGAGCGTCTGAGGGTCTCCGCCGAAGCCCGTTTCGCTGCGGGCGAGGCAGGTGTGAGCGCCGCAGCCGCCGAGGAGCCGCAGCGTCGGGAGCCAGGGCATGGGCGCGCGCGGCGTAGCCGTCGCTCGAAGCACGTCACCGCCCGGCACCGCCACGCGGTAGTAGAGCTGCTCGACCGGCGGATCGCCGTCACACGTGGGCGAGGGCGACCCCGCGAAGGGCAACCACTCGTCCACGACCGTGGCGCCCGGCGCGACGACCCGCGCCGCGGCGCATGCGCCGTGCGCGAGCGGCGCGCGGACGCTCAGGCGCAGGTCGAAGGTGCCGCTCCGCACCGCGATGTTGCTGCACACCGAGAGCACCACGGGCATCGCTTCGGCGCCTCGGTTCGTGTACGCGAACGCCTCGGCCTCGCCGGTCAGGTAGTCGTTGGCGACCCCCAGGCACGTCTCGGCGCTGCACGACCCGAGCATCCGCACGACGGGGTTCCAGGGCTCTCCGGTGGGCACCACCAGGGCTAGCAACGTCTGGCCCGCGGGGATCGTCGCGGCGTAGAAGAGCTGCCCCCCGGGCGCCGTCGCGAGGCACGACGACGAGGTCTCGTACGCGAGGCTCGCGTCCTGGGCGAGTAGCGCGCTGCCGTCGGTCACCGTCAGCGCCGCCGCGCAGGCGACGTTGACGGGCGCGCGGCGCAGCGCGACGGCGAGGTCGAAGCGTCCGCCGGGCGCCGGTCCGCGAGAGCCGACGGCGATCACGACGCGCCGATCGCCGTCGGTTGAGTTCTGAACGCCGACGGTCTCCTCGAGCTCGTCCGCTCCGTTGTCGACGCTCGCAAGACAGGTCGCCGCATCGCACGCGTCGAGCAGCCGAATGGCAGGGCTCCACGAGCCGTGCGGCGAGACCGTGACCGCGAGCGCCTGCCGCGCCGGCAGGGTGATGGTGTAGAAGAGCTCGGCCCCCTCGGCGAGGGGCAGACACGTCGTCGTCGACGTCGTGCCGGGCGGCAGGAGCTCGTCGCGCAACGTCACGGGTCCCGCGAGCGCGCGTGCGGTGACGCATCGCGCGTGTTCGGGGAGGTCTGCGTCAGCGTCGGTGAGCGCGTCGGAGTCACGCGCCACGTCGGCGTCGCTCGGCACGTCGAGGTCACCGTCGGTCGCGGCGTCCTCCTCGGCGGCATCGCGCTCGACCGCGATGTCGTCGCCGGGCGTATCGAACCGCGCGTCTCCGGTGTTCACGTCGAGCGGAGCGTCGGGTGCTTCGGCGAGCGCGTCGCGCGCACCGTCATCGTGCGCGCGGCCCGAAGGGGCGGAGACGCACGCTGCGACGCCGAGCACGAGAACACCCGACACGACGCGGCGGCGAAGAGGCATGGGGCACGAGGCGAGTGTGCCACGCGCGGGACGGCCCCGGCAGCGGCGAGGTCGTCTCGCACTTACGGCACGGTGTGCACTTCGAAGTCATCGAAGAGCACCTGCGAGTCGGCCTTCGACCACAGCCCCACGCGACCCGAGGGCGGCGCGTCGAGGTCGCGCTCGTGGCGCCGGGTGCCGTCGAGCTCCGCGACGAGGTGGCGGCCCCGGATGGTGACGGCGAGCGTGTGCCACGCGCGGGTGGAGGTGGTGACGCCACGGACGGTGTCGACGATCGTGCGCCGCCCGCGCACCACGCGAAAGAAGAGCAGGTTGTCTTCGAGCGCGTTGGCGCGCACGCCAACGGTGAATCCGACGACGATCGGGTGCGGATGCGCGGGGGAGAGGGACGCCGAGCGGTCCGAGCGAGCATCGCTCGGACAACGAGCTTGCGTCTTCGTGGGACTCGGGTAGGTTGTGTCCATATGAAAGACGCTTCATATGTTGCGGCCGCGAATCTCCGGCCGCGAGGGAAGCGCGCCAAGGCCTGCGCCGACGTCTGCGGGGAGGTCTGCAATGTCGAGGTCATCCACGCGGACGCCGTGAGGGCGGCGCGCGCGGCGCTCCCTTCACCGGCCGAGGGAGAGAGGCTCGTCGGGCTCTTCGCGGCCTTCGCGAACGCGACACGGCTCGCGCTCCTCGCGGCGCTCCGCTCCGCGGTCGGTCGAGATCGGCCCGAGCTCTGCGTCTGCGACCTCGTCGCCATCACGGGCGCTTCGCAGTCGATGGTGAGCCACCAGCTCAGCATCCTCCGGCAGCTCGGGCTTGCCACGCCGCGCCGCGAGGGACGCCTCATCTACTACCGCCTCGCTCCGGGGCCGCTCGCTGAACTTCTGGACGACGCGCTCGCCCTCGCCCGCGGGAGGCGGCCGTGAAGGGCACGCTCCCGACCGCGCTGGCGCCAGAACGTCAGAGCGTCTCAAGGACCGGATCGCAGAGCTTCCCTGAGAAGACCGCGGGCGGCCTCCCCACGCCAGTCCTGCGGCCCCTGCAGGCGGTGCTTGAGGAGCCCCTCGCGAGAGATGAGGAAGCCATCGGGGAAGGTCGCAGCACCGAACCGTCGCGCCGCGTCGCCCGTGGGATCGAGCATCACTTCGCGGGGAATCGTGCCCGTGAAGAACCGTCGCAGCGCCGATGGGTCGTCGCGCACCGCGACGAGCAGAAACACGAGTCCGTCGTCGTGCGCCCGTGCGAGGTCGAGGAGCGCGGGCAACTCGCGGCGGCAGGGCGGGCACCACGTGGCCCAGAAGTGCACGAGGACGACACGTCCACGGAAGGACCGAAGAGGCACGAGGGCGCCATCGAGGCGGCGAAAGCTCACGTCGGGAGCCTGCTCGACTCCTCCCAGCGGCACCCCGTGGAAGGCGTGCGGGTGCGTCCCCTCCGAGGGGGCGCGGACGCGGTACAGGGCGACGAGCAACCCCTGGAGCAGGAGCACGCCAACGATCGCGGGGCCGTACCGTCGCGCGATCGGGCGGAGGTGCTCGCGAAGTGGGCTCGACACGACGGACGACGGGTCGTCGCACGGACCACCAGTCCACGCAATCGAGGAGCAGGTGCGATCCTGCGTGTGGCGCTTGCCCTCCTCGCCATCGTGTTCGTCACCGCGTCCTGCTCCCGCAAGTCGACCGAGCGACCTTCGGCGCCGTCGGCAACACCGGCCCAGACGTTCAAGGGCGGCCCGGCGGCCCACCCCGGCGACTGGTGCACGACCCACGGCGTGCCCGAGTCCGAGTGCACGCGCTGCAACGCCGAGCTCGTCCCGCAGTTCCGCGCTCGCCACGACTGGTGCGAGGAGCACGGCGTCCCCGACTCGCAGTGCGTACTCTGCCACCCCGAGCTCCAACGACAGGGCGTCGCGCCGCCGCGCCCTCGCGCTCCCGCCTCTCCCGACGAGCACCCGGCGACGCCCTCGGCGCAGGACGGGAGCGCAGGCGTCACCTCCGGGACCGTCGTGCGCTTCGCGCGCCCCGTCGTCGCGGAACGCGTCGGCGTCGAGACCGTTCCGGCCGAGGGGCGCGCGCTCGCCGACGAGGTCTCGGTGCCCGTTCGCCTCGACTTCGATCCGAGTCGTCTCGCCCGCGTCTCGGCGCGGGTCGCGGGGGTCGTGCGCACCGTGGCGGTCGACCTCGGCGCGACCATCCACGCAGGATCCGTCCTCGCCACCCTCGACAGCCCCGCCGCGGCGGCGACGCGCGCGGATCTGCTCGCGAGGCAGGTCCGGCTCGCGAACGCGGAGGTGGCGCTCCGACGGGCGCGGGAGGTCCAGGCGGCGGGCGCCGGCACGCGCGCCGAGATCGAAGCGGCCGAGACCTCGCTCGCTGCGGCGCGGGCCGACCTCGAATCCATGCGGGCCTCGAGCGTTGCGACGGGCGCCGGCGCGGGCCGCGTCGTTCGGATCCTCGCCCCGCGCGCGGGCGTCGTCGTGCGGCGCGCGGTGAGCGTGGGCCAGCAGGTCACCGCCGAGGAGGTGCTCGTCGAAGTGGCCGACCTCTCGACGCTCTGGGCCCTGCTCGACGTGCCGGACACCGATGCGCCGCGCCTCCGCGTCGGGCAGAGCGTCACGATCGAGATGGAGGGGATCGCGACGCCCTTCCAGGCCGCGCTCACGTGGCTCTCTCCCGTGGTCGACCCTCACACTCGCACGGTGCAGGCGCGCGCCGAACTTCGGAACGCCGACGGCGCGCTCAGGGCCAACGCCTTCGGCCGCGCGCGGATCACGGTCGGCGCGTCGAGCGCGGGCGTCGTCGTGCCCAGGGACGCGCTTCAGCGCGTGCGCGAAGAGGACGTGGTGTTCATCGCGCGCTCGCCGGTCGCCTACGAGGCGAGGGTTGTCGAGGTCGCGCGGCGCACCGCGCGTGAGGCGCAGCTCGCCCGCGGCGTCGAGGCGGGGGAGCGCGTCGTCACGACGGGGAGCTTCGAGCTCAAGACCGAGCTCCTGCGAGAGAGCATCGGCGCGGGCTGCTGCGACGACGAGGGCTGACGCGCGTGCTCGCTCGCATCATCGACCTCTCGCTCCGGCATCGGCTCGCGACGATCACCGTCACCCTCCTCGTCGCGGTCTTCGGGGCGTGGTCGCTCAGTCGGTTGCCCGTCGATGCCTTCCCCGACACCACCCCCGTCCAGGTGCAGGTGAACACGGTCGCGCCCGCGCTCGGGCCCGAAGAGATCGAGCGGCTCGTGACCTTCCCCGTCGAGCAGTCGCTCTCCGGGCTGCCGGGCCTCGTCGAGGTGCGCTCGCTCTCGAAGTTCGGTCTCTCACAGGTCACCGCCCTCTTCGAGGACGGCACCGACCTCTACCGCGCGCGCCAGGTCGTCGGAGAGCGCATCGGTTCGGTGCGAGTCCCGGAGCGGATCGGCCGCCCCGGCATCGGCCCCGCGGCGACGGGTCTGGGCGAGGTCGTCCACTATCTGGTGACGGGCCGCGGGAGGTCCCTCGCCGAGCTGCGCACGGTGCACGACTGGATCTTGCGGCCGCAGCTCAGGTCCGTGCGGGGCATCGCCGAGGTGAACGCCTGGGGCGGCGAGGAGCGGCGCGTCGAGGTTCGCGTCGACCCCGTCGAACTTCGCCGCCGAGGGCTCACGCTTCAGGACGTGGCCGACGCGCTGCGATGGAGCCACGGCACCGAGGGCGGCGGGCGGATCGTGCAGTCGGGGGAGGCCACGCTCGTTCAGGGCATCGCGCTCCTCACGACCCTCCGCGACGTGGAGGGGGTCGTCGTCGGCGCCGAGGGCGGTGTGCCCATCCGCGTGCGCGACGTGGCCGCGGTCGTCGAAGGCGCGGAGGTGCGCCGCGGGGCCGTGACGGCGCAAGGGCGAGGGGAGGCGGTGCTGGGCCTGGGCTTCATGCTCCTCGGCGAGAACAGCCGTGAGGTCGCCGCTGCCTTCCGCGCTCGGCTCGAAGAGGCACGTCGGACGCTCCCGCCCGGGATCGAGGTCGAGGTGGTCTACGACCGCCGGGCGCTCGTCGATCACGTGCTCCACACGGTGCGCACGAACCTCCTCGAAGGGGCGATCCTGGTCGTCGCGGTGCTCTTCGCGTTCCTCGGCAGCGCCCGCGCGGGCCTCGTCGTCGCCTCCGTCATCCCGCTCTCGATGCTCTTCGCGTTCTCGGCCATGGTCGAGGCGGGGGTCGCGGGGAGCCTCATGAGCCTGGGCGCGATCGACTTCGGCCTCGTGGTCGACAGCTCCATCATCTCGGTCGAGAACGCGATCCGGCGCCTGGGGGAGAGCCCGCATCGCCCGGTGCGCGAGGTCGTGCGCGACGCGGCGCTCGAGGTCCGCCGCGCGACGCTCTTCGGCGAGCTCGTGATCGCGATCGTCTACCTGCCCGTCCTCGCGCTCACGGGTGTGGAGGGCAAGCTCTTCCGCCCTATGGCGCTCACCGTGCTCTTCGCGCTCGCGGGCTCGATGGTGCTCTCGCTGACCTATGTGCCGGCCGTGACGAGCCTCGTCTTCCGCAAAGGCGTCGCCCACGCCGAGCCGTGGCTCGTGCGCCAGGCGAAGCGCGGCTACCGGCCCGTCGTCGCCGGGGCGCTGCGGTGGCGCGCGCTCGTGCTCGCGGCGGCCCTCCTCCTCGTCCTGAACGGCGCGTTCCTCGCGACGCGGCTCGGCGCCGAGTTCGTGCCGCGGCTCTCGGAGGGCACGATCGTGATCAACACGGTGCGCCTCGCGAGCGTCGACCTCGACGAGTCCGCTCGCTACGGATCGGGCATCGAGCGGGCGCTCCTCGCGGCGTTCCCCGACGAGGTCGAGCGGGTCTGGACTCGGACCGGCACCGCGGAGGTCGCGACGGACCCCATGGGCGTCGAGCTCTCGGATGTCTTCGTGACGCTCCGCGACCGAGCGCGGTGGCGACGCGCGCGCACGCAAGAGGAGCTCGTCCGCGCGATGCAGACCGAGCTCTCCGACCTGCCCGGCATGCGCATGGTGTTTACGCAGCCCATCGAGATGCGCGTCAACGAGATGGTCGCGGGCGTGCGCGCCGACCTCGGCGTGAAGGTCTTCGGCGACGACCTGGAGGAGCTGCGCGAGGCGGCCGAGCGCGTCGAGCGCATCTTGCGCACGATCCCGGGGAGCGCGGATGTCTCGATCGAGCAGGTGACCGGGCTCCCGGTGCTGCGCGTCGAGCTCGA